>CANIRU010000006.1 GCA_947470025.1 Chloroflexota bacterium
CGGCGCCCGCACCGCGACCCGCGGCCGCTAGTTTGACCCGAGGTCTGGTGGTCCTGGGGTTCGCCCCGGGGCCATCGGGCCTCGATTCGTTCCGTCGGACTCGATGGGTGCGCTGCCTCGACAGTGCGCACGCCGAGTCCGGGGTACGAGTCCCTCGATACGCATCTCTGACGAGGTGCCAGTACGCACGGCGGAGTAGGCAGATGGGCCGCATTCGGAACCTCGCGACGTCTCGCGCAACGCTGGTCATGGCGGCAATCGTTGCCGCCGTGCTGGTGAGCGCGCTCGCGCAGAGCACCGCTTCCGCGCAGGCCGCGCTTCCCTACAAGGCGTACGGCTCCGGCCTGAAGTCCGCGCAGGTCGTCGAGGCGTTCAAGGGCACCACATCCGTGGGCAAGGCGGCCGTGGACGCCTCCGGCAACTGGTCGATCGATATCCAGTCCGGCGGAGCCTCGAACGTCGCGAACGGCGACAAGATCACCTTCAAGCTCGACGGCCGCGATGTGACGCAGAGCTTCACCTTCCAAGGGGGCCAGTTCCCCGCGCCGCCGGGCCTCGTGCTCACGGTCGCTGCGGGCGGCACGACGGCGCCGCCGCCGGCCCCGGCGAAGACGGGCGACGCCGGCCTGTTCGGCGCGACCGGTGCTTCCACCTCCATGGTCCTGCTGCTGGGCGTGCTCGCCGCGGCGCTGGTCGCGGGCGCGCGTACCGCCACGCGTGGCCGGTAAGGAGCACACGAGGATGTCCGTCACCCACGCCGCCCACCTCACCGGCCGCAAGACGCTCCTCGCAGCACTGGTCGGCCTCGTGCTGATCGTCGGCTCGCTCACCTCGATCGCTCCGGCGGCACACGCCGGCGAGCCGATGGCGGTGTTCTACGGCTACGTGTTGCCGGAATCCACGGCCGGCGCGCTGCCGAAGCGCGTCCGCGCGATCTCGGCGCAGGGCGCGGTCTGTGGATCCTCCGACGTGACGGTGACCGGGAACACGAAGATCGGCTTCTACGCGATGCCGGTCGTGCCGGCGAGCGTGAAGGACGGTTGTCCCGTCAGCGGCGAGACCGTCCGCTTCGCACTGGTGTACGGTTTGATCGATGAGAGCGAGTCGTTCGGGCTGCCGGGCGTGTTCCGCTCCGGGGAGCCGATCGAGCACCACCTGTACCGTGTCGCCTCGGACGTATCGTCCGTCGCCTCCCCCACGCTGCTTCCGTAGCGCGTCCTCGATACCCCCGCGCTCCGTTCGCCTCGATGCCGCCGCGCCGCGCCGCGCCGCGCGAGTTGCCGCGCTCTGTTATCTTCTGCGCACAGACGGCCTGATCCGCGATCGACTCGCGTGACCACGCTCGCACGACGTCCTCGAGGCCGGGTGAGCCTCGAGTAGAGGAGGGCACCCGCATGGCTGGACCACTCGACGGGATTCGCGTCATCGATGTGACGGAGGGAGCGCAGGGGCCGTGGGCCGGCGCGCTGCTCGCAGACCTCGGCGCGGACGTGATCAAGGTGGAACGCCCGCAGGGCGAGATGATGCGTCAGGGCGGGCCGCGCAAGAACGGCTTCCCGCTGCCGCACGTCGGCATGAACCACGGCAAGCGCAACCTTGTCCTCGATGTGAAGACGCCCGAGGGCCTCGAAACGATGCTCGAGCTGGTGCGCGGCGCGGACATCTTCATGGAGAACTGGCGCCGCGACGTGTCGGCGCGCCTCGGCCTCGACTTCGAGTCGCTGCGGAAGATCAACCCGGACATCGTCTACGGATCGGCGAGTGGCTTCGGCGAGGCCGGACGCTACGGACCGCTGGCCTCGACGGACGGGTACTCGCAGGCGATGGAGGGGTACTACTCGCTGAACGGCCCGCCGGGTGGCCCCGGCGAGCGCCCGCGCTTCATCGTGATCGACTTCACCTCGCCGCTGACGCTGGTGCAGGCGCTGATCATGGGCCTCATGGAGCGCGACCGCACCGGCGAGGCGCAGTGGGTGCATTGCTCGCAGCTGCGCACGCTGCACGCCCTCGCGGCCGTCCGGTCGGAGGAGTACTTCGCGTCGGGCGAGGTGCCTGAGCCGATGGGCAGCGCGTCCGCGTACTGCGTGCCGTCGCAGGCGTTCAAGACGGCCGACACGTACATCGCCGTCGACTGCCCGAACGAGGCATCGTGGCGCGCCTTCTGCACCACGATCCTGCTGCCGAAGCTCGCGGACGACGAGCGCTTCGCGACGAACGCGCTGCGCGTCGAGCATCGCGCGGAGTTGGTCCCGATCCTCGAGCAGGCGATGCTGCGTTTCGAGGGGCACCGCTGGCTCGAGAAACTGCGCGCGGCCGGGGTGCCGTGCAGCCGCGTGAACATGGACATCGAGGATCTGTACGACGACCCGCAGGTCGTGGCGAACAGCCTCATCGTCACGCGCACGCACGAGGACGTCGGCTGGGTGCGCACGAACGAGGTGCCATGGACGTTGAGCAAGACACCCGCGGTGTACGGTCCGTTGGCTGGGAAGATGAACGAGCACGGTGATTCGGTACTCGCCGAGATCGGGCGCGTGCCCGCGGGCAGCACCGCCGCCAGCTAGACACATCGCACGCATTCGCGAGGCGGACGGGATCACCTCGTCCGTCTCGCTACGGGACCACACAGTCGAGGGGATACGAAGATGGCCGGACCGCTGACCGGGAGCCTCGTGCTCGATCTCACTCAGGGCGATGGCGCGCCGTTCACGGCGATGCAGCTGGGCGACGCGGGCGCCGACGTGATCAAGGTCGAGCCGATTACCGGTGACTGGGCGCGCCAACTCGGCGGCCCGTTCAACCACGGCGATGGCCCGCTGTTCATGGCGATGAACCGCAACAAGCGCAGCATCGCGGTGGACATCGAAAGCGCCGAGGGGCGCGCGATCGTGCTGGAGATCGCGCAGCGCGCGGACATCCTCGTGCATTCGTTTCCGCACGCGGCGGACGCGGCGCGACTCGGCCTCGACTACGCGACGCTTGAGGTGCTCAACCCGCGTCTGATTTACTGCGACATCTCGACCGTAGAACGATCCGGCCCCGACGCGGAGTTGCAGGAGACCGACCTGACGGTGCAGGCGCGCTCGGGCCTGCCGAGGTTCCTCGGTCAGCGCGGGCAGCCGCCGCTGCGCTACGGGTCGAACTACGCGGGCGTCACGGCGTCGCTGTACGCCGTGCAGGCGATCCTTGCGGCGATGTACTGGCGGAACAAGAGCGGTGTCGGTCAGCAGATCGAGACGTCGTACCTCCGCGCGATGGTCGCGACGCAGCAGAACTACCTCACCTCGTTCAGCGATCCGGACGATACCTCGTCGGGCGGGTTCTACATCTCGCACCTCGAGCCGCCGGCACAGGGCATGGAGACGGCGGGGCAGCGCGTCGAGATGGGCTTCAACTTCGCCCGCGACCCGAAGGCGATCGACAAGGTCGCCGAGTGGCTCGGCATCCTCGACGAGATGCACACGACGTACCCCGCGACGGCCGAGCGTCCGCTGGGCCAGCAGGACAACGCCACGCTGCGCCCGCTGGTCGCGCGCGAGCTGAAGAGCAAGCCCTACGCCGAGGTCTACGACAAGATGATGGAGCTCGGCCTCCAGTGGGCCCCCGTCCACGACTACGGGACGCTCTATCAGGACCCCGGCATCCTCGAGCAGGACGTGGTGCGGACGGTGGAGCATCCGGTGCGCGGCACCATCCAGCAGGTGAGCCCGGCGTGGCAGCTCGACCAGGCGCCGGCGGAGATCCGCCTCGGTCCGCCGCTCCTCGGCGAGCACACGGACGCCGTGCTGGGCGAGATCGGCTACGACGCGGCGCGCATCGCCTCGCTGCGGGCCACGGGCGCCGTCGCCTAGCCTCGACACCTCGATGTTCGCGCGGGGGCCGGCCATCAGCCGGCCCTCGCCGTGTCAGCCGGGCGGTCGAGGCAGGGAGATTCGCCCGTGCCGAGGCGGCATTGCTATCCTGCACATACCGCTCCCACGCCGCGCTGAAGGATGTTCATGCCGGGACCTCACAACGACGGTTCGCACCCCTTTGGCCGCCGGCTCTCCCGCCGACGGCTATTGGTGTCAGCGGGCAGCGCCGCAGCCGGGCTATCCGCAGCCGCGCTGATCGGCTGCGACCGCACCCCTGCCGTCTCCATCCCCACTGTGGGCGAGACACGCACCGTCGCTTCCTCCACGCCCACCGCGGCGCCCACGCCCTCGATCCGTCGAGGTGGCATGTGGCGGATCGCGCTGCCGGCCGACCCGGGCAGCCTCGACCAGCCGGGTAACACGGGCGGCTCGGCGAAGGTCGCGGGCGCGCCGGTCTACAGCCGCCTGCTCGCGTACGAGTCGGGGCCGGGCAAGCCGCGCGCCAACTTCAACACCGTCCCGGACGCCGCCGAGTTCACGCAGGCTCCGGACGCGCAGACGTTCGTCGTCCGCCTCAACCCCCGCGCGAAGTTCACGCAGCCCATCGGGCGCGTCATGACCTCGGCGGATGTGAAGTACTCGTTCGAGCGGATGCTCGGGCGGGGCGACGTGCCGGGTGCGAGCTCGGACGCGCCGCTGCTGTCGATGGTGCAGTCGATCGAGACGCCGGACGAGCGCACGGTCACGTTCGAGCTCAAGGAGCCGTTCGGCGCCTTCGCGCAGGTGCTAGCGGACGCGCGCGCGCTGATGATCATGCCCGTCGAGACGGGCAAGGCGTTCGATCCGGCGCGGCAGATGGTGGGCTCGGGCCCGTTCATGCTCAAGTCGTACGAGCCCGGCACGCAGATCAGCTACCTCCGCAACCCGGAGTGGCACCTCGGCACCGACCGCCCCTTCGTCGACGGCATCGAGGTCAGCATCCTTCGCGACACGCCCGCCGCGGTATCGCAGTTCCTCGCGAGCGGCCTCGACGCGCTGTCGATCGGCTCGGCGGATCTGAAGCGCGTGCGCGACGGGATCAAGGGCGTCGTCATCGACCAGTCGCCGCCGATGCAGATCCAGAACATCACGTTCTCCGGCCTCGATTTCGAGCCGCCGTGGCGCGACGTGCGTGTGCGCCGCGCGGTGTCGATGGCGATCAACCGCGACGCGATGCTGGACGAGTCGTTCGGGCTCAAGGACATGAAGGCGGCGGGCCTCGATGTCCCGTACACATGGGACGGGTTCCTGCCGTGGGGCATCACTGGCTACTCGCTCGAAGCCAAGCAGATGAAGCCCGACCGCGCGGCGTCGTTCAAGTTCAACACGTCCGAGGCGGCGAAGCTCATGGACGCCGCGGGATGGGGCGGCGGCTTCGGCGTCGAGTGGCACTCCTCCGGCGCGTTCCGAGGCGGCTACCCGTTGAACGCGCGCCTCGTCGCCCAGCACCTGCGCGAGATCAGGATCAATCTGCGCACGACGATCGAGGACTACGGCACGGTGTTCCTCCGCAGCACGATTCCCGGCAATTTCCGCGGGATGGCCGCGATCCAGCAGTCGCTGGGCGAGCCGGGCAACTACCTCTCGGCGATGTACCTGCCGTCTTCGCCGCGCAACTCCGGCAAGATCAACGATCCGCGGCTCACCGATCTCGTCACCACGATCAACGCGAACACGAACCGTGAGGAACGCCGCCAGCAGATCCTCGACGTGCAGGACTACCTCGCTGAGCGCATGTACAACGTGCCGCTGCCGAACGGTCCCGTGCTGACCGCGTACCAGCCGTCCGTGCGCAACGTTCTCGAGTTCCAGTCGCAGGGCGTGTCCGCTTCGATCGACCAGGTTCCGTACTACTGGAAAGCATGATCTCTGAGTAATGGCGTTGCTTTCTCGCCCGAGCATGAAGAGACCGCACCTCACGGGGCGGTCTCTGTGTATGCGAGCCGTACGAGGTAAGCGCGCTACTTTATGTCCATGAAGCGGCGCGCGTTCTTCGCCAGGATGTCTTCCTTCTCGGTGTCCGAGAGGTCGATGCCCATGATCGTGCGGACGTAGCCGCGCACCTCGGAGCCCGGCGCGTCGGTACCGAACATGCAGCGGTCGGTGCCGATCGTCTTCAGGAAGCGTGCGGCATCCTCGATCGGGACGCAGCGGTGCGCGTCGCGCGCGCGGCCGTTGCCGTTCGGCTGGAAGAAGCCGCCCGAGATGTCGAACTGCACCTGCGGGAATCGCCTGGCGAGGTCGATGCGCTCGTCCCAGAACGCGGTGGTGAGGTGCGCCATGATAAAGCGCAGGTTCGGGAACTTCTCGAATACCGGGTAGAAGTTCACCGGCTCGCCGTAGGGGCCCGAGCCCTCGGGCCCCTTGCCGCCCGCCGCACCCGAGTCGCTGAGGATCGGTACGCCGAGGGACGAGAGCTTCTCGTAGAGCGGGAACATCTTCTCGTCACCGGGGTAGAACCTCGACAGGCCGGGGTGGATCTTCACGCCCTTCGCACCGGCGGCGAGGCGGGTGTCGAGCTCGTCCATCATCGCCTGTTGATCCCCGTAGAAGACGCCGATGTCGACGTTCACGTACGGCGTGACGCGGCTCTCGCTCGCGGCGTACTCGCACACCCACTGGTTGAACTGGCGGACGCGGTCGGTCATCTGGCCCTGCAGGTCCTTGCGGGCCTCGGCCTCCTCCGCGCTGCCCGGTGCGAGGCGCGCGACGCGGTTGTCGATGATGCGATTGATGTCGATGTAGTTGATAGCGAAGATGTGCGACAGGCCCTCTTCACGGAACCACTCGGAGATGCCTTCCGGGTTCGCGTTGTACCACTCGTCCGGCCAGCCGGGGTGGTTGAAGACGACCTTCTCCTGCTGCCGGTTGCGCGTGTAATGCACGTGGACATCGATGACTTCGGGAACGCTCACACTGGCCTCCTGGGCTGGCTGTTCGGAGTGGCGAGGATGCCCGCTCGGACGTCGAGTCTGTCTCCTGCCGCCCGCATCCTAGTGCCGGGGCGCAATCTCTGCACGCATCGTGATATCGGCCGTGCGAGGGCGCATCGAGGCGCCGCTTCGAGGCGCAGGAGGGGCTAGCCGCGGCCGACCAGCGGCATGTTCGCGGCCATGACGGTCATGAACAGCACGTTCGCCTCCGGGGGCAGGCTGGCCATGTAGACCACGGCGCGCGCTACGTCCTCGACGTTCATCGTGGGCTCGACCTTCGTCGAGCCGTCGGGCTGGATGATGCCCGCCTGCATCGGCGCGGTCATCTCTGTCGCGGCGTTGCCGATGTCGATCTGACCGCAGGTGATCCCCATGCGACGGCCATCGAGCGCGAGCGCGCGGGTGAGCCCGGTCATCGCGGTCTTCGTCGTGGTGTACGGCGCGCCGTTCGGTCGAGGAGCGTGCGCGGCGATCGATCCGTTGTTGATGATGCGGCCGCCGCTGGGCGTCTGCTTCATCATCAGGCGCACCGCGCCCTGCGCGCAGAGGAACGCGCCGTTGATGTTCACGTCCACCACGCTCTTCCACTGGTCGAACGTCAGGTCCTCGAAGTGGACGGGCGGCGCGCCGATGCCCGCGTTGTTGAACAGGAGATCGAGGCGACCGTACGCGCCGCGGATCGCCTCGAACAGCGCGTCCACGGACTCCTCGTCGGCGATGTCCGTCGGCACGACGAGGTGCTCCATGCCGCCGGGCGTGCTCTCGCCGAGGAGCGCGGCGGTCGCCCGCAGCGGGTCCGCGCGCCGCCCGGCGAGGACGAGCGAGTAGCCCTCGCCCGCCAGCGCCACTGCGACCGCCCGGCCGATGCCCGTCCCTGCGCCGGTCACCAGCGCCACCTTCTGGTCAGCCATGCGTCGCTCCTCGTGCTGTTCGTGTGTCGTCGTCGCATCTTCCTATACGTGCTGGCGTTGCGCTCGCGCGGGGATGTGCGGCACCGTACACAGGCGCCTCGACCGAGGTGCGCGAGGCTGGGACCGAGGGGGGACGGGGATGATCGGACCGCTGCACCACGTGGGGATCTCGACGCCGGACATCGAGCGGGCGATCACGTTCTACACCACGCTCTTCGGCTTCGAGGTCATCGACCGCAGCAACTGGGGGCCGGGCAACGCGGTGCGTGACCGCCAGCTGCACGCCACCGGGTCCACGGCGGAGCACGCGATGATGCTGCGCGAGGGGATGCGCCTCGAGCTGCGCCAGTACACCGTGCCCGCGGGACGGCCGAAGGCGACCGACGCGCCCGCCGTCGACCACGGCATCAACCACTTCTGCTTCGCGGTGGACGACGTCCACGCCGAGTATGCGCGGCTCTCCGCGGCGGGCGTCCTGTTTGACTGCGAGCCGCTGGAGGTGCGCCCTGGCGTGATGCTCACCTACGCGCGCGACCCCGATGGCAACGTCATCGAGCTGCTGTCGGGGCTGTAGCCGGGGAGCGGGGCGGGGGAGTGGTTGGTGGGCCCGCAGGGACTCGAACCCTGAACCGATGGGTTAAAAGCCCACTGCTCTGCCAATTGAGCTACGGGCCCAGACCACCCAGTCACTCTACGATTTCGGCGGCGTGAGCGGGAGCCGCCTCTTCTGACTCCTCCCCCTGTACGGGGGGAGGGCAGGGGTGGGGTGCCGCCGTCAGCGCGCTCGACGAAGCCTCGAGGTGGCCCGCTAGAAGGCGCTCAACACGACCACGCCCGCCACGACGAGCAGCGCGCCCAGGACGACCCGCGGCGTGATGCGCTCCACGCCGCGCAGGAAGATCGAGGCAAAGAGCAGCGTGAACAGCGGGTTCGTCGCCAGCACCGGCGAGATCACCACGACCTGTCCCAGCCCCAGCGCGTAGAACATCAGCAGCACGCCCATCGCGGAGAACAGGCCGCCCGCCGCGAAGAACAGCGCGCCTCGTCCGAAGTGGTCGCCTCGGTCGCCGAGGTTGCGCGCGCTCAACAGCGCGAAGCCCAGCGTGCCCCAAAACAGCGAGATCAGCGTGCCGACCAGCGGCGGCGCCATGTTGCCGATGATCTGTCGCGTGATCACCTGCGAGCTGCCGTACGCCATCGCCGCGGCGAGCGCGAAGGCGACGCCGGTGATCAGCGTGCGGCGCGGGGTGGGCATCGCAGCGGCGGTGGCTGGTGCGGCCTGCGTCATGGCGTACTCCTCGTTACTTCGGCGCGGTGATCGTGACGAGCAGGCCACTGAGGATCAGCGCGATGCCCGCGCCGGTCGCCAGCGTGATGTGCTCGCCGATGAACAGCACCGCGATCATGACGGCGAACAGCGGCGAAGACGCGAGCAGCGGCGTCGATCGGCCCACGCCGAGGCGGCCCATCGCCATGTAGTTGAAGAACCGGCCCATCGGGAAGTTGAGGATGCCGATCAGCCCGAACAGCGCGATGCCTCTCCACGACACGGCGAGCAGCGCATCGAGCTGGAGCGCCGCCACGAGCACCGCCGTCACGACGAGGCCGGAGGTCAGCGAGAGCAGCGTTCCCATGCTGGTGGACAGGTCACGCAGGCCGTGACGCACGAGGACGGCGCTCATCCCCCACGAGGCAGCAGCACCGATCGCGAGCACGATCGCAAGCATGGGCAAACTCATTCCCACCCGCCGAGATCCTCGGCGAGGCGTTCGTCAGTTGATGGGCCGGGCTAGGCGACGAGCTGCGTGCAGAACGAGCAGCGGCGCGCCTCGATCGGGATCTCGCTGACGCACTCGGGGCACTTCTTCGTCGTCGGGTCGGCGGGCGGGGTGCGTCGTGCGCGGGAGAGCAGCGCGTTGATGGGCTTTACGACGAAGAAGAAGATCACCGCCGCGAGGATCACGAACGAGATCACGGCGTTTAAGAAGTGACCGATCTTGATCACGCTGCCGTTGATCGTCAACGTGATCGCGGAGAAGTCTGGCTGACCGCCGATCGCCGCGATCAGCGGCGTGATCAGGTCCTCCACCATCGCCGTCACGACCGCGCCGAAGGCCGCGCCGATGACCACCGCCACCGCGAGGTCCACCACATTGCCGCGCAGCAAGAAGCGCCGGAACTCGTTCATCGCACCCTCCTCGATCCGCCGCGTGAGCACGCGACGCCCGGGCGGATTTTAGTCCGCTCGCGGCTCGGCGGGGAGTGACGAGGAGGCATCCCACGGCCTCGTTCATAACGAGTACCGTGTGCGCGCGTACCGACGTCAGGGGGCAGACATGTCGAACGCGCGCATCGCAGCGTCCAGGCTGCGCAGCCGACGATGAACTTCCGGGTCGCGTGGCTCCTCGCCGCGGTGGTCGTCCTCGTGGGCGCTCACGCGGGCGGCGCGTGGCGCTCGGACGCCCCGCTTGCCGTGCGCGAGGGGCGGGCAGCGGCGAGCTCGTTCGCCGGCGGCATGGACCGCGTCGGCGCCTGCCGCGCGGCACGCCTCGCCGTCCGTGATCTCCTCGAGGCACCCCACCGCTGGGCGGGCAGTTGCGCGACCGGCGGGCAGGACTGGATCGGCAAGACCTCGACCGAGCACGGTGCTGCGTGGCATGTGATGGGCGTCGTGCAGGCGCTGCAGCCGTCCGGCCGCACGGCGCGTCTCGCGTTCGCGGTCACGATCGACGAGGGTGCGGGTGGGGCGTACCGATCGACGGTGCATGACCTCGAGGCGATCGACGGGCCTGCGCGCTAGTCGAGGTTGGCAGCGCGCTACTTGCCGGCGAGCGCCGCGTCCAGCGCCTGCTTCACCTCGGCGAGGTCGATGATGCCCTCGAACTTTGTAGTGACGATGCCCTGGCCGTTGACGACGAAGATGAACGGCTCGCTGCGGAGCTTCCATTCCTCGAACTCGCGTCCGGCGACGAGCGTCCCCTTCCGCGCGAGCGCGAGGTCAACGGGCTCGATGTGGATCACGTGCGCGCGATCCTTGTACTGCTGGTACGTGGGGATCACGACCGTCTCCATGACCGGGCCGCAGAAGCGCGTCTGGCAGAACGCCGGGGTGACGAACGCGACGACTGAGGGCTTCCCGCTGGCGATCGCGTCCGCGACGGTGATGTTGTGGAACTCTGGGTGCGTGCTCTTCGACGAGTCGATCTCGGAGAGGTTCGCCACGTCCTTCGCGAGCTTCTGCTTCGTGCGCGGCGCCTGATCGCCGACGCCGGGTTCCGAGGTGCGTTCGAGGACGACGAACGTGACGAGCAGGTTGTCGTAGGTCTTGTTGCCGGTCTTCACCTGCAACTGCGCGCCCCACAGCCCCGCCTGGTTGAAGTCGACGGTGGTCGTGAACACGGTCGTCAGCGCGCCGTCGTGCCTCGGCGCGGCGGGTGCCTCGTGCGATGGGCCGAGCAGCGCGACGTCGACGAGCGCGCGCCCGTTGGCGTCGATGTCGAGGCGCATCGTGCGGCCGCCCTCGTGCTCCGCGGCCACGTCGATCGTGCGCGCGGTCATGTCGTACGAGCCCAGCAGCGCGCCGGCGTCCGGGTTCTTCTCCGGCTCGTTGTCGAGCCGGAAGATCCTCGCGGTGACCTTGCCTTCGAGGATCAGCGTTTGGTCGCGCTTGAGCAGCGCGAGCGCGACGCGCGAGGGGCCTCGACCGATGTTGGAGTTGATGATCACGGGCGTGAACGGCGCGGCACTCAACGAGGTCGCGACGCTCTTCGCGTCCCACTTCGGCGCGACCGGCGTGCTGCCGGGGAGCATTCCGCACGAGGTGGCCAGCACGCCGAACGCGGCGAGCGCGAGGAACAGCACGGGGCGCAGCAGGCTCCGGGAACGCGAGGTATGCCGGGACATCGGGGCTCCTACTCCGGGCAGGCCCGGCGCGACGCGGTGGGGGAGCGGGCTGATCATCGTCCTTCCTCGGGAACGCTGGCAAATCGTCGCCAGTTCCTCGAGGCGGGCGAGGGGGTTCGAGGACGGTGCGAGGGCGCGGGCGGCAGACTGCGGGTGCCCTTGGGGCGGGGGAGGTTCGAGGACTGTGCGGGTCGGCCCACCCCCTGCCCCCTCCCGGCGCGGGAGGGGGATGAAATCCAAGGGGCTTCGCCCCCTCGGGCCCCCCGGTCGGACCGAGGGCGCTGCGCGCCTCGGGCGTTCTGACCCCCTCGCCCATGCCGTGGGAAGGCTGACGCATCGGTCGATGGGACTCTCCTACCAAGGAAGCGGATCAGTGCGTGCTCTGACCGAGGGTGCGAAGCACCCTGCTCTGTCGAGGTGCGAAGCACCCTCGGTCTCGGGGGAGCGCGAGGGCGAAGCCCTCGCTATTCATCCCCCTCCCGCGCAGGGAAGGAGGCAGGGGGATGGGCCGACTCGCGCAGTCCTCGAACCATCCCTCGCCCCGAGGATGTCCGGCAGCGTCGGTGCTTAGACCTCGGCGCGCTGGTAGGCGGTGGAGAGGGAGTCGGCGTACTCGTTCCAGCGGCTGCCGTCGTGGGCGCGGATCCACTGGATGCGCGCCAGCGGGCGCTCCTGCGCGAGCGCGTACGCCTCCTGCACCAGGTCGAGGTTCTTCACCTCGCCGTCGCGGCGACGCCAGCCGAGGCGCTCCCAGCCCTTCGCCCACTGCGTCAGCGTGTTCACCACCAGCGCGCTGTCCGTGAACACATCGGCCTCCTCGGACGGGCCGAGGAAGGTGAGGCCGGCGATCATCGCCGTGAACTCCATGCGGTTGTTCGTCGTGGCGGGGTCGGAGCCCCACTCCTGTGCGAGGACGACGCCGTCGCGCACGTAGACCGCCCCCCAGCCACCGGGGCCGGGGTTGCCGGAGCACGAGCCGTCCGTGAACACCCCGGTGGTCGGGCCGCCCTCGAACCGCGCGAGGATCTGCGCCGTCGTCAGGTTCATCGAACGCGTGACCGAGGTGCCGCCACCGCCCGAGGGCCGTCGAGGCCCGCCGCTGGGGCGTCGCGATCCGTACTGCATCTGGGGCTCCTCGATGTGACCGGGTGGGTGGCCGGCGGGCGGGCGCATTATTTGATCGGGATCCCGTTGTAGAGCATCACGGGGTCACCGACGAATACGTCGCTCTCGAGGTTCGCGACCACGACGACCGGGCGGTCGGCGACCACCACCGCGCTGCCGACGAAGCCATCCGGCAGCCGCTCGTCCTGCCATTGCCGGAAGACGAGGCCCTCCGGGCCGATGCGCGTGGAGCCCTGCGGGAACAGACCGTTCGGGAACTGCTTGCCGTAGTAGACGACGTAAACCTGTGCGGCCGAGCCATCGAACGCCAGCACGCGGAACCACGAGTTCCACCCCTTCTTGCCGCCGAACGGCCCGAAGTTGCGGTCGACGACCGGCATCACCACCTGCGTCGAAGCCTCGCGGCCCGTGAAGCCGCGGTAGTCGGCGATCGAGCCGTCCGAGGACAGCCGCTGCACGACGACCGCGATCGGGTTCACCGCCTGCATCCGGACGCTGCCGAAGAACGTGGCGGGGAGGGACTTCCCGGCGGGCATGCACAGCGGTCCGCGCTGGTCGCACGTCAGCACGCCGTTCACCGTGACCGTCGCCTCCAGCTCGATCTCCGCGCCGTTGCCGTCGCGGCCGCTGTAGCGCAGCGTCACGTCGTTGGGGAGCGAGGGGTTCGCGCTCATGATCCGGAAGCGCGTCGTGAACAGGCTCTGGCCCTCGGTCGCGTTGCGGTTCACCAGCGGCAGCAGCACCACCTGGCTCATCTCATCGGCGCCGATACCGCGGTACGACGCGAGGCCCGCACCCGCGCGCGCGCGCGTGTCCACCATCACCGCGAGTTGCTGCGAGGCAGCCGGGGTGCCGCTGCCGGAGGCGTAGGTGCGCACACGCGCCGATCCGTCGAACCCGAACGGCGCGCCGATGTTCAGCTCGTCGCGCACCATCGACCCGCGCGGGGCGATCCGCTCGCCGCCCTGCGGACAGCCCGAGCCGCCCGTGCCCGGATCGCGCGTGCCTGAGGAGAGTGCGCCGTCGGCGTAGTAGACGACCTCGACGCACGCGTCCTTCGAGTCGCTCGTGTTCTCCACCACGATGCGCGAGACGTGCGTCGCGTTGTTCACGACGAGCGGCAGGAAGTACTCGGCGACGCCAGCCCCGAGGCGGAGGCTGTCGCCGGCGATCTGGTAGGTGCCGTCCGGGCGCAGCACGTCGCGCGCCATCAGGCCGGTAAACGGCTGGTCGGAGACCACGTAGCCGGAGCCTCGGTAGCCGACGGGGAGGCCGTTGAACGTCTGCTGGAAGAACGAGCGCCCGGAGCCCGAAGTGATCGCGTCGCAGACGTTCGCCTGCGGGCAGCCGTCCTTGGCGACCAACCGGCCGCCGTTGTCGTAGAAGTTGAGGTCGATGTGCGCGGGCTGGGAGCCGACGTTCTGGATGCGCAGCCAGGAGTTCTCGTCGCCCAGCTTCGCCGTCTGGGCCTCGGAGCGGTCGGACGTGGCGAGGGTGAGCCCCACGAGGGCGGTGGCGATGAGCAGGGCCGCGACGATGCGCAGCCGACGCCCGCGCCAGGGCAGCAGGTGTGGCACTGTGTGACCCTTCCGCCCCGCCGTCCAAGAATCATAGGCGACTCCGCCTCGCACGTGCCAAACGCCAGCATCTCGATTTGTCGAGGGTTGGGCCTCGATCAGGGCATTCGCCCGCCAGCGGGAGCGGTGTTACGATTCGTCACCTCGTGCCGCTACGCGGCCCGTTGCCTCGGGGTGTAGCTCAGCTTGGCAGAGCGCTTCGTTCGGGACGAAGAGGTCCGCGGTTCAAATCCGCGCACCCCGACCACACTACTTTCCCCCAGCCCGCTCGACTCGATCCGCACTGTGCTGTGCAGCGCCTCGGTGTTCCCGCGCTCGCGCCGCCACGAGGCGTTCGCAGCCGCGATATCCTCTGCGCCAACACGTGGCACGTGATGAGGGGCCAGAACGATGACTGCAGCTGTTGGCAATGAACACTCCCGTTCTGTGCTGGTGAGCGCGGAGCACTTCGCGAGTCGCATGGTGCCGGAAGCGCCCGAGGTGTTCAGCACGCCCTCGCTCGCCGTGCTGGTGGAGCAGACGGCCGCCGACTGGCTGAAGGCGCAACTCACGACCGAGCAGACCTCCGTCGGCAGTGAGCTGGTCATCCGCCACACCGCCCCCACGCCCGTCGACCGCACGGTCACCGTCACGGTGACCGTCGCCGCGATCGAGCCGCCTCGCTATGACTTCACGTGGGTGGCGCGCGACGACGTGGAAGAGATCGGATCCGGAACGCATCAGCGCTTCGCCGTCGACCGCGCGCGCTTCCTCGCGCGCGTCGATCGCAAGCGCCAGTAGCTTCGGACAAGGCTGCCGCCTCGAACATACAAGAACCCCGCGATGCGGGGCTCTTGTCGATCCATCGAGGCGGTTAGTCTTCACCGCCGCCGGCGAGGTCACTCAGCGTCTCGAAGAAGCTCTTCTTCTTGCTGGGCTTCTGCTGGTAGCCACCACACGGTTCCGACCGCTGGTCGTACCCGGATTCGCGAGGTCGCTCGCGGTCGCGTTCCTCGCCGCTGCGATCCACCGAGACACCTCGACGATCGTCCCACTCGTCCTCGCCGGATGACTCGCGTTCGATGAGCTTGTCCAGCTCCCCACGGTCGAGCCAGACGTCTTTGCAGTCGGGGCAGAAGTCGATCTTGATGCCGGAGCGGTCACGTTCGCGCAGCACGGTGCTGCATTGCGGACAATCCAATGGGCTAATCCTGAGCGCACGCGGTGGGCGCAGCGTCTTTTCAGGTTAGCGGTTCGCGGGGCCGTTCGAGGTGTGTGAAGGCACGGCAAATTGCTTGTCGATAGCCCGCACCTGTCGTGTAAATTCCGTGCCATGTGGGCCGTTCATTCGCAAACGCTGGTATCCAACCGACGAAGGGAGTTGCCGTATGACTGATGGACCCGCGCCCGCCGAGGAGCTGGTTGGGCGGCTGCTGGAGGCGAGTGTCGGTGCGATGGACATCGTCGCGGTGTACCTCGGCGAGCAGCTCGGGGACTACCGCGTGTTGCACGAGAGTGGCCCCGCGAATTCGACGGAGCTCGCGGGGCGCACCGGGACAGCCGAGCGGTACGCGCGTGAGTGGCTGGAGCAGCAGGCGACGACGGGCATCCTCGCGGTGGAGGACGTGTCGGCGGGCGCGCTGGAGCGACGGTACGTCCTCCCCACCGGCTATGACGAGGTGCTGGCGAACCCGCGCTCGGAGCTCTTCGTTGCGCCGCTCGGGCGGTTCCTCGTCGGGGCGGCCGCGCAGGGGCCTGCGCTGGTCGAGGCGTATTGCTCGGGCGGCGGCGTCTCGTGGGCACAGTTCGGCGATCTTGCGCGGACTGCGCAGGCGGACTTCAACCGTCCGTTCTTCGAGCACTCGCTGGTGAGCGGCTATCTCTCGCAGATCGCGGACCTCGATGCCGCGCTCCGCGTGCCGGGGGCACGAGTTGCGGAGATCGGGAGCGGCGGCGGGTGGGCGTCGATCGCGATCGCACAGGGCTATCCGTCATGCCGCGTGGACGGGTACGACATCGATGGGCCGTCGGTCGAGCTGGCGCGCGCGAACCTCGAGGCCTCCAGCGTTGCCGACCGCGTGCGGTTCCACGAGCGGGATGCGGCGACCGTGGACGCGGGCGCGGGGTACGACCTCGTCTGTGCATTCGAGTGCATCCACGACATGCCTGATCCGGTCGCGGTGTTGCGCGCGATGCGCGCGCTCGCGAAGCCGGGTGGCACCGTGGTGGTAATGGACGAGCGCGTCGGCGAGTCGTTCGGCAACGTCGGCGACCTGATCGAGCGGCTGTTCTACGGCTTCTCGATCAGCGTGTGCCTGCCCGACGGCCTATCGCACCAGCCGTCCGTCGGTACCGGGACGGTGATGCGACCCTCGACGTTGCAGGCGTACGTCGAGGCGGCCGGATTCGCGGGGTTCGAGGTGCTGCCGCTGGAGCACGACCTATTCCGCTTCTACCGGCTGCGCCTCTAGCGGTCGCCAGGCTTACATATCCCAGGGGACGGTGCTCTGCGCCTTCTTGCCTTTCTTCCGCTTCCGCTTGCCTTCGGTCACTTCGAATGAAGGCGTGGGAGTGCCTCGGCGGCCGAAGGCGAAGTAGGCGAGCGGGCCGACGCCGTTGATCAGGAGCACGGGAAACCACGCCCACTTGCGACCGCCCCGCACCTCCGAGGCCGGGCGACGCACGAGGTCGATCATCGCGCTCGCGAGGAGGACCGCCTGTACGGAGCCGACGATCGCGATCGCCTTGCGTGCGCCTTCCGGCAGGTCCTGCCAGCGGCTGCGGTGTCCGAGGTGCATTCCCTGTTCATGTGCATTGGTGCGCTCCTTTGGCCATCTTGACCGCAGGGTAGCCCCGCTACGATTCCACTCTGATTACGATTCCGCCGGGATCAGGAGGCACGCGTGACAGACCGCACAGAAGGCGAGGCACCCGGGGGCTCGTTCCTGTATTTCGGATACGGGTCGAACCTGGACGAGGCAGGAATGCGCTCGCACTGTCCGAGTGCGCGGCTGGTGAGCATTGCGCGGCTACCGGATCACCGCTTCGCGTTCACGATCGAGTCGAAGAACACATGGCTCGGCGGCGTCGGCGATATGCAGCCCGCGCCCGGCGACGAGATCTGGGGCGTGCTCTGGGTGATCGACGCCGAGGACTCGCACGCCCTTGATGAGCACATGGGGCTGTTCCGCGACCCGCCCGCATATGCACGCACGATCGTCGAGGTGACGCCGCCCGCCGGCGACGTCGTGCGCTGCCGCTCGTACGTCGTCGCCGCGCCGCACCTCGAGGGGTACCTGCCGTCGCCGGCCTATCGAGACGCGGTGGTGCGCGGCGCACGGAGCGTGGAGCTGCCCGCGGCCTACATCGCGCGGCTCGAGGCGATCGAACACAACGGACGGCAGGGCTCTGGACCACAAGTGCCGCAAGGGCCGCAGCACTAGGAGTGCTTACGGCGCGCGGGTGACCTCGAGGAAGCTCGTGCCGCGGTGTTTCGTGCGCGACGCCTTGCAGTCGGCGGGCAGTTTGTGCGCGAGCAGGCGCGTGATCGCGGTCGAGCCGCCCGCGAGCACGGCGCGTCCGCCCGGCGCCAGTGTTGCGACGAGACCCACGTGCTCTGCCACGACGGCCGGCGCGCCACCGCCCTCGTGCAGCACGCCCACGACGAGGTTCGCGCCCGCATCGGCAGCACTCGCCTCGCTCCACGCGCCGATGACGCGCGTCTCCACGCGATCCTCGGCGGCACCAAGCGCGAGTAGGGCGCGTCGCGCGGTGCGCAGGGCGAGCACGTCGCGGTCGACGAGGATGAGGTGCGCCTCGGGCTGTGCGCTGCGCACGTACGCGGGCAGGTAGCCCTGCGCCACGTTGCTCACCAGCACGCGCTGGCCGGCGCGGATGCGCGGGATGCGCCGCGTCAGCGCGTCCTCGATGACGTCGATGCGGTCGTAGTTCGGGATGCCCTCGACCGTGGTGATTGTCGCGGGCTGCTCGTTCGCGTCCTCGAAGGGGAGCGTGCCGCGGTCGTACGCGCCGGCCGCGAAGGCATCGGTGGGCGGGGGGAACGAGGCGTTCGCGGCAGGTCGGTAGTGGAAAACGCTGTAGTCCGCCGTGTCGCGGCGCAGCGTGACCTCGAGGTCCTCGCGCGCGAGCGTGGAGGCGACGAGGTCGCGGATCGGCTCGATGACGACGACGGCGACGAGGCCGCCCGGCGCGAGCACGCCCAGTGCGCCCAGCAGCATCGAGGACAGCACGGCGGCACCGGCCTTGCCGGGCAGGTTCGAGGCGACCAGGTCGTAGCGCGCCTCGGGTGTGTCGCGGAGCACCTCGGCCAGCCCGAGGCTGACGGACGTGGTGACCTCGACGCCGTTCGCGCGCGCGTTCTCGGCGGCGAAGTCCACGGCCAGCGCGTCGCGATCCACGAGGTGTGCCGAGGCGACCGCCGGCATCGTCGCCAGCGCCACCCCGAGCGCGCCATACCCGCACCCGAGGTCGAGCACCCGCGCGCTGGCCTCGGTGTCGCGCTCCGCGAGGACTGGCTCCATCGTGCGAAGGAGCAGGCGGCTGCCCACATCGACCTGGTGCGAGGAGAACAGGTCGAGGCAGGTCGCGAACTCCAGCCGCCGCCCGCCGAGGTCGAGCGGGACGCGGCGGTGGACGTACGGGGCGATGGGGGAGCCGGGGGAGGAAGTGGTCACCTCGTCAGTCTAGGGGCGCGGATCGGAAGGCGCGTCTTGCCGATGAGGTGATCGAGGTGCTTGCGGAGTCGGCCCACCCCTGCCCCCTCCCGGCGCGGGAGGGGTTCTGAAAGAGGAACCAAGTGTGAGGAGCTGCGCCCCTCACACTCCCGGCGGGATCGTGCGTTTCTAGTGGTGCCGGAGCAGCCGAGCACGGACGATCGAGGCACCCCGGAGGCTCGTTCCAGCGGGGCTGCTGGGGTACGATAGGGGCTCAAGAACTCCCCTCCGGCGCGACGTTCCCCAGTCGACCGCTCCGTGACGGCGCGAAGGGTGCAGCATGGTTCAGGACACTCCCGAGAGCGGCGTACAGGCCGTCCGCGTCGAAGACGAGATGCGGAACTCGTACCTCGACTACGCGATGTCGGTCATCGTCTCCCGCGCGCTGCCGGACGCCCGCGACGGGCTGAAGCCGGTGCAGCGCCGCATCCTCTTCGGGATGCAGGAGCTCGGCGTCGGCCCGACTTCTGGCTACAAGAAGGCCGCCCGCATGGTGGGCGACGTGATGGGCAAATTCCACCCGCACGGTGACGCCTCCATCTACGACGCCCTGGTCCGCATGGCCCAGGATTTCAACATGCGCTACCCGCTCGTCGCGGGTCAGGGCAACTTCGGCTCCATCGACGGCGACCCGCCCGCGGCGATGCGCTACACCGAGGCGCGCCTCGCCGCGATCGCGGGCGAGATGCTCGCGGACATCGACCGCAACACGGTCGACTTCCAGGCGAACTTCGACGACTCGATGGAAGAGCCGATCGTGCTCCCCTCGAGGTTGCCGAACCTGCTGCTCAACGGCTCGACCGGCATCGCGGTCGGCATGGCGACCAACATCCCGCCCCACAACCTGAACGAGCTCTGCGACGCCGTCGCGCTGCTGATCGACCGGCCCGAGGCCGACCTCGACGACCTCATGGAGATCGTGAAAGGGCCGGACTTCCCGACGGCCGCGATGATCTTCGACCGGGCCGAGATCCGGAACGCATACGCCACCGGCCGTGGCCGCGTGACGATGCAGGCGCGCATGGAGCTCGAGGAATCGCGCTCGGGCCGCTACCAGATCGTCGTTACCGAGCTGCCGTACCAGGTGAACAAGGCGAACCTGCTCGAGAAGATCGCCGACATGGTGCGCGACAAGCGCATCGACGGCATCTCCGACCTGCGCGACGAGTCCGACCGCCACGGCATCCGTATGGTGATCGAGCTGTCGCGTGGCGCGACCTACGCCTCCGTCCGCAATCAGCTCTACAAGCACACCGCGCTGCGCAGCAACTTCGCCGTGAACATGCTCGCGCTGATCGACAACCAGCCCGTGACGCTGTCGCTGAAGGAGGCCCTCAACGCCTTCATCGAGCACCGTCGCGTCGTCATCCGTCGCCGCAGCGAGTTCGACCTGGAGAAGGCGCGTGACCGCGCGCACATCCTTGAGGGGCTGCTCAAGGCGATCGAGTTCCTCGACGCCGTGATCTACATCATTCGCCACTCGGCCTCCGCCGACGCGGCGAAGCAGGCGCTGATGAGCGAGACGCCCGTCGAGGCAGGCGCGCTGAACGTCGCGCTCGCGCTGTCCGATCGACAGGCGCAGGCCGTGCTGGACATGCAGCTCCGCCGCCTCGCGCAGCTGGAGTCCGACCGCATCCGCACCGAGCATGGCGAGTTGATGGTGTTCATCAACTACCTCGTGGACTTGCTCGAGCACCCCGAGAAGATCGACGGGCTGATCAAGGACGACTGCACCGAGCTCAAGACGAAGTACGGCGACGCGCGCCGAACGCAGGTGTTCCCTGGCGCCGTCGAGGACATCTCAGAAGAGGATCTCGTCGCGCACGCACAGGTCGTCGTCACGGTGTCGGACCGGGGCTACATCAAGCGCGTCCCGCTGACCGAGTACCGCCTGCAGCGTCGAGGCGGCCGTGGCGTGATGGGCCAGACGATCCGCGAGGAAGACGCTGTGCGTCACCTCCAGGTCTGCGACACCCACGCGACGCTGCTGCTCTTCACGGCGCAGGGCAAGGTCTACTCCGTGCGCGGCTACGAGGTCCCCGAGGGGTCGCGCCAGGCGCGCGGCATTCCCGTCGTGAACCTCGTCGAGATGTCGCAGGACGATCGCGTCACCGCGGTCGTGGTGGTCACGGACTTCTCCGCCGACTCGATGATCCTCGCGACGGAGCAGGGTGTCGTGAAGCGCACGCCGCTCGACCAGTTCGAGTCGGTACGCAAGGCCGGCCTGATCGCGATGCGACTGGATGACGGCGACGGCCTTGTCGAGGCGCGCCCGGCGCGCGAGACAAACGACGCGGTGATCGTGAGCAGCGACGGACAGGCGATGCGCTTCAACGTCGGCGACCTGCGTGTCGCCTCGCGCGCCTCGGGCGGCGTGCGCGGCATCAAGCTGCGCAACGGCGCGAAGGTGATCGCGATGGTGATCGACGAGGACGGCGAAGACCTCCTCGTGGTCTCCGAGCGCGGCGTCGGCAAGCGCACCCCGATCGAGGAGTACCCGAGCAAGGGTCGCGGCGGCAACGGCGTGCTGACCTTCCGTGTGACCTCGCGCAGCGGTCCCTTGACCGTGGCGCGCGCGGTGAGCGCGGATCACGAGCTGGTCGTCGTGTCGAAGAACGGCATCGTGATGCGCACCTCGGCCGGCTCGATCAGCCAGCAGGGGCGCGGCACGCAGGGCGTGCAGGTGATGAACGTGGACGACGACGACATGGTCGCGTCGGTCGCGCGTGTCGACCTGGCCGAGGGGCCGGACGTCACCGCCGAGGAATAGCCGCGCACGCCGGGGTCACGATGCATTTGAATGATCTGGGCGAGTTCGCGCTGATCGATCGCATCGTCGCGCACCTCGGCGAGGCGGCGGCGCGCGATATCGTCGTCCCGTCGGGCGATGACGCGGCCGCGTGGACGACCGTCGAGGGCTACGCGGTCGCCACCATCGACGCCCTGGTCGAGGGTACGCACTTCCGTCGCGACACCATGAGCATGGCCGACGTCGGCTGGCGCGCCGTCGCCGCGAACGTCTCCGACCTCGCCGCGATGGGTGCGGAGCCGCAGTACCTGCTGATCGCGACGCTCCTCGGCCCCGACGTGACGCTCGAGGATGTTGATGGCCTCGCGCAGGGCATCGGCGAGGCGTGTGTCGCAATGGGGGTGCGCGTCGCCGGCGGCGACATCGTGCGCGCGGGGACGACCGGCCTCTCGATCGCGGCGTACGGGCGCGCGCGTCAGACGACCGACGACACCCCGGTGCTGCTCCGTCGAGGCGGCGCGCGGCCGGGTGATCGTGTCGCGGTGTCGGGCCACATCGGTGCGGCCGCCGCGGGCCTCGCGCTGATCGAGACAGGGCGCGGCAACCAGGTGGCCGCCGCGCCGCTCGTGCGGGCGCATCGACGGCCTGTGGGGCGCGTAGCGCTAGGCCGGGCGGCGGTCGCGCGCGGTGTGCGCTGTGCCATCGACTGTTCGGACGGGTTGTTGCAGGATCTGGGTCACATCGCGGAGCGGTCGCACGTGGGCATCGAGGTCGCGCTCGCGCAGGTGCCGCTGCACCCGGCGGCAGTGGAGTTGCTCGGTGCGCAGGTAGCGCTCGACCTCGCGTTGGGCGGGGGCGAGGACTTCGAGCTCGTGCTGACGGGCGGCCGTGAGGCGCTGATGGCGCTCGATGGAGCCCGGAGGTCTGGATCGGCCGGTGCGGGTATCCCGCGCTTAGGCCGAGAAGACGACGTACCGGTCACGCTGATCGGCCGCGTGGTGGCGGAGCACCCGGGCGAGGTGATCGCGTGGGCCGAGGATGGCTCCGTATACGAGCCGCCTCGACGAGGCTGGGATCAGACGAGGGACACAGGCGACCGATGAGCACCGCGAACCGCACGAGGATTCACAGCACCGGGGTCGCGCAGACGCGTGCTCTCGGCCGCCGGCTCGCGCGCTTCCTCCGGCCCGGCGACGTGGTGCTGCTCCAGGGACCGCTGGGCGCCGGCAAGACCGCGCTCGCGCAGGGCATCGGCGCGGGGCTCAAGGTGGAGAGCACCGTCAGCAGCCCGACCTTCGTGCTCTGCGTGTTGCACGAGGGCGTGACGAAGATGTACCACGCCGATCTCTACCGCCTCACCGACTCGTACGAGGTCGAGGACCTGCACCTCGACGACCAGGCGCGCGACGGTGTGCTGCTCGTCGAGTGGCCGGAGCGTGGCCTCGATGCCCTGCCCGCGGAGCACCTGCTGATCGTCCTCGACCCCGTCGATGGCAAGCCGAAGGAACGCCAGATCACGATCGTCGCCAGCGGCGCGCGCTACGAGCGCGTCCTCGATGGGCTCGGCGCACGTGGCTGATCCCGTGGCGCCTGTTCGCGACGCCGGCGACATCGATCTCGGCATCGACACCGCGGCGGATGACGCCTCGCTCGCGCTGCTGCGCGGCGACGAGGTGGTCGCGCAGTGCGCGTGGCACGTCGACAGCACGATGTCGAAGGAGCTGCTGGCGCACCTCGACGCGCTGCTCGTCGAGGCCGGCGTGATGCGGCAGCAGATTGCCTCCATCGCGGTCACCAACGGGCCCGGCACCTACGGCGCGGTGCGCACGGGCCTCGCGACCGCGCAGGGCCTCGCGCTCGCCCTCGACGTCCCGCTCGCCGGCATCGGCCGGTTCGAGGCGGACGCCCTGTTGCACCTGGCGCCGGGGCGCGTGGTGGTCGCGACGCACGACACCGGCCGCGCGGGCATCGCGTGGGCGGCGTACACGCAGGACGCGCCGGGCGAGGCGCCCCGCTGCCTGGTCGCGCCCGACATCGCGACCGCCGAGGACGTCGTGCGCCTCGCGCCATCGCCCGCGACGTGGTGCGGCGAGACGAACGAGGCACTCCGCAGCGCCCTGCAGGCGGCGCGAGACAGTGCGCGTCGCAGCGGCGACACTGATGCCCACAACTCGGAGGATGGGTCGCCCGCAGGCGGGCGGGCCGCAGCCCTTGTGCGCATCGCGCGCGCGCGGCAGGCCTATGGCGACCCGGCGCTGGTGGACGCCTTCTACCTGCGCCCGCCATCGATCACTCGGGCTGGCACGAGAGCGAAGCCGCACGAGGCGTAGAGCCTCGATGCTGGCACAAGCAACCAGATACGCAGCGCCGCCCGGCGGGCGGCACAAGGAGAGAACATGGCCCTGGAACGAACGCTGGTGTTGATCAAGCCGGACGCGATGCAGCGCGGGCTGGCCTTTGAGATCCTGCAGCGCTTCGAGCGCCGTGGCCTGAAGCTCGCCGCGTTGCGCCTCGTGCACGCCGATGAGGCGATCGCCGGTGAGCACTACGCCGAGCACGTCGGCAAGGGCTTCTACGACGGCCTGATCAAGTACATCACGGCCTGCCCGATCATCGCCGCGGTGTTCGAGGGCACGGGCGCCGTCGCCGCGTGCCGCCAGACGATGGGCGCCACGAAGCCCGTCGAGGCCGCACCCGGAACGATCCGCCACGACTTCGGCCTGGAGATCGGCCGCAACCTCGTCCACGGCTCGGCCAACACGGACGACGCCGCCCGCGAGGTGGAGATCTGGTTCCGCGGGCAGCCGGTGCTGGACTGGAAGCGCGACACCGACGGCTGGGTCTTCGAGTAGCCCTCGACGCTTCGCAAACGAACGAACAGATGGGGGCCTTGCGGCCCCCATCTTCGTGTCGTGGATGCATCTCGGCTGGGGGCTGAAGCAGCCCTCGACCCGCCGCTCGTCGCGCCCATGGCGCCCGGGGCGCTACTGGATGCGCACGACTTCCTGCGCGCGGCCCCAGAGGCCCTCGAGGTTGTAGTACGCGCGGGTCTCCAGCGAGAACAGGTGCACGAAGACGCCCTGCCCCGCGTCGACCAGGAGCCAGCCGCTCTCGGGGTCGCCCTCGTACTGGAGGTGGCTGCCCAGCTCGTTCACCTTGTTCGTGAGCAGGTCGACGATCGCGCGGGCCTGGCGGATGTTGTCCACCGTGGCGATCACGAAGTACTCCGCGAACGCGTTGAGTTGCGTGAGGTCCAGGAGCACCACGTCCGCAGCCTGCCGGTCGACCAGCAGGTCGACGAGTTGGTGCGCGAGTTCAAGCGGTTGTGCGGCAGCGTCCAGCGGGGCCTCCGAGGTGCGTGGGTGGGATGACGCCGTCGCGGCGTGCCCTCTGAGTATAGCGGCTGGCGGTGGGAGCCTCCGGAGATGCTGCGTTACACTGGCATCGAACCGTCCGAGGAGCCCCAATGGCCGAGCGTGTCCTGGTCGCGATGTCCGGTGGGGTGGACTCCGCCGTGGCCGCCGCGCTGCTGCACCAGCAGGGCTACGACGTCATCGGCGTGACCATGCGGCTCTACACCGAGGCCGACGACGGTGCGCTCCGCTCCGGCCGGACCTGCTGCGGCATCGAGGATGTCGGGGACGCGAAGGCGGCGGCGCAGCGCATCGGCATCCCGCACTACACCCTGAACCTCGAGCGGGAGTTCGCCCGCGAGGTGATCTCCACGTTCGTGGACGCCTACGCCAACGGGCGCACACCGAATCCCTGTCTCGCGTGCAACGAGAAGGTGAAGTTCTCCACGCTCCTCGACCGGGCGATCGCCATGGGCGTCGACCGCCTCGCGACAGGGCATTACGCGCGCATCGAGCAGGAGGACGGCGCGTACCGCCTGCACCGCGCCGTCGATGACGACAAGGACCAGTCGTACGTCCTCTACACGCTCGGCCAGAACGCGCTCGCGCGGACGATGTTTCCCCTTGGCGGCATGACGAAGGCGCAGACGCGCGAGGTGGCGCGGTCGCTCAACTTGCCGCTGGCGGACAAGCCCGACAGCGTCGACATCTGCTTCGTCCCCGGCGGCGACTATCGCGCGCTGGTTGAGTCACGCGGCGTCCGAGGCGCTCCCGGGGTGATCGAGCTGACGGATGGCACGCCGATCGGGGCGCACGCGGGCATCGAGCGCTTCACCGTCGGACAGCGCAAGGGCCTCGGCGTGCCCGGCCCAGAGCGCCGCTTCGTCACGGCGATCGACGCCCAGCGCAATGTCATCACCGTCGGCGACGAGGACGCGCTGTCCTCGTCGGTCGTGCATGCCTCGGCGTCGCGCTGGGTGGTCGCGCCGCCGGCGATCGGGGAGCGCCTCACCGCGCGCGTCCGCTACCACGCGGAGATCGCGGAGGTCGCCGTCACCTCGTACGGCACGGGCGATGACTCTGACCGGTTCACCGTGGAGTTCTCCCGCCCCGTCCGCGCCGCCGCGCCCGGCCAGGCGCTGGTGCTCTACCGCGGCACGGAGGTCGTCGGCGGCGGTACGATCGAGTCGAGCTCACGTCTTCCGCGGTGAGCGACGAAGCCACGGCCGCTCGATAGAAGCATCGCGTTTGCAACCTCGGGCGGCTCGCCGCGTTGTACGGGCTACCCGCCGACGGCTAGGATGGCTGTGCGGCACGCCTCGTGCGATACGAGGCTCGCACGAAGGGGGCACGGCGGATGAGCCTCGCTGATCTGCGCGACATCGTGGTGATCGTGTATGGCGTCATGGGCATCGTGCTCATGCTCGGGCTATGCATCGCCGCCTTCGGCCTGTGGTTCGCGATCCGCGCGCTCTCCGCGTCGGTTCAGGATCTGATCAAGGATCCGATCAAGCCGACCCTTCAGGAGTTCCAGAAGACCGCGCAGAACGTCCGGGGTACCTCGGAGTTCGTGGCGGACTCCGCCGTCCATCCGCTGATCCGCGTGATGTCGGTCGGTCGAGGCATCCGCAAGGGCATCGCGACTGTCGCCGGGCTGCGCAAGGGCATTCGCGGGAAGTAGGCCGGTCATGCGCCTCGTCACGTTCCTGCTCACCACCTCCGCTGCGGCCGGCGCATTCGCTGCCGCGCGCCGCCTGATGGCGGATGCCGAGGTCATCGAGCATCTGCCCGTCCCCGCGCAGGCCGCGGCGACCGCGGTCCGCGAGAAGCTGCTCACCGCCCGCGAGGCGGTCGCCGAAGGCTTCCGCCAGGGCCGCGCCGAGCGTGACGCCGCCGAGCGGGAACTCATGGACGAGTACCGCCGCCAGTCGCACCGCTAGCGTCTGGCTCACACGCCCCGAGGCGGGAGCGCCCGGGCTATCCCGACGGGGGGGAACCCCTCGGGCTGTCGGTTGTGGGTCTGGCTCGCCACCCGACTGTCCCGTGACTGCTGCGCCGGGTAGACTGACCGACGGAGAGGTGGCCGAGTGGTTGAAGGCGCTCGTCTCGAAAACGAGTAAACGCAAGTTTCGCGGGTTCGAATCCCGCCCTCTCCGCCACGAGCCTCAACCCATCGAGGCTCGGGTCACCACCGCAGACTGACTGGCATGCTCCGCCCACAGCGTCCCCCCTCCGAGGGTACAGACGCCGGGCCGCCCACCTCGCGGAGAGGTGCTGGAGTGGTTGAACAGGCTCGCCTGGAAAGCGTGTAACGGAGCAATCCGTTCGTGGGTTCGAATCCCACCCTCTCCGCCATCACAGCATCCGTCGAGTCGCCCTTTGTGCGCTCGATCTGGATCGCCCGAAGCGAGCCGCCGATGACCCGTCGGATGCTGATTATGGACGGGTTCGGCTGGGGCTTTGGGCTCTGGCTCTTCGGCTACCTGCTGGGCGTCGCGTTGTTCTTCGTCGTGCCGGTCGCGCTGATCGGCTGGGTGATCACCCCGGTCGCCGTCCTCGTCACCGCGTGGGTGCTGCTGACGCGGGTGCGCGTGGTGAGCATCCGCGCGCAGGCGGTCGTCGGTCTCGTCTGGGCCATGATCGCGGTTGTTCTCGACTACGTGTTCATCGTGCGGCTCATGGCGCCGGCGGACGGCTACTACCGCCCGGACGTGTACCTTTACTACGCGCTCACGCTTGCGATGCCGCCCGCGATCGGCTGGTGGAAGCGGCGCGGCTCGATGTAGCGTCTCCTTGGCCCGTCCGCGGGGCCGGACCGCTCGGAGGCGCGTTCTGCGGGGCGCTGGTACGATGTCGCGGGGGCAGAGTCTGGGGTTGCGATGGCCATCCCAACGCGAGTCGTGACTCGGGGCACCATGACGACCGCGGAGCCGCACCCCACGTTCGGCGACCCAATCATCGAGGTCCCCGCGGGGGCCCTCGACTGGTCGCTGATCGAGGATCGCGCGCACGCCCGCTGGCAGTTCATCGCCTAGCGATGCCTCGACCTCATCGTCGCCATCCCCGTCACGGTCGTCCTCGCCGCGCTCTTCCCACTCTTCGCGCTCGCCATCCGCCTGGACTCGCCCGGTCCGATCATCTTCCGCCAGGATCGCCTGGGACGGGACGGCCGGCGGTTCACCGCGTTCAAGTTCCGGAGCATGGAGCAGGACGCCGAGGCGCATTTCGCGGACGTCCTGCACCTCTCGACCGGCGACGGTCCCGCGTTCAAGGCACCCGCCGATCCTCGCATCACCCGCGTCGGCTACTGGCTCCGCCGCAGCAGCATGGACGAGCTGCCCCAGGTGATCTGCGTCTTGCTCGGCGACATGTCGGTGGTCGGCCCGCGCCCTGTCCTGCACATCGACTTCGAGGGCTACGAGGAAGCGCTCGAGATACGCAGCCGCGTAAAGCCGGGGATGACCGGCCTCTGGCAGGTGTCTGGCCGCAGCAGCCTTCCCTTCGCGGACCGGGCACGGTTGGACGTCGTCTACGCGAAGCAGTGGTCGATCTGGATGGACGTGGTGACCCTCGTGCGTACGGTCCCGGCCGTGCTCACCGGGCGGGGCGCGATGTAGCGCGGCGGCCCGGACGGCGTGAGCGTTCGTTCGAGGTCGTTGCGACGCACCAACAGGAAGTGGGAATCATGCCCGGCTTGGTGATCTGGTTCACAGGACTGCCCGCCGCCGGGAAGAGCACCCTGGCTGCGCTCACACGGGCGCGCCTGAGCGACGCTGGTATCGACGTCGAGCTCCTGGACGGAGACGACACGCGCGGGCGGTTCTTCCCCGAGTTGTCGTTTGACCCCGCGTCGCGCGACGAGCATGTGCGTCGCCTCTCCCTCCTGGCGGCGATGCTGGAGCGCCACGGCGTCGCGACCATCGTCGCTGCGATCGCACCAAACGAGGCGGCGCGGCAGGCGGCGCGTGCGCGCGCGTCCACGTTCGTGGAGGTGTTCGTCGATACCCCGGTCGAGGAGTGCATCCGCCGCGACCCGAAGGGCATGTACGCGCGGGCGTTGCGCGGCGACCTCGCCGATTTCACCGGCGTCTCCGCACCGTTCGACCCGCCGTCCCACCCGGAACTGGACGTGCAGACGACCGGCCGCACACCCGACGAGTGCGTCGACCAGGTGCTCGACTACCTCGTGCGCGAGGGCCTCATCGATGCGCCGACGCTTCGCCCCGCCTGCCCGCGGGGGCGCGCCGCCTCGTAACCGCCGCCTCGTAACCGCCGCCTCGTAACCGCCGCGTAGTCACGCGGCTGGCAGACGCGCTCGCAGACGTGTGTGCCCCCGTCTCGCCCAGGCCCTCGTCCCGCGGTCCCAGCACCGCGCCGGGGCTTAGCCCATGAAGCTCACGATCGCCTGCGCGACCTCCTGCGGGTGGTCGAACTGGGGGTCGATGCGCGCACCCTCGATGATCGTGGTGCGGTGATCCTTCACGCGGGCGGCGAACTCGTCCTTGAACTTCGTGTACCGGAAATGCTCGCCCCATAGGTTCATCGCGGGGACTGCGACCTTCGGCAGGTTTCCTGCGAGATCGTAGGCCGCGAATGCGCGCAGCAGCTGCGAGCGATCCTTCCCGGCCAGCACGGCGTCTACGTTCTTTCGATCGGCCCAGAGTTGCGAAGGGGCCATCGGGCAGTGCTCAGGATCCCGGCGCAGCCGCTCCTCCATCGACACCGGGAGCGGGACAGCCCCCTCCATCGAGGATGCGACCGCCGCGAGGCCGGAGTGGGCCGCCTCCTGCGCGGCTTTGTCGGGGTACCACGGGCAACTCATCATGATGATCCGCTCGGTGACCTCGGGGAATGCGACCGCCAGCTCCGTCGCGACGTAGCCAGCCCCGGCCTGCCCGAGGAAGGTGGCCTTCCCGAGTCCGAGCGACTGCACGAACTCCGCCATCACACTCGCGTAGTCGTGGATGCTCGGCTCGAAGCTGAAGTGGTCCGACATCCCACACCCGGGGTAGTCGACGGCGATGGCACGGATGTTGTCCGGCAGCGCCTCGAGCAGTTCGAGGTACGAACTCGACGACCCGCCGTTGACGTGCATCAGCACGAGCGGGCGTCCACTGCCGGTCGCCCGGTAGTGGACATACCCCACTGAGGTCTTCACGAGACCGCGTTCGATGTCCTTCATTCGTCTCTCCATCCACGGTCTCGCAAGGACGCGCTAGGCCTTCAGCGTGACGAACTTCGTGCCCTCGATGATGTCGTTGTCGCGGAAGCCGGCGGGTCCGGGGAAGCCCTCGATGCCCTGCCACTTCGGATTCAAGAAAGCGACCTGCTTCGGGTTGAAGAACGGCGCCATCGGAGACTTCGCGATCACGATCTCGGTGGCGTCCTTCACCAGCTTGGTGCGCTTGGTGGTGTCGTATTCGCCGACGGCCTGCTCGTTCAGCTTGTCGACCTCGGGATCCGAGAACTTGCCGTAGTTCTTCGAGCCGTCTGTGCTGAAGAACGTTGCGAACTCGTCCGCGCCGTCGGAGGTCGAACTCAGCGCGTAGGTGAGCAGATCGAACTGCCCGGCCGCCACCTTCGCGAGGAACGGGACGCTGTCGTGCGGTCCGTCGAAGGTGAGCTTGGTCTTCGGCCACACCTTGTTCCACTGCGCCCGGACGCGCTCGGCGTTCGCGGTGTTCGCGGGGGTGCTGTGCGGCAGCATCGTGACGCTCGGCAGGCCCTCCGGGAAGCCGGCGGCGGCCATCAACCGCTTCGCCTCGGTGATGTCCTGTTCCTTGGTGTCCGGGTTCCAGCCCGGCCGCTTCTTGATCTCAGCGGACGGGATGCCCTCCTGGACCCACGTCGGCGAGATCGGGCCGGAGTAGTCCCAGATCGGGCCGAAGTACGCGTCGCCCATCGCCTTCACGTCGACGACGAGGCGGAACGCGGTGCGGACGCGCTCGTCGTTGAACGGGGCTTTCGCGCAGTTGAAGCGGCAGAAGTGCATGAAGCCGTACTCCCACTGCATCTGCTTCGCGTCCGGTCGCCGCTCGGCGACGGACTTCACCTCGCTGTAGGGCAGGGTGTTCATCGTCAGGACGTCGATCGTGTCGCCGATGAACGCCGCCACGATCGCGGGACGCGTGTCGATGTACGTGCGCTCGATCCCGGCGACCTTCGGCAAGCCCGGTTCCCAGTACTTCGTGTTCGCGACGTACGTGCCGCCGCCGTCCTTGTTGAGCTGCTTGCCGACCCACGGGCCGGTCCCCGTCAGCAGATTCGGATCGATGAAGTCGCTGTCCTTTGTCTCGGTCGCGAGGATCGGTGTCCGCATGTCGGTGAGCCCGTTGAGGATCGCGCTGTTGGGCTTCGACATCTTCAGGACGACCGTGGAGGCGTCGACCGCCTCCGCCTTCGTCATGCCACGGAAGTTGGTGCGGCGTGGGTAGAGCGCGATCTTCTGCGGGTCGAGCAGCCCGGCGTGGCGGTTGATGCTGTACGCCAGGTCCTCGGCGTTGAACTCACGACCGTTCGTCGGTGCCTTGTCGTGGAACAGCACGCCTTTGCGGATCTTGAAGGCGATTTCGGTCGGGGACTTGACCTCCCACGACTCGACGAGGCTGGGATCGAGCTTCGAGGTCTGCTTGTTCGCCCGAATGGCGAGGTTGCCCCAGAGGCCCCAGTACTCGGCGCCTTGGCTAATCATCGTGAACGGGTTGAACGACTCGGCGAGCTTGTTGCCGACGATGCGCAGCGTGCCGGTGCGCTGCACGGTAGCACCGCTACCGCCGCTCGCTCCGGCGTTCTGCGCAGCCGGCGTCTCCTGCTTCGAGCTGCTGCTGCAGCCGACGAGCGCCGCGGCGCTCAGGCCCGCGCCGACGATCCCCGCGCCGCGGAGGACGCCTCGGCGGGACACGCGGTCATGCGTCCAGTACTGCATCTCGGTCATGATGTACCTCCTCGCCCCTCGGGCGGTGCTACTTGTCCAGGAACGAAACGATGGCGCTGGCGATGTCCGCCGGCTGCTCCGTGACGACGTCCGAACAGGCGTCCTTCACGATGTATGGCGTGCCGTTCTTCGGGACACGGACGACGTCGTCCATGTACTTCGCGTAGCGGTAGTATTGTCCCATCAGACTCATCACCGGGTGCTGGACGCGTGCGAGGTTCGACGGCAGGTCGTAGTTCTCGAACGCCTGCACCAGCTGCATGCCGTTTCGCCCCGCGAGCGCTTTGTTGACGTTCCCGCGGTCGACGAGCGACTGCGTCTGCGGCACCGGGCAGCCCGGCGGGTCGAGGGTCTGCGGCGGGTAGATCTCGCCGAGCTTCACGGGGATCGGCCAGCCGGTCTCGTCCGTGGCTCGTCGCCGGTCCACGAGTTGGTGGTGCTTCACCTCGGTCTCCTTGTCGGGATACCAGGGCGTGTTCACGAGCATGATCCGGTCGACGAGGTCGGGGTATGTGAGCGCGAGCTCGGTCGCGATGTACGCGCCACCGTAGGCGCCGAAGAAGGCCGCCTTGGTCACGCCGATCCCGGCCAGTGCCTCGGCGACGACTCGCGCATATCCGGCGATATCGATCTGGTCGACGTGATCCGAGAACCCGCAACTCGGCAGGTCGATCCCGATGCCACGGACGTTGTCGGGCAGTGCCTCGAGCAGCTCGAGGAACAACGTGGACGAGCCCGCGTTCTGGTGCATCATCAGCACGGCCCGGCCGGCGCCGGCGGAGCGGTAGTGGATGTAGCCGATGGATGTGCGTACCAGTCCGCGCTCGATCTCTTTGGCCATGACGTCCTTCTAAGCACTCGTCGCACCGCGCCCACCGATCAGGCAACTAGCGGGACGATTTTACCAGACAGTTTCCTGCTCACACAATTAACGGCCGTTCCGCAGGGAGCGACGTGCCGGGCGTGCTAGCGTGCCGCTCGACTGGTGTTTGCGATGGAGGAACGCATGGCGCTGAAGGATCTCCTGAGCCTCGGGATGGTGCTGCCGCATCGTTCCCCCGATCCCTTTTCGATGGACGAGGTGCGGCATACTGCGCAACGCGCCGAGGAGCTCGGCTTCGCTGATCTGTGGGTGACGGATAACACGCTCGACCACGCGTACTCGCTCGACCCGATCGTCGCCCTAACCTACGCCGCGGCGGTCACGACACGGATCCGCGTCGGCGTGTCGGTCCTCGTCCTCCCGCTGCATCACCCGGTCCACGTGGCGCATCAGATGGCCTCCCTCGATTTCACCAGTGGTGGGCGGGCGATCCTCGGGCTCGGCATTGGCGGCGCGGCGCACTACCACGACTTCGGTGTCCCCACCGAGCGCCGAGTCCGGCGGTTCACCGAGAGCATCGACGTCATCCGCGCGCTGTGGCAGAACGACACCACCGAGTACCACGGACAGATCATCGATCTGCCGCGATCGGGGTTCCGGCTGCAGCCGATCCAGGATCCCGGCCCGCCGATCTGGCTCGGTGGTGCGGCGCCCGCGGCGCTGACCCGTGCCGCGCGGATCGGCGACGCCTGGATGGGATCGGGCAACTCGAGCGTGGCGGCGTTTGGTGGGCACCTGCGAGACGTGCGCGAAGCCCTCGAGCGCGAGGGCCGCGATCCGGCGACGTTCCCGACGTCGAAGCGCATCTTCATGTCCGTGCACGAGGATGCCTCGATCGCTCGCGCCGAGCTTCTGCGCTGGTTCACCGAGGTGTATCGCAACGCGGATGCACTGGACGCATCCGGCGTCTACGGCACGCCCGAGCACGTGCGCCAGCGGCTCGAGGAGATCGCAGCACTCGGCCCGTCCCACCTGCTGCTCAACCCGGTGACGCGGTTCACCGAGCAGGTCGAGGCGCTGGCCGAGGTCGCCGGGCTCGAGTAGCCGCTACCGCTAGATCCACGCGGTCGCTGGATCGATGCCGAGGAAGAACTGCCCCGCCGTCTCGTAGTGGATCTGCTGCGCCTGGACCTGTGCCGTGGCCGCGTGCAGATCGCGGAACCGACGTTCGAACGGGCTGTCCTGGAAGACGGCGGTCGATCCCGCCGCCATGTGGATCATGTCACCGGCGCGAGCTGCTTCCTGGAGCGCGTGCGTGTTGGCGAGGCGCATGCGGATCCGCAGCGGGATGCTCAGCTCCCCGTTCGCCTGCGCGTACTCCCACGCCTCCTCGAGCGCGTCGTACATGTACGCGCGCGCGGCACCGAGGATCGCCTCGGCTCGCCCGACTTGCGATTGCACTACGGCGTTGTCGCGCAGCACCGTGCGCCCCGCCTTCGGCGTCTTGCCCTGCGCGATCTCCTCGAACGCGTCAAGCATCACGCGGACGATCCCGAGCGCCACCGATGCGAACCCCGCACCATGCCCCACGCGGACGGGGAAGCAGTTGAGCTTGCTCGGCGTCTGGGGTGGCTGTGCCACGTTGATCATGTGTTCTCGAGGGACGAAGACGTCCTGCAGCGCGTAGCTGTCGCTCCCGGTCCCGCGGAGCCCGCTCACGTGCCAGTGATCGCGCCACGTCACCGCCGGCTGCGGGAACGTGGCGATTGCCGTGCGAGCCGTCCCATCCGACGCGAGTTCTGGTGAGCCCGCCGAGTCATGCAGGCGCACATCACCGAGCATCCAGGTCGCATGGTGCCCGCCACTTCCGAATCGCCATTCCCCGGTGACGCGGTAGCCGCCCGGCGCGGACACCGCGCGGCTCTCGGGTGCCGCGGTACCCGAGGCGGGGATCGCCCGTTGCGGCGCCAGGATCGTCTGGGCAACGTCCTGGTCGGCCCACGCCATCCGGAACACGAGCGGAGAGGCCTGAGCCACGCACCATGCGACGCTCGCGTCCGCCATCGCGAGCACCTCGATGGTACGCGCATAAGTGACGGGATCGGTCTCCGTTCCACCAAGAGGTTGTGGCGCGAGCAACTTGAACAGGCCGGCGTCGGTCAGCGCGTCGACGAGGTGCCGCGGGATTCGCTGCTCACGCTCGATGCCATCGGCGGCGGCTGCGATGGCGGGAACCAGCGCCCGCGCGGCACGCACCGGCGAAGCTTCTGCGTCTGTGTCCAAGGCGTCCCCCGTTGGCCGACCGATATCGAGGCGACTATAGAGCGCGCTGGGCGACGGGCGAGCCGCTCTCCGCCTGACGTGCCGGTCGCGGACTCGCTGAGTCAGCGCACCTGCTCGTGTTCGAGATCCACGACCTGCTCGGCGATCAGGCCAAGCATCGCGAACGCGTGATCGTGGGCGCGAGTCGCCTCGAGGTCGGGCGCGTTGTACCAGTCGAGGACGACGTAGGTCGCACCGAGATCCTGGAGGCCTCGCAGATCCTCGTGGATCTGTTCGAGCGTGCCGGTGCCGGGTGCTCGGTCGGGTGCCGTGAGGGGCTCCGCGGTCACCTGCATCCGAACGCGTGGGACCAGCGCGGGGACCGGCATGTCGGTACGAATGGCCTCGGCCCGCAGCGCCGGCAGCCACCGCTCGCGCAGCGTCGCGACCGATTGGTTGATCGGATGCCAGGCGGAGCCGAATCGCACCGCCCGCCGGAGGGCGCTGTCGCTATTGCCGCCCACCCAGATCGGCGGATGCGGCTGATGGCTCGTCGCGATTGCGGAGACGTGCTCGAAGTCGATGAACTTCCCGCGGTAGGTCACCTCGCCGTCGCCGTTCCACAGCGCGCGTATCGCCTCGATCGCCTCGTCCGACCAGGCGCCGCGACGGTGGTGAGGGACGCCGAGCGCAGCGAACTCGTCTGCTGCGTGCCCGATCCCGACACCGAGGATCGCCCGCCCGCCACTCAGTCGATCGAGGTTCGCGACCTCGCGGGCGAGCAGGATCGGGTGACGATACGGCAGCACGATGATCGTGGTGCCGAGATCGACACGCGAGGTCTGCCCGGCGAGCCACGCCAGCGTCATCAGGGGGTCGAAGTAGGGCTCCGGATATCGCGGCGCGACGGTCGGCGTGATCGCCACGTGGTCGGAGATGAAGATGCCGTGATATCCGAGGCCCTCGACCACCTGTCCCCATCGACCGATCGAGTCCGGGGAGACGCCCGGACCGAAGTTCAACAGGTTGATACCGATCTTCATGATGACTCCGAACCCCCGCTCCGAATGGCAAGGCCAGCATCGTGCGCCTAGTAGACTACCGTCCGATCACGCTCGCTCGCGGCATCGATGGCCAGCGTCTCCCCGGTGATGCAATCGGCCTGCATTGAGCAGAGGAACAGCACAAGGTTCGCCGGGTCGGCCGACACGATGCGCCGTCCGATCGGCGGGATGTTCCGCGCCTGCCGCGCCGCGGCCTCCTCCTCGGTGATCCCCTGTGCGTGCGCGATCTCCTTGATGCGCAATGCCTCGCGGTCGGAGTCGGAAGGGCCGCCCGGGTGCACGGCGTTCACGGTGATACCGTCCTTCGCGAGGTCGAGCGAGAAGGCCTTGGTCATGTTGATGATCGCGGCGTTCACCGCGCCGGCGCTGCCGCCTCCACCGATGCGCGAGGCGTTGCCGGCGATGTTGACGATGCGGCCCCAGTGGTTGCGCTGCATGATCGGGTGCACCGCGCGCATCGTGCGGAGGTAGCCGAACGTCTTCACGTCGAAGTGGCCGATCCAGTCCTCGTTCGACAGGTCGAGCGTGCCCCCGTACGGGAAACTCGCCGCCACGTTCACGAGGATGTCGATGCGGCCCATCTCGGCCTCCGCGGTCGAGACCATGCGGCGCACATCCTCGTCGCTCGACATGTCGGCGGAGATCGCCATGACCTTCACACCGTGCGCGTCGCGGATCTGCTGCGCCGTCTCGTCGAGGAGGTTCTGACGCCGCGCGGTGATGCACACGTCGACGCCCTGACTCGCGAGCGCCATCGCACAGGCCCGGCCGATGCCGCGGCTCCCACCGGTGATGACGGCCTTCTTTCCAGCGATCCCATAGTCCACGCTCATCGGATGGCTCTCCCTGACTGTTGATCACGAGCGACCCGCGGACTGTAACGCAGCGCGGACACGACGGTTCTCCGAAGAGGAATTGGCACCCCTCGCACTGCGGTGGTCAGAATGGATCGCGCATGGGATTACCGACGCGGAATCCATCTCCGCGTCGCTATTCGCAGCGCCGCAGACGGCGACACCGCAGCCGGCCGCGATTGGCGGGGGAGCGCATAGTCGCTCCGATGGAGGATGCGAAAGCTCGCTCCCGAGCGGGGGCGACCGTCAGCGGGCCGGTGCCAATGACTCGTCGCACGTCGCGGATCGGGTCACCGCTGCACGAGCATCGGTATGTCCGCGCAACGCTCACAAGCGATTTGCGGGTCCCGCTTCCGGGTGGCGTTCCCGCTATGAACGGAAAATGTCGGCGGTTGCCGCAATCAAGCCGTTCGCCGAGGGCGGTCCGGTGCCGAACCTACCCGAGCACCCGAACAAGCGCGCTTGGCAGCCAACATCCGCAGGTCAGCTTCGGCGAGGGCATCGGTCAGTCCCCTGGAAGGGTGCCTGACACAGACGCCGACTGAGGCGTCGACCGACACGCCATGGAGCACCGAGTTGATCCGGCTGAGTTCGGCACCTTCGTCAGCGGACCCGACGAGGATGAGTCCGAACTCATCACCTCCGAGCCGCGCCACCACGTCGGTTGAACGCGCGGCTACGCGCAGTGCTGCAGCGGCCCGCTTGATGAGGCGGTCCCCTTCAGCGTGACCGGCGAAATCGTTTGTCCGCTTGAGGCCGTCGAGGTCAATGATCGCGATGGACGCGGGATCTCCGTAGCGTCGGCAGCGATCTTCTTCCCGTTCGAGCAGCGAGTCCCACCCTCGTCGGTTGAGCAATCCCGTGAGGGCGTCCGTCATCGACTCCACCTCCGCGCGCTCTCGCAGGCGGCGCTCGGCGTCGGCTGTCCGTTCCCGGATGAGGATGTTGCCGAGCAGTCCGGCGAGTAGCTCGACGAGTGGTTGGTCCTCGATGATCGACGCGGGCATCGGTGTCTGGTTGATCGCGCAGAGCGTGCCGAACATCTCGCCACCAGCGAAGATCGGAACCCCGACATACGCCCCAATGGTGACCTGGCGACCAATCGGTGCCGCAGCGTACGCGGGGACTCGAGCGGAGTCGGGAGCGACCCTCGGCCCAAGCCCGATGACCATCTGCGAGCAGAAGGAATCTGACCAGCGGAACAGGTCGCCGGCCGCCACGCCGTAGTCTCGGTCGTCCGCCGTGAGCACGATCCAGTCATCCCCATTGGTCCGAGTCACCATCCAGAGTCCGAACCCCAGCCGCCCCCTCAAGTAGGCGAGGACTGCCCGCGCGGCGGTCTGGAAGTCGCTCGAGAGCAGCTGTTCGGTGGCGAAAGGCACAGTTCGGGTTGGTGCATCCATGCGGATAGCATCGGCTGGCTTCGGTGGGCTCTGAAGAGCACGGGCTTCAGGGTCGTCGGGCGCGAGCTAATGAGACGCCCGCCGAGTAGGACGATCGGACCACTGGTCGAGGAATTGGCGTGCGATCGCCTGATGTCCAGCTCCGTGCTTCGCGAGCGTGGCGGGCGCAACACTGGTGACTTCTCTACTCTTGGCCCGGGTTCGTATGCCGACAATTGGGAGGAATCAGTCCCGTTCAAGCCGCCAAGGGCATCCCAATGTCGAACACCGAATTCAACATCGCTGCGGAACAGCCACCGGTGTCGAGAAATTGGTCGGCCCCGCTTTGGTCGTTCGGTGTGCTTGCGCTGGCGTGGTTCACGCTATCTGCCGTTCTGATCACGTTCCAACCGCTGCCTGAGGGCATGCAGCACGCCTTCGCTTCGTTGTCCGGGATTCCGTCCATGCTCGCAGCCGCTATCGCCGCGGCATTCGCGGCAGCGCGGGCGCGCGGCAGCGTGCGGCGTGGCTGGTGGCTCATCGCAGTCGCCGCCCTGTGTTCCGCGATCGGTGACGGCATCTGGGCACTCTATGACTTGGCGCTGGGGATATCGGATCCGTTCCCATCACCGGCAGATGCGTTCTACCTTTCGGTCATCCCGCTGTTTCTCGTCGGCATCTTCTTGCTCTCATCCGCGCGAAGCACGCTCGGTCAGTTCCGTACTGGCCTGGATGCAGCGGTGCTACTCGCTGCCGCCCTCGCTGTCGGATGGTCGGCGATCATCGATCCCACGTTCGCCGCGAGCGAAGCGAGTACGCCGCAACGAGTGTTGAGTGCGGCTTATCCTGCGGCTGACATCGTGCTGTTGTGGGCGCTTGTCGTCGCCGTCAGAAGGCAGCGAGAACGGCGCGCGTTCATCGTGCTGGCCTCGCTTACCCTCGGGCTGACGGTGTTCGCGAGTGGCGACCTTGGGTTCGCCTATCTCTCGCTCCAGCAGACCTATGCAAGTGGCGCGATCGTAGACCTGGGATGGTCGGCTGGCTTCTTGCTGATCGCCTGCGCTGCAGTCCTCCAAACGCGCTGGCAGTCTGATCTCGAGCCGGAACTGGGCGATCGTGTCGCGCCGATGTGGCGCAATGCGATACCGCTCGGCATGCTGCTCGCGCTCGTAGGATGGGTGTTGGTGAGCGACGCGGCTGGGGCACCACGACATGATCCCGTCGTCATCCTGCTGGTGGGAGCCGGTCTCCTGGGGGTCACGGTCAGGCAGATCGTGGTCCTCTCGGATAACGCCACGTTGAACGCGAGCCTCGACCGCCGGGTGCGCGACCGGACGCGCGAATTGCAGACCACGGTCGACCTCACGCGCGATCTCGCCTCCGCCCGCACGGTAGACGATGTGCTTGCCGCAGTGGGCGGGGCCCTGCGCCACGCGGTAGGCGGTGAGGTCACGCGTGTGCACCGGCTATCGGCGCAGGCCAGGCAGAAGGCTCGGTCGCTGCCAGAGGGAACGGGGCCGGTCCACTCTGGACTCCAGTATGACCCAGAGACCGGTGTTCTCGTTGCTGGCGTCGGCCGTCCTGACCCACTCGGCTGGGTGGAGGTCAGTGGCGTATCGCGCCCGCCTCACCGGACGGCAGCCATTGAGGCGTTGGTCGTCGGCGCCGGGATCGCCATAGAGAATGCGACCCTCTTCGATCAGGCACGCCATGACGCGACCCACGACCTTGTCACGGGATTGGTCAACCAGCGCCAGTTCTATGATGGCCTACGTGCGGCACTCGATGACCCGGCCCGCGGCGAGGCGGGGGTCTCCGTCGCCGTGCTCGACATCGACGACTTTCGACTGTTCAACGAGACGTATGGGCGTCTCCAGGGCGACAACGTGCTCAAATTGGTAGCGCGGGTGCTCCGTGGCCGGATGCCGCGCGGGGGGATCGCGGCGCGCTCCGGTGGCGATGAATTCGCACTGCTGCTCCCCTTCGGCCGCTCCGAGAGCGTCGCGTTCCTAAGCCGGCTCCAGGGGGCGATCGAACGCGTCCGCATCCGGCTCCCGCAGTCGACCGTGCCGGTGCGCCTCAGTTGTGGGTTGTCGTCGTTCCCAGAGGATGGTGCCACCGCGCACGCCTTGCTGGTCGGCGCCGGTGACAATGTGCTTCACGCCAAACGGACCGGCGTCCCCACCGTCACCACGCCGAATCTCGGAGGCCAAACAGGCGGGGGCAACTATGCGGTACTGGTCGGCCTGATCACGGCGATCGATCGCCGAGACAACTACACGAGGGAGCATTGCGAGATGGTCTCCGACTACGCAGGGCGCCTGGCACACAAGCTCGGGCTCTCGAGCGAGACGCAACACACCGTCGCAATCGCCGGGATGCTGCATGACGTCGGGAAGATCGTCATTCCCGACCATATTCTGCGAAAGCCGAGCCGGCTGACGGAGGACGAGTACACGGTGATGAAGCAGCATGTCAATGTTGCCGCCGGACTGATCGTCGATGTGCCGAATCGTGACGAAGTGGTGGACGGCGTCGTCCACCACCACGAGCGATGGGATGGGACCGGCTATGCGAAGGGACTGCGGGGCGAGGCGATCCCGTATGTCGCCCGGATCGTCTCCGTTGTGGATCTCTACTCCGCCATGACGCTTGATCGCTCCTACCGGAAGGGCCTGTCCCCGCAGGCGGCCTTGGAGGAGCTGCGAAGAGCCGCAGGTACCCAGTTGGACCCCACGGTCACCGCAGCATTCATCGATATGGTCGAGGCTGAGTCGGCACTGGGGCAGGTGGGGGACATGCGACGGCACGTCGCCTGAGCCAATCGCTCGCGGCAGGCGACGGCGCAGCCGCGTGGCCTTGATGCGCGGGTAGGGCGACATCCCCTCGGGACAGGGGGCCGAGCCGCGCGGAGCGCGAGCGGGGATCTGGGGGCGACTGCTCGGGCAAGGCTAGCGGTTCGGCGGATAGAAGGCCTGCCGGCTCAGGCAGGAGTCTGGCTCAGACTTTCCAACGAGCGCCTCCAGAGGGTGGACTCTGAGGAGCACGGGCTTCGGGTCGTCGGGCGCGAGCTAATGAGACGCCCGCCGAGTAGGAAGATCGGGCCACTGGTCGAGGAATTGGCGTGCGATCACCTGATGTCCAGATTCAACTTTCGTGAGCGTGCTGAGCGCCATGCGGGCTGCAGCCACTTGCTGCCGAAGTTCTTCGTTTTCGTTCCGCAGCCCGTTGACCTCAAGTTCGGCCACCACTCGGCGCGCGAGAACGGTGAGCGCCCGGAGTTGTGCTGCCGTGAGGTCGCGATGCTCCCGGTCGATGACACAGAGCGTGCCAACGGCGTTGCCGGCGCTAGTAACGAGTGGAGCCCCTGCGTAGAACCGGATTCCGGGATCGCCGGTGACCAGAGGATTGGTTCGAAATCGCTCGTCCGCGGTCGCATCCGGTACGACGAGCGGCTCGGAGGTGTCCAGGATTGCGTACGCGCAGAATGCGACATCCCGTGACAGTTCGGGGGCATCCAGTCCGACGCGGGACTTGAACCACTGCCGCTTCTCGTCCACGAGGCTGACGAGGGCAATCGGCGTCCCGCAAATCTCCGCGGCCAGCGCCGTGATGTCGTCGTAGGGCTGCTCCGGCAGCGTGTCGAGAATGCGGAACGCCTGTAGTTCCAGCAGGCGCTCGACTTCGTTGCTGGGCAGCGGTGCCGGCTTTGCGCCAGATTCGGTCACGGCTTCGATCCTTCGCGGAAACACCAAGTGCTCCCTCAATGATCGGGGAGGCGGCATCTGGCCGCCACTCTCGTCGCTCTGCACGCGCATGCCCGGTGAGTCAGGCGCAGGTGAGAGTCCGTGGCGAGGACAACGACAGAGCGGGGTCCCCGGGTTCTGCTTGTCGGGGCCGAGAGGGGCGGAGGCTTCGGCTAAGCAGTCATCTACCGGGTCACGAACATGGGAGAGTGTGTTCAACGGCGACGAAATCGAGACGATGCCGTTCATGCTGAGGATCGAGTTCGGCCCGCGCCCGTGAGTGCGCCTACACTGAACCTCCCGCGCCGTGCGTTGGGTCTTTTCGATGTATGGGGGGCAGTATGACTGGGCCTGAAACCATCGAACCCGGAAGAATGGGCGCCGCGCATGCCCTCGAACCGCACCAAGGCTCGGTCGCAGGTCGACTGAACTGGCTTCGTGCCGGCGTACTCGGTGCCAACGATGGAATCATTTCCATCGCTGGACTTGTGATCGGCGTCGCCGCTGCGACGGCTGGCCGCACCGAGATCGCCACTGCCGGTGTCGCTGGCTTGGTCGCGGGCGCGGTGTCCATGGCATTGGGCGAGTACGTCTCGGTCAGCAGTCAGCGAGATACCGAGCGCGCGCTTATCGATCGGGAGCGACGCGAACTAGCGACTGCCCCGGAGGCTGAACTTGCCGAGCTGGTTGGACTGCTTCGGCAGCGGGGCCTTAGTGATGAAAGCGCCGCGACGACAGCCCGAGAACTGACCGAGCGCGATGCGCTCAAGGCACACCTGAGCTTCGAGCTCGGAATCGACGGAGAAGAGCTGTCAAACCAATGGATCGCGGCCGGCTCGTCGGCGGTCGCGTTTGCGGTTGGGGCAGTCGGGCCTCTGGTGACAATCCTCGTGTTGCCTCCCTCGCTCAGGATCCCGGTGACCTTCTTAGCGGTCCTCGTTGCACTCGTCGTGACCGGCTGGGTCAGCGCGCATCTTGGCGATGCCCCCAAGCGTGCTGCTGTTCTCCGGCTGGTGATTGGAGGGGCGCTGGCTATGGCAGTGACCTTCGGTATTGGGTACCTGTTCGGCGTGGCCACCGGCTGAGGTCGCTTCGAGCCGACGTCGTTAGGTGAACGTGACGGACGGGCTTGAACTCGGACAGCGCGTGCGGGGTGATCAGCTCGAAACGCATCTAATGCGTCGATCCTCCGGGTTCACCGGTATGTCTGCTCAATGCTCACAAACGATGTGAACCGTCCCGGCGTCCATGTTCGACTGGTTTGTGGGCTGAGGGACTGATTGAGATCTAGGGTGTGCGCCCGTAGCGATGCCACGGAACCCCGCGTCTCCACAGGCGGATCGCATGCCAGAAGATGAGCACTGAGGTCTTCAGTGGCATCAGTGGATCGCTCGCGAGCAACCGCAGCAGGCTGCGGTTGGTCAGCGGCACCCGGCGCACCTGTAGTTGCGCGACCAGGACCGGTTCGTCGCCCTCGTCCTCACGGATCGTGACCGCCAGCTGCTCGTCGTCCTCTCGGACGAGGAGTTCGTAGCGGGCGGCCGCAGCGATGAAGGGCGAGACGTACATCCGCTTGTCCTGCGCGCCCTTGAAGACCGGGCCGCCGCCTGCGACCGGCAGGAAGTCGTAGACCTCGCGATCACCATGTGTGTTGTGCACCTCGGCGAGCACCGCGCGCAGCGTGCCCGCCGCATCGTGGCAGAGATAAAACGACACCGGGTTGAACACGTACCCGAGTATGCGCGGGTACGAGATGAGCGTGACGCGCATCTGAGCCGGATCGAAGCCGTGCGATTCTAGCCCCCGAGACACCGATGTCCGAAGATCCTCGCCGTCACCCTCGAGGTGATCGACGTCCCGCAGCTCGAGCAGGTTGCGGCGGTTGAACGAGAGCAGCGGAAGTCGGCGGTGCACCGCAGCACGCTCATCGAGATCGAGCGCGAGGTACCACACGTGGTGAGTGAAGTCATACGTCGCAACCCGGCTACGCCGGTGCCGGATCGTGCCGACGAGGAAGTGCGAGCGGAGCTGCTCTGGCTCGTTCGTCACCACTGGACGCCGAGGGACTCCGCGACCTCCACCCCGGAGCGTGCGCCGTCCTCGTGGAATCCGTACCCGAGATGCGCGCCGGCGAAGTACGTCTCTCGCTGCCCCTGCAGCGCACGGAGGAGACGCTGCGCCTCAAGGGTGCGCAAGGAGTAGACGGGGTGGGCATAGTCAAATGCCGCGATCACCCGAGCCGGATCGACGTTTGCTCCGGGATTCACCGATACGCAGTACGTCGTCGATCCGGGCATGTTCTGCAACCGGTTCAGGTCGTAGCTCATCGTGAGTGTCGTCGGGAAGCCCTCGCGCTCGATACGGTGGTAGTTCCACGCCGCGCGAGCAGATGCTCGCCGTGGCAATACGCGCTCGTCTGTATGGAGGACCACCCGGTTCTGCGTGTAGGTGAAGCCACTCAACGCTTCGCGCTCCTCCGGCGAGGCGTCGGACAACAATGCCAGCGCCTGGTCCGCGTGACAGGCGAGCACCACCGTATCGAAGTGGCGTTCTTCGCCGTCTGGCAGCGCGACACACGCCCCGCCGGGTTGCCGCCTGACTCCTGCGATCGGTGTCCCGAGATGAAGCTTTGCCGGATCGATGGTACGGAGAATCGCGGTCACATAGTTGCGGGCTCCGCCGACGATCCACCGCCACTCTGGAACACTGTGCAACGCGAGCACCCCGTGCTGATCGAGGAAGCGGAACAGATAGTTCGTCGGAAACGCCAGCACATCGGCCGGCGCATTCGACCAGGTGGAGGCGATCAGCGGGATGATGATGCGCTCGCGAAAGTCGTGGCCGTAGTGCCCCCGCCGGAGGTACTCCTCGAACGGGACGTCGTGCAGCAGATCTCGCCGCAGTACCTCACGCGCGTTCCGCTGGAACCGCAGCACGTCCAGGCCCATCAACGCGCGGCGGACATTGAACAGGTTCCGCGCGCTACCCAGGTACCCGCGCCATCCGCGGCTGCTGTACTCGAAATCATCATCTTCGGAGCGCACACCAAAGGACATATCAGAGGGGCGCGTTTCAATCTGCAGCTCGGACAGCAGACGGCTGAAGACGGGGTAGGTGCGCTGGTTGTAGACGATGAATCCAACGTCCAGGGCCACTTCAGCGCCTGTGTCGCTCCGCGTGACCACCGTGTTGGCATGCCCGCCAGCGGTGTCGCGCGCCTCGAACAACTCCACGTCATGTTTCCGCTGAAGGAGGTAGGCCGCGACGAGACCGCTCACGCCTCCACCGATGATCGCGATATGCACGCCTAGACCTCCATCGCGTCAGGCCGAGGGAGACGCCAGCCGCTCGTCGCTTCGCACCACGCCCACAGGCGCTCGCGTCGCTGTTCGGTGTCCGCGGCTCGTGTCCTCGCGATGCGGTGCGCGGGGCGCCGCACGCGGTCGAACCAGAACGCACCGCTCGTCTGCGCGGCCTCGCGATCTGCGGCCAGCCAGGCGATTGTATCTGCGCCCTCCTCGGGGGATCGCAAGAGCGGGCGCAAGAGCTGCCGGAATCGAGGTAAGGACGCGGCGAGACCCGGCGTATCGACCCACCCCGGATGCATCGAGTGGAATACGACGGAACGCCCCCTGGCACGCTCTGCCCACAGTTCGGTGAGCGTAATCTGCGCTCGTTTCGCACGCGCATACTGCTGCGATCCATCGAACGCAGCGGGTGCTGGGTCAAGGCCCGAGATGGTGAGCGGAGCGAGGTAGGCACCGCCCGAGGAGACCGTGATCACCCGGCCCGGCGCTCCGAGTTCAAGTCGTTCGAGCAGCAGCCCTGTCAGGAGGAACGGCCCAGCCACCTGCGCGGCCGAAGTCTGCTCGATGCCCATCGGCGAACGCCGATAACCCCCCGCAAGCGCTCCCGCGTTGTGGACCAAGATGTCGAGGCGGGAATGCTGTGCCATCACTTCCGCGGCAGCCCGTCGTACATCGTCGGGGTCGTCCATCGACGCAACGACCGTCGAGATGTGCGGGCCGCCGGCGACCTGCATCAGAGCGTCCCGCGCCACCTCTGTGCGCGCCTGGTCACGGCCCAGGACGATGACGTGCGCTCCCATACGCGCGAGCGCCTCGGCCGCAGCGAAGCCGATGCCCGAGGTGGCCCCGGTGACGAGCGCCACACGACCAGTGAGGTCGTACGCTTCCAGCGGCTGCCAGCCGGCAACACGCCGCCGCACGGCACAGCCGATCCGAGTGAACGAGGTCACCACCGGCCACTCGATCGCCTGATCCACGATTGGCGTCAGCGCGCCCATCGGCACTTCCTCGCTGCATCGCGCACTAGGTGAACCGGCGCGCGACGATGATCGCCATCGCGGCGACCACAGCGGTGAGCGATGCGCCCCACGCCATATCGACGACAGTCACGACCATCGACCATCCCCGGATCGTAGCCTGGTTCGTGAGGTCGTACGTGCCGTACGCCACCAGGCCAAGCAGCGCACCCATGGCGACCGCTCGGCTCAGCGGCCATTCGCCATCGAGCGCTGGGCGCACGACCAACACCACGACGCCGACGGCGTATAGAAGATAGAACGCAATGGCGGGAGCCAAACTCGGTGCGTCCAGAAGAAGGCCGGAGAGCTGCCTGCGGTAAAGCCGCGTGGTCATCGTCCCCAGCCAGATCCCGTCCAGCACGCCCATAGTTACCAGTGTCACCACCGCTGCAACCACGATCCGTCCCATGTCCCCGCCTCCTCATATCCACGTGTCGGTCAGAACCTCGCGTCTTCCGCTACCACGTCGGCACCGCACTGCGCGCCCAGAGTAACTATGGGGCTGCGCCGTGACCGGAGCGTCACACAACGCACGGATGCTGATAGAGGAAGCCTCGGTGTGCGGCCTCGATTCGAGCGAGTTGCACGAGGATCGAGGAGGACTGGAGAGTCGATGTTCGACCCCACTGTCAGGCTCCGGCTTGAGAAACGGGCTGCATCCCACTATCCAGGTGGCCGGCAGCAGCGCGGCCTGTTCGAGCGCCGTCTCCGCCGCCTTCTCCTGCATGTCGGGCGGGTAGCCATACTTCCGGAGTATACGCTGAGCGCGCAGATCGTTGCAGGGGGCGATGCGATCGAGGTGTGGGGAGAGGCGCCTCTAATTGCGGAGGCGCCTCAGTCTTCCGCTACCATTGAACGAACATCGGCATGACGACGTGTACGAAGCGGTCGTTCCCGACGGGGCGGAGGACGCCCGGGCTCGATGGCGATGAGGTCTCGATCGCGACGCGGTCGGCGTCCATGACGCCGAGGACATCCGTCAGGTAGCGGCCGTTGAAGGCGATCTTCGCCTCGGCGCCGTTCACGACGGCGTCGATGACGCCCTCGTTGTCGCCGACTTCCTCGGCGCGCGCGGTGATGACGAGGCGGCCCGGGGCGCCGCCTTCGCCGGGCGTCGCGATCACACGGACGATGCCGGAGCCGTCACGCGCGAAGATCGAGGCGATGCGGGTCTCGCGTATGAACTCGCTGACGTTCACCTCGGTGCGGGTCGCGGAGTTCGCGGGGATGAGCTGGTCGTAGTTGGGGA
>CANIRU010000007.1 GCA_947470025.1 Chloroflexota bacterium
GCCGTCGGCGGCATGGGCCTGGCCGGGGCGGCGCTGATCGGTTGTGGCGGCGGCGGCAGCGCGCCGGCCACCGGCGGCACCCCGGGCAAGGCACCCGCGACGGGCGTAGCCCCCGCCACCGGCGAGCAGCCGCAGATGAGCGAGGCGTTCGTCCTCGTCCAGACGCGCGACGCCGTGAGCCTCGAGCCGCTCGACGCCAACGTCTACACGATCCCGGAGCGCATCGGCCTCGTGTACCCGCGCCTGCTGTTCTCCACCCTGGAGGACCCGAAGTCGCCGGCGTCCATCAAGTGGATCCCGTCGTACATCGTCCAGTCGATGGAGAACGCCGACGGCGGCAAGACGATGACCTTCAAGCTCAAGCAGGGCGTGAAGTACCAGAACATCGCTCCGCTCAACGGCCGCGAGTTCACCTCGGCGGACGTGAAGTTCTCGATCGATCGCTACATGAAGCACCCGAAGAGCACCTTCGGCAACCGCTTCAGCGACATCAGCACGATCGAGACGCCGGACAAGTACACCGTTGTCTTCAAGCTGAAGGCGCCGTCGCGCTACCTCGTCTCCTCGCTCGCCGCGGAGACCGCGCTGATCAGCCCGCCCGAGATCGAGAACGACTACAAGACCAAGGCCATTGGCCCCGGCCCGTACATCCACGAGCAGTACCTCCAGGGCGAGGGTTCGACGCTCAAGAAGAACCCCGACTACATCGACGCGAAGAACATCTGGTTCAACCGCTACCTGGTGAAGGTCATCACCGACGCGGCCACGCGCAACGCGGCGCTGAAGACCAGCCAGGTCGACTGGATCGACAGCGGCGCGCTCACGCCCGCAGACGTGAAGAGCCTCGAGGGTCCGACGGTGACGACGTACGAGAACATCTCGTCGTCCACCACGAACACCACGTGGAACATGAACAACCCGAAGTTCAAGGACTACCGCATCCGTCTTGCGATGTCGAAGGCGTTCGATCGCCAGGCGTACATCGACCAGACGCTGCAGGCATCGGGCAAGTGGACCGGCATCGTCCCGGTGGACTTCGGCAAGATGGCCTTCACCCAGGACGAGGTGAAGGCGAACAACGTCATGAAGTACGACCCGGCGGAGGCGAAGAAGCTCTTCGAGGCCGCGGGTGGCAAGCCGGGTATGACGGTGGAGTACTACTACAACTCCAACGGCACCACGGACAGCGTCCAGCTCCAGCTGATGTCCAAGCAGTGGGAGCAGAACCTTGGTATCAAGACCACGCTGAAGACCGAGGACTACAGCATCTTCCTGCCGAAGATGTACCTCGGAGCCCTCGGACCGGGTGGTGGCTACCAGGAGATGTACACTACGACCTACGGCATCCCGAACTGGCACGAGCACCTGTTCGCGCCGTACCTCAAGGGCGGTAACCGCAACGGCTCCAACTTCGAGGACGCGGAGGTGACGAAGCAGCTCGACGATCTGAAGCAGACCCTCGACGACGCCGCGGCGTTCGAGAAGGCGCGCAAGATCCAGTCGCTGATCTGGGAGAAGCACCTGCCGATGACGCAGCGGCCCACGCCGCTGAGTTACTCGGCGTACAACTCGAAGCTCCGCAACTTCCCGATGCCGGGCAACTACCCGCCGGGCGTCGAGTGGTCGTACGGGACCTGGAAGGCCAAGTAGCTCGACCCGTCTGTCCTGCGGGACAGCCGTTCGAAGACAACGGGACGGGGGCCGAGCGATCGGCCCCCGTTCTGCGTCCTGAGGCGTCGCGGGCGATCTACACTGGCCGCCGGTTCACCAATGCAGGAGGAGGCAGGTCATGTACGGCACGGTGGCGCGGATGCGACTGCGGCCCGGGGCGGAGGTGCTGTTTCGCGCGCAGTTCGATGCGCTGGTGCACGAACAACTGAAGGGGTGGACGTCCACGACCTTCTTCCAGTCCGATGCGGACCCCCTCGACGTGTGGATGGTGGTGGTCTTCGACAGCGCGGAGTCTTACCGGGCGAACGCGGAGCGACCCAACATGGATGCGGTCTACCGGCGCTTTCGCTCGTGCCTGGAGGCCGATCCGGAGTGGCACGACGGGAATGTCATGGCCGCGTACGGACTCGGCCAGCCGCGCGCCTGAGCCGCAGGGCATCGAGCCCCTACGCGCGCTCGGCCTTCACGACCAGGCGGACGCTGTACTCGTGCGTCTCCGTGTCGAAGACGCCCCCGCAGGTGAAGAGGGTAATCGTGTCCTTCTTCACGTTGGCGCTCCAGACCTTGCCCCAGTCCGTCTTCTCCGCGTGGTACTCCGTGGCGGAGGTGACGAGGTACTTGTACGTCTTGCCCTTGTAGTCCACCTCGATCACGTCGCCCGGGCGGAGCTTGTCCAGCGCCCAGAAGATCGCCGGGCCCTGATACTCGGCGTTGCCGGCGTAGGCGATCTGGCGGCGCAGGTCCACGTGGCCGCCGAAGATCGCGTTCCCGCCCGCGCCGGGCACGCCGCCCAGGCCGGGGAACTTCGACATGTCGTAATAGGCCACGTCTGTCGGACCGCTGGGCTCCGGCATCACCGAGCCGGTCACCGCCCGATAGGACAACGGCGCGTTCACGGAGATCGAGGGGATGCGGATCCGTCCGTAGGTCGCATCGGGCGGGTCGCCGTGCTTCTTCGTGAAGGCGTCCACGCTGTCGGCCTGCCGCGCCGGTCCGCCGGAGCTCGCGCCGGTCTTGGCGTCGCTCTGGCGCGTCTGGGCGTTCGACCCGGGGAAGAGCCGGATGCCGGAGGCGCCGGGGATGCTGCCGTTGGTGAGCAGGACGACCGCCGCGAGGGCAGCGATCCCGATGATCGTGAAGAGCGCCAGCTGCACGCGGCGCGCACCAGTCGAACCCATACCGCCTCCGAAGCCCCCGCTCCGCTCACCCATCGTACCGAGGAAGCCGGATAGCCGCAGTCGATCGGAGTACACGCGTTATCGATTCCTGGCGCAGTGCGGATCGCGCTGCGATTTGCCGATGATCGCGGGAGCGGCGCAGGCGGCGGGAGGCATGGCGATGATGGATGTCGTACTGGGCGGGGCGATGGGCCTCGTGCTCGCCGTGCTGCTGACCAGCCCGCCGAAGCAGAAGAAGGTCAAGGTCACCTCGAAGGTCGTCGAAGAGCCTTCGGTCGAGGTGGTCGATGCGAAGCCGGCGAAGGGCGCGAAGAAGAAGTAACAGTCCGCCGGCGGCGGGTACCCGCCTGGCTAGACGCCGACGAGGCGCAGGTGCCCGAGGCGCTCCGAGGGCGTCGCGCCGGCATGGCCCTCCATCAGCACGAGGTTCGCACGGCTCGAGTGCTCCTCCACCAGTGAGACCTGCCCGGTAAGGATCGACCGTTCGAGGGCGAGCAGTGTGCTGCCATCGCGGGGTGCGAACAGGGCGTCGGAGGCATCACCGGCGATCACGCGCATGGCACGTTGTGCCTCGGCTCCGAACAGGTCGCCATCCGTCAGCCGGGACGTCTCGCGGCGGCCGTCGCGCAGGGACATCGTCAGGGTCGCCATGCCATCCTCAGCGTGCAGCTCAAGGTCACCCAGCGGGCACTCGGCGAAGAGCGAGACGCACTCCACCGCGGCGGTGCGCGCCCGCAAACTCGCCAGGCGTACCTCGGGGTAGCGGAGCTCCGCCGTCAGGGTGTCGCAACCGTCGAGGTCATCGTCACCCAGCGCAGCGCCGGTCACACTGCCCGGGGTCGTCTGCATCAGTCGATTCGCGAGCGCGATGGCGTCACGGGACAGCTCGGTCGCCCCCGCCGGTGCGCTGAGCGTGAGGTCGAGGAAGCGGGGACGCCAGCCGGCGTCGGACGCGGCGAGGTTGGCCAGGAAGGTGAGTCCCGCCTGCTGAAGCCGCGGCCGCATCAAGGCGAACGGGACCCGCGCGCGCAGCGCACGCCCGCTCTGCGCCGCGCAACCCCACGCGGATCGTGCGCGGGGGGCGGTGGTACCATCCGGCGGTTCCCGCAGGAGGGGTCATGGCTGACGCATCGCTCGATTCGCGCGAGTACCGCAACACGATGGGGCTGTTCGCGACCGGCGTGACAGTGGTCACCGCGCAGTACGGCCACCAACGTCGGGGCATGACCGCGAACTCGTTCACCTCGGTGTCACTGCACCCGCCGCTGCTGCTGATCTGCGTGGACCACAGCGCCTCGATGCACCCGGTGCTCGATGTTGCCGAGGCGTTCGCTGTGAATATCCTTGCCGCCGACCAGCGCGCCGCCTCGGACGCCTTCGCGCGGCACGGCGAGAGCGAGACGGTGATGAACGGCATCCCGTTCCACGACGGTCCCGCTGGGTCGCCGATCCTCGAAGGTGTGCTCGGCTGGGCCGAGTGCCGCATCGAGGCGCGTTACGCGGCTGGCGACCACACGATCATCGTGGGGCGCGTGGAGGCGATCGCGATCGAGCGTCCCGGCGTCGACCCACTGCTGTACTTCGCCGGTGGCTACCGCGGCCTCGGCGCCCCCATCGCCCAGTAGCGCGCAGTCGCGTCCCGCCGAGCATCGGGGAGCCGCGCGTCCTCGATGCGGGCGTTCCCGCATACGGGTGGTACGCCCCGCGCCCGTAGGCTGGCGACGTGGGCATCGAAGCCATCAACCCGATCGGTCGTACCGCGCCCGTGCAGCGCGATGTCCCCGCGTCCGCGCCGGTGCGTGGCGCGAACTTCGCGAGCGCGCTCCAGCGCCGCCTCGATCAGCCGCGGGCCGAGATCGATCAGATCCGCGCCGAGGTGTCCTCGTTCCGCGATGGCGGCGCGCTGCGCAACCTCGCCGGCTCGCCTGTGACTGAGTTCATCAACGGCGGCAGCGGCTCCATCGTCGGTGGGTCGCTCGGGGCGCCCTCGTCGCCCGGTGAGATCGCGGCGCTCCTCGCTCGACAGGCGACCGGCAACGCGAGTGACCCCTACGGCTGGCGCGAGATGTCGAGGCAGGTCGGTGATTCAGTCATCGGCCCCGGCTACGGCGCGATGTTCGAGCGGCAGATCCAGCAGGAGTCCGGCTTCGCGCCGGACGTCGTGATGGGCCAGCGGCGATCCTCGGCAGGGGCAGAGGGCATCGCACAGCTCATGCCGCAGTTCTACCCGCACGTGAATCGCACGGATCCAGCGCAGTCGCTGCACGCGGGTGCGCAGTCGATGAAGCAATACCTCACCGCGTTCAACGGCGATGTGCGCAAAGCGCTGGCCTCGTACAACTCGGGCATGGGCACCGTGCAGGCCGCCGTCGCGAGGGGGGGCGCGGCATGGGAGTCGCACCTGCCCCAGGAGACGCGTGACTACCTAGCGGCGATCGCGGGCGGCACGAGGCCCGTGTTCTCGACGGTTAGCGGATTCGGCGGCGCCACCGGCAGCGGGAATGGCCTTCCGGCGTCCCTCGCGACCGGACTCGGTGGCGTGCTGGGCGGTCAAGGGGCCTCTGTGGTCGCGCAGCTGGGGCTCGCCTCGAGTCTGCGGTCGCTCGGCGGCTTCGGGATGCCGAACGAATAGCCTCGGCCGAAGGCGCGAGCGAGGGGGTCGCTCCTACGCGCCGGGGTCTGCTACGATCACGTTCCTCCGCTCGCGCGGACGTTGATGGTGGGTGTGGCCTAGCGGTTAGGGCGTCAGGTTGTGGCCCTGAAGATCGGGGGTTCGAATCCCCTCACCCACCCCATCACCCCTGCTCGGGACTGATAGCCTCCCGGCGGCGGTGCCCATAACAGTGCCGCTCCGCACCGCCTAGGGGTTGTCATGCGTCGAAATAACGTCCTGCCCGCGCTCGCGGTATTCCTCGTCGTCTTCGCCGTGGCGGCGGCCGGCTTCGTCGCAAGCAAGGTGAAGAGCCCCGGCTCCAGCGGCGGTGCGTCGCTCCAGATGGCCGAGCAACTGCTCCGCCAGGACGCCACGACTGGCATCGAGATCGTCCCGGGCGTCGTCGTCCCGGCCCTCGACCAGCTGGTGAACGCGGGCGTCACGAACGCCGCCGACCGCATGTCTCTCCCGACCATCCCGAACGCGCGCCTCATCGGTTCGACGCACATCCAGGGCGGCGATGGCGGCAACCTCGTGCTCGTGATGTACGAGGTCGACCAGGATATGAGCATGGTCACAGAGGCGCTGTCCAAGCAGCTCGACCAGTCGCCGTGGCAGGTCACCGGCGCGCAGGGTCAGGCCACGCAGCGCGTCCTCGGCTTCCGCAACTCGCGGAACGACCTCGAGGGCTCCGTCACGGTGCGGCTCCACCGCCAGGCGGACGCGTACTCGCTGACCGTCTCCCGCGGCGGTAAGGACGTCACCAACCGCATGAAGATCACAGCGCTCACGCCCTCGGTCGGCGCGACAACGCAGCCGGATCTTACGATCGTGCGCGTCGAGCCAGGCCCGGCGCAGGTGGCTGGTCTGCAGGCGGGCGACAAGATCGTCCGCGTGAACGACACCGCCGTGAAGAACCCGCAGGAGCTGGCCGCCGCGCTCGCCGCGACCGTCGCTTCCGGGACGCCTCGATCGACCGTCGCGTACCTCCTCGCCCAGAGCCCGTCGCCGGATCAGGCGCAGGGTGCGACCGCGTTCGTGGCGCCGCAGCCGCCGCTCGCGGTGCCGTCGAGCTTCCCGGCCGCCCAGGCGTGGCAGGGACTCACGGTGGTCGACTACGCCACCGGGCAGGTCCAGGGCGGCCGCGCGTACAACCTGCGGCTCGTGTCGAAGGACCCCGCCGCCGCGGTCGCGAACCGCGTGCGCGACGGGCTGAAGGCGGCCGGCTGGCAGATCGTCAGCGACACGCCGCAGGGCTTCGCGACGCAGCTGCAGATCGCCAACCAGGCGCAGGGCCTCACCGGGCAGGTCGCGATTGACCAGTTTGAAGGCGACTCAGCGTATATCCAGGTCGTTGTACGCATTCAGAGCGGCGCACCCGGGGGGAAACCCTAATCTCGATCCTCCGCTGACTGCGGAATGATCGCTCGGTCCGAAGTAGCGCGCGTCCCTCCGATGCGCATCTCAGACACAACTCTCCTGTCCAACGGCGGTGGATCTGTGCTCATCGAAGGCACCTGCACGTTCGGTGGTGGATTTCTGCGTCGCTCGTGCAGCGGCACGGCCATCGGCCAGTGCGTCTACTGCGGCGCGCCGTTCTGCGACCAGCACGGCGAGCTGGGCCCCGAATACCACGAGGTCTGCTCGCGCTCCGCGTGCCAGACGAAGTACTCGGACGTGCGCGATCATCGCAACTGGGTCGTCGCGCACAGCGGTCCGAACACCGTCGCGATGTGCGCCGAGGACGACTGCACCGAGCGGATGCAGCACCTCTGCCAGCGCTGCAATCTCCGCTTCTGCGAAGAGCACCTGAAGGCCGGCAACGTGGTCGAGCAGCGCTACGACCCGCCGCGCAAGCTGGTCATGATCATGTGCGCGCACTGCCTGGCGCGCCGCAAGATCTGGGACTGATCGAGTCTCCCGCTGCATTCCGCAGGTTCGCCTGTCGGTGCCCGCGGGTCGGGAGCGGGCCGGGCCGAGTATCCCGGCATGAGGCCCAGGAAAGACGAAGGCGTTGAGTTACCGGCGTCCCAGCCGGCGGTCCGCGATCGCGGCCATCGCGTGACCATCGACGGTGGTGGCGAGGATCGCGCCGCGTGCGTCGATGATGCTGCCGCCGCCGTTCGTGCCCACTACCCCCGCGGCGATCACCGTCCGATGCACCTCGATCGCCCGCGTGCGGGCGAGCGGCTCGACCGCGACGCCAAGGTCACCCGCGCACCAGGCGAGCAGCGATGCGCCGCGCTCGACGAGCCCGTCGGCGAGCGACGGCACGAGGCCCTCGGCACCGCACAGCAGGCCGATCCCACCCACCGAGGTCACGACGACCGGCGGTGGCGCCGCGCCTTCGGTGAACCCGGCGGCGCGCTCCTCCGCGCGGAGCACAGACTGGCGGTGCCATGCGGCGGTCGTGCCTCGATCGATCAGATAGGCGGTCTTGAACGTCTCGCCGTTCCCGCGTTCCGCGAGCGCGACGGCGAGGATTGTCCGCGTCTCGGCGGAGAGCGCCTCGAGCAACGGCAGCGATTCCGTGCTGGTGATCGCGCGCGTCTCCGCGCCGGCGAGGTCGGGCAGCACGAGGAGCCTTGCACCCTGTGCCGATGCGGAGCGCACCACCGCGCGGAGACCCTCCATCAGGTCGACGACGGATGGCGTCGGCGCGACCGCGAGCACCGCCAGGCGCACGGACTCGGGCGCGGCGATCGGCGTCCCGGCGAGCGCGATGACCGATGGCCCCGACGCGGCCTCGAGGTCGAGCGTATGGAGCGCGATACCGGGACGGTCGCCGGGGGCGCGTACGACCCAGATGCCGCCCGGTGAGACCACGCCGGCGCGACCGCCGTACACGCGACTTGCCGCCTCGACGCCGACCTTGGACGGCGTCACGGCCCACGTCCCGCTCTCCACCGCACGCGCCGCGAGCCGCAGGTGCGCCTCCGGCTCCGGGAGCCGGTCGAGCTCCCGTCCCCACGTCGTCGCGGCACCGGTGCTGACGAGGACGCGCGCGCCGTCCTCGACAGCGGTCGCCACGCGCGAAGGGGCGAGGGCATCCGCGCCGGCGAACAGCGCGATGCGCGTGTCGTCCACCAGGGCCGTCACGGGGCCCTGGCCCTCCACGAACCACGAGGCGGGCGTGCTCTCGGTGGCGCGGGCGATCACCGCGCCGCCCGGCGCGATCAGCACAGCGGCGTTCTGCGGCGCGCCGAACGCGTCATGCAGGACGAGCCCCACGGCGAGGTAGCACGCGTGCCGCCGGGCGCGGTCGCCAAGCGTCGCGAGCACTTCGGCGTCGCCGCGCAGCGGCGCGGCGGAGTATGCATCGCGCGATCCGAGGATCGTGGCAGGGTATGACCCCTCCGGGGCGACGATCAGGCGCGGTGTCTCCGCCGCCGCGTCGTCGATGCGTCGCAGTAACTCGGCCCAGGCCTGGTCGTGATCCGCGAGGTCGAAGGCCCGCAGTTGCAGCAGGGCGATTGTGAGGGTGGGACTCAAGGCCTACGTGCCTCGGACCATGGGATCGGCGAAGCCGATCGCGCCGTGCGTGCGCGCTGTGACCGATGCTACGTTGCCGACCTTTGTCGCGCTGGACGCGATCGATCGACCGCGCCTGCTCGATGAGATCGTGCGCGCGTCGAGCGCGTACGAGATCGGAAGCGCGGCGCGATCACCCTCGCGGGGGTCGTTCTGACCGCCGATCGCAAGAATTTTTTTCCAGCGGCTCTGACGGCCGGATCGCGCATTGTGACAGCGTTGCGATGCCTGCAATCGACGTGAGCGAGCTGACGAGTCGCGTGGAGTCAACGCGCGAAAGGCGTGCACCGGGGCGCGCGGTCGAGGTGATGCGGCTGACATGTGCTCGCATTGTGCGCATCGCTCGACCTCCCGGTTCATCTCGACTCGTGTGGCGGATGCTACCAGCCCCGCGCGTCACACGCCCGCGAAGCCGCGCCAATACTGGCGATCCGGGTAGTTGCTCGCGCGACCTTCGTCGTCTCGTCACGCGTTGATCGCTGCGCTGACGACCACGATCTGTGCGCGCGATCCTTCGGGGGCCATCGATGCAACGCGATATGCACGCGCTGTCCGCACGTTGTCGACAGTCCGCGATCGACGTCGATGCACCGGGATGCATCCGCGATCACGCGCCTCGATGCAGGCGATCACACACCGTCGATGACACGTTGCGCTCGCGAAAAAATCACTCAATCAACACTGTTGACACTTGTTGGTAAGTGCATCCGTGTTAGCATTTCGCCAACAACCGGGGCCATGTGTTCTGTGAGGTGCAAACAAATGGTCGCTGCAAAGAAGCCTGCTGCAAAGAAGCCCGCTGCGAAGCGCGCTGCTGCGAAGCCCGCTGCGAAGCGTGCTGCTGCGAAGCCCGCTGCGAAGCGCGTAGCCGCGAAGCCCGCGGCGAAGCGAACCGCCGCGAAGCCCGCTGCGAAGCGGACGGCTGCGAAGCCCGCTGCGAAGCGGACGGCTGCGAAGCCCGCTGCGAAGCGAACAGCTGCGAAGCCCGCTGCGAAGCGAACGGCTGCGAAGCCCGCTGCGAAGCGCGTAGCCGCGAAGCCCGCGGCGAAGCGAACCGCCGCGAAGCCCGCTGCGAAGCGCACGGCTGCGAAGCCCGCTGCGAAGCGCACCGCCGCGAAGCCCGCTGCGAAGCGGACGGCTGCAAAGCCCGCTGCGAAGCGCACGGCCGCGAAGCCCGCTGCGAAGCGAGCTGCGAAGCCCGCTGCGAAGCGCACGGCCGCGAAGCCCGCTGCGAAGCGAGCTGCGAAGAAGGCCTAGTCCCGCCACTCGGCAGGACGGTGGAACGCCCCCGGGATATCCCGGGGGCGTTCTGCGTCTCGGGCCCGGCGAGGTCGCCCGTCCGGAGGCTGGTGGTACGATGGCGCGGCTCTGACGCCGCCCCGCTGGTTCAGCGAGGTCGACGCCGGGCCTCGGCGACGCGCATCTCGCGACGGCCGTTGGACACCGCGACCGGAACGACCGGAGCCCTCCGCTGCTGCAGCCACACCGCCACGACGACCTGCACCTCTACAACAGCCTCACCCGGACCATCGAGCCGTTCGAGCCGATCCGCGAGCGCGAGGTCTCCATGTACGTCTGCGGCATCACGCCGTACGACGTCGGCCACCTCGGCCACGCGCTGGTCGCCGTCGCGTTTGACACGCTGCGCCGCTGGCTCGAGTTCAACGCGTACGAGGTCCACCACATCCAGAACATCACCGACGTCGACGACGACATGGTGCGGAAGTCGCGCGAGTTGGGCATCAGCATCGCGGAGCTGACCGACCGCAACCACGCGATCTACCTCCACGAGATGGACGCGCTGAACGTCCAGCGCCCCGAGGCCTACCCGCGCGTCTCCGAGACCATCCCCGAGATCATCGCGATGGTGGAGCGCCTCATCGAACGCGGCAACGCGTACGAGGTGGATGGGTACGTCTTCTTCGACGTGACGACCGCGCCGAAGTTCGGCGCGCTCGCGGGGCTGTCGCTGGAGCAGTTGCTGACGTTCCGTAGTGACTCCATGCCGGCGGAGCCGGCGGAGCTCAAGCGCCACCCGCTCGACTTCCTCGTATGGCAGCCCTGCACCGACGAGGGTGCGACGTTCGACTCGCCCTGGGGCTACGGCCGCCCGGGGTGGCACATCGAGTGCTCCGCGATGGCTCAGAAGGCGCTCGGCGCCCGCCTCGACATCCACGGCGGCGGCAAGGACCTGCGCTACCCGCACCATGACTCCGAGATCGTCCAGTCCGAGTGCGCCACCGCCGAGGCGCCGTACGTCAAGGTCTGGATGCACAACGGCACGGTCGGCCTCGCCGGCGAGAAGATGTCCAAGTCGCTCGGCAACCTCGTGAAGGTCAGCGAGCTGATCGAGCGCGGCCACACCGGGAACGGCATCCGCCTGCTGATGCTCTCCGCGCGCTACCGGGACGACCGCGATTTCGACGAGGATGCGCTGAACCGCTGGGAGGAGTCCGCGCGGCTCCTCGAACGTGCCGCCCGCGCTCCCGGCGGTCCGCCGGACGCGCTGCGCGTGCAGCCCCGCCGCGTCGAGTTCCAGGACGCGATGGACGACGACCTGGACACCCCGCGCGCGATCGAGGTGCTCCTCGGCGTCGCGCGCGACATCGAGACAGGGATGGTCGCGGGCGACACGGGCGTCGCCACGCTCATCGAGCTGGGCGACGTACTGGGGCTGCGGCTGCGCCCCGAATAGCATCCGAATAGCGCGAGGGCGCAACGCTCGCGTGCCGTCTCTGCGACGAGCCCGCCGGGATCGCTCCCTATACTCCATGCATGGCACGTGACGACCGGCTCGTACGGCTCTCCCGCGATCACCACCACGCGCTGGTGCTGGCGCTGCGCATCCAGCGCGAACTGCCGCGCGCGGATGACCGCGCGGCGACCGCGCTGATCAACGATGCCGTGCGCTTCTGGAGCGCCGGTCTGCAGCCGCATATCGAGGCGGAGAACGAGGCGCTGCTCTCGCGCATCGCGGCCCGCGGCGACGAGGGTCTCGCGCTCGCCGGCCGGCTCCAGCGCGAGCACCGCGAGCTGGACGAGGCGATCACGGTCGTGCGCAACGGGAGCGGCCACACCGACCGCCACGCTGCGTTGACGCGCTTCGGCTCGCTCCTCGGGGCGCACATCCGCTGGGAAGAGCGCGATCTGTTCGAGTGGCTCCAGTCCCACCTCGACGAGACCGAGCTGCGCGAGGCGGGCGACGCCTTCGCCACGCGCCTCCCCGCGACTCCCGTCGTCTGCCCCACCCCGCAGACGCTGTAACGGGGCAGCGCTGGAGGCTCGCGGACTAGCGACGTTCGATGATCGACGCCGTGCTCGTCCTCAGGAACTCGGCGACCGAGTTCTGGAACACGACCCGGCGTTCCCCCTCGTTCCACGTAAACCGCGTCTCGATCTCGAACGAGTCGTCGTTGTGCTCCGGCAGCGTCAGGTGCCCCACCGGTACCGAGACAGGCCCATCACTGCCGTGCTTCGAGTGCTCGGGGACGAACCACTCCTCGTTGCCGCCCTCCACGCCACGCGTCCTCAGCTCGACGTTCCGGACCGGTGCGGAGAAGACGATGTTGGCGTCAAACGTGCGGGTGTTCGCGCCGGTGATGCACTCGAGGTGCACCGTCGGCGCCCCGTCTTCGCGCCACCACGGGGTGCGCTCGGTCGAATCGGATTCATTCATCGGACGGCTCCTGCGTGATGGTGACCAGGGGCGGGAACCCATTGCAGCAGCCTCGACGGTGCGTGGAGGGCAACCGTGGAGGTGATCGCGTTGCCGCTCCGTCGCAAACGGCTGTCGCCGCGCGCTACCTCGTCGTGCCAGGCGACGCGTCGTCGTCGTGCGGCAGGGCGCTGCCCTCATCCGGAGCGTCCTCGCGCGGGGCGCTGGGACGGCGGAGCTCCTGTTCGGCGGCGTTCACCATCGGCCGCAGCACGGGCGGGACGATGCGGTCGGCGGCCATGCGCGCGCCCGTCTCCGCGACGCGCCTGATCTGCTCGTCGTGCGTCTGGGCGTAGTCCTTCGCCTGCTGCGCGGCGCGCTCGACGTGCGGTGCGGCGGCCTCGGCGGCGGCGCGCGCCCGCTCAACGCCACGTTCCACTGCCGGCTGCGCGCGGGCGGCGATGTTCTTCGCCATCCGCCCGAGGATGCCGCCGACGCGCACGGCTTTCCGCTCGAAGCGTTCGAGGTCGGTCGGCTCGGCGGCCGGCTCGTGCGGCGTCTCCTCGGACGGTGCGTCGGACTCGGCCGCGGGCCGCGGCTCCTCGACCGGCGCGGCGTCATCGGTCGAGGCGTGCGCGAGGCGGTAGCGGAAGTCGCAGAAGGGCGCGCCCTGCATCATTGTCTGGCGGCGCTCGAGATGCAGGTCGTCGGAGTAGCCCTCGGACAGGGCGAAGTCGCGACTGCACGAGAGGATGAAGCCCAGGTCGGTGGCGCCCATGCGGCGGTACATCTCCGCGAAGCGACAGCCGACGACGTTGAACTCGAGCCCCTCGGCGTCCTCGCGCAGCGTCTCGATCTGAAGATCGCCGCCGGCGCCGCTCCACGTGTCCTTCACGTGGTGGAACCCCTCGAGGTCGCTGCGCTGCAGCGCCTCGGCGACGGCCGCTCCCTGCTCGCGCGCGATGCCCTCGATCGTCTCGCGTGCGATGCGGTGGGCCTCATCGCGGCCCAGCTCCTGCTCCATGCGGCGGATCAGCGGGATCAGCACCTCGGCTTCGATGCCGCGGCGCTGGAGCAGCGTGATCGTGGCGCGCACCGCTTCTGGGGTGTGTGCCTGCGCGTGCTGGTCGTGGTCTGCGGGCGTCGAGGACTCGGTCACGATCCATCTCCTCGGAGAGCGGCTGCCTCTTGGCGATACCTCTGCCACGCCGCGATCACGTCGCCATCGTGCGCGAAGGCGAGCGGCGGGAGGTCGTCCGGGCCGAACCACGCGACCTCGATCGCCTCGTCCCCCGGGGCGGCCGTGCCGCTCACGATACGTCCAGCGTACGCGATGAAGATCACCGTCTCCCCCGCCTCGCTGTACGCGCCGAGCAGCGCCTCCACGCTCACCTCCACGCCGGTCTCCTCGCGCACCTCGCGCGCGGCGGCGACCTCGAGCACCTCGCCCGCATCGACAAAGCCGGAGGGGAACGCCCACTGGCCCATGCGCGGCTCGTGGTTCCGCTTCACCAGCAGGATGTGCCCCTCGATGTCCTCGACGACCACGCCCACTGCGACCTTCGGGTCGCGATACCACGCCCAGCCGCACCCCTCGTCGGTGCAGCGCAGCACGACATGTGGCGCGGGCGCCGGCATCGGACGCCCGCACCGCTGGCAGAAGCGAGGAGGGAAGGGGATCGCCATCGCTGCGCGCTTCCTCGACCGTCGTCGACGCTAGAAGAACATCACCACGCGGCGGAAGCGCTCCAGTGAGCGTCCGTCGGGCTCGCGCCAGAACGTGCGCATCCTGGTGATGAACGCGTCGTCGGTCGGGAACTGGCTGGGGTGCGCCAGCAGCGCCTCGATCTTCAGCTCCAGGATCTCCGAGATGTCCACGTCGAAGTTGGGCTCGTTCGCGCCCCACAGGTAGAGCTCGCGCACCTTGTGCGTGGGCAGGCCTGCCTCGATATGCTCGGGGAAGTTGAGGCGGTCGCGTGCGGCGGGGTACACGGCGTCCACCGTCGCGAGGCCGGTCGCGCGGTGGTCGCTGTGGTTCACAAACGAGTTGCGGATGATCACCGGCTCCGGGTCGTGCGTGTACACGGCGTACGGTTGGAACTCCCGGATCTCGCGCACGATCGCGCCGAGGAGCGCGCGCCCCGCGACCAGTTCGCCGTCCGTGAAGTGGAGGAAGCGCACGTCCGTCACGCCCAGGAGCGCTGCGGCGTCGCGCTGCTCCTGCTCGCGCGTCGCGACGAGGCGCGCCGGCGTGAACGAGGGGTCGTCGGAACCCTTCGACCCATCGGTGGCGACGAGGTAGCGGACGTGCCATCCCGCGCGCGCGAGCAGCGCCGAGACACCCGCCGCGCCAAAGTCGGCGTCGTCCGGGTGCGCAGCCACGACGAGCGCGCGGCGGAACTCGCCATTCGCCTCGTCTGGCTCGCCGGGACGCTCGTTGCCGAAGAGATCCTCGAGTCCTGCGCCCACGGTGCCTCCCCAAACCCCCGAAGGGCGTTGTCATATCAGGACATCATCGTAGCCCGCGGTCGTCGGCGGACGGGCGAGAGCAGGGAAGGGGAGTCCCCCCCCAACCCTCTCCCGCGAGAGGGGAGGGGCCGCAAGCGGATCGGGACCGGTGTCATCCACGCTTGACGGGTTGTGGATAAGCCCGTATGTTCCGAACAGAACATATGTACCCGGATGCGATCGAATAGCGGTCGCTGCCGGGTCATCGCGTGATGTCGTTACCTCGACGGTCGCGGCCACGCGGATCGAAGGAGCGCGCGAGATGCCCGAGGGACTGTCGGACAAGCAGCAACTGATCGTCGACTTCCTGGAGACGTTCATCGCCGAGCACGACTACCCGCCCTCCATCCGCGACATCCAGACCGGCTGCAACATCTCCTCGACCTCGGTTGTCGACTACAACCTGAAGCGCCTCGAGGAGAAGGGCCTGATCCGCCGCGACCGCGAGGTCTCGCGGGCGATCGAGCTGCTCAATGGCTCCGGTGAGCGCCGCCGCCGCACGGTCGCCGTGCCGCTGCTCGGCCGCATCGCCGCCGGCATCCCGATCCCCGCGCACCCCGACCAGGCGGCGCCCGAGGAGCTCATCGAACTGACCGAGGAGCAGGCGCGCGGGCGCGGCAACCTGTACGCCCTGCGCGTGCAGGGCACCTCGATGATCGACGCGCTGATCAACGATGGCGACATCGTCGTCCTCGAGCCGCGCGAGGTCGCCGATCCGGGCGAGATGGTCGCCGCATGGATCGAGGACCGGGCCGAGACCACGCTCAAGCGCTGGTACCCGGAGGGCGCAAAGGTGCGCCTGCAGCCGATGAACTCCACGATGGAGCCGATCTACGAGGACGCGACGAACGTGCGCGTCCAGGGCCGCGTGGTCGCCACCATCCGCGCCTTCTAGTCCTCGTGCGGTTCCGAGGTACGTGGGGCGGCTGCGCCCGGCGTGCCCGTCGACGTTGCGAGCGGCGTCGAGGTGGCAGCGTGTAGCGGCCCACCCCTGTTCCTCCGTACGCGGGGAGGGTGAGAAGCAGAGAACCAAGCGTGGGGAGCTGCGCCCCTCACACTCCCCGGCGGAGCCGTTTCCGAGGATCGGGATCCTCAACGGGCGAAGCCCTCTTGGGTGGGCCGCCCCGCGGTTGAACCTCCAATGTTCGTCCGTCCGCATGCCGCTGCTCTCCCGTCCACCCGTCGCACCGCGCCACCTCGAGGCGTCTCGACCGCATCGGGGCGAGGTGTAGGCTGGGGATTGTGACCGTCCAGAACCCACCGCTGCTGGCCGTCCGGGGTCTCACAGCGTCGTATCGCACCGGCGATGGCGTCCTGCCCGCTGTGCGCGACGTCACGTTCGATCTGCATGCCGGCGAGGTCCTCGCGCTGGTCGGGGAGTCCGCGGCCGGGAAGACCACCGTTGCTCAGGCGATCCTCGGGTTGCTGCCGCAGCAAGCGGACATCGAGGGCGACATCCGGTATCGCGGTACGTCCGTGCAGAGCATGTCCGCCGAGGAGCTCCGCCGTGTGCGCGGCGAAGAGATCGCGATCATCTTCCAGAACGCGCTTGCCTCCCTTACCCCGACGCTCGCGATCGGCGACCAGCTCGCCGAGGTCTACCGCGCGCACCGGGGCATGGACCAGCACGCCGCGCGGGAGGCGGCGCTCGCGGTGCTCCGGACGGTGCTGCCGGACCCCGAGCGCATCGCGGAGGCGTACCCGTTCCAGCTTTCCGGCGGCATGGCGCAGCGGGTGATGATCGCCATGGCGACCGCGTTGAACCCCTCGGTGATCATCGCGGACGAGCCGACGTCATCCCTCGACCCTGCGGTGCGCATGGAGACGCTCGACAAGCTCGAGGACCTGCGCAACGCGGGGGCGGGGGTGCTGCTGATCACGCATGATTTCGGCGTGGTCGCGCGCCTCGCCGACCGGGTGGCGGTGATGTACGCGGGCACGGTGGTGGAGACCGGCGACGTGCGCACGATCTTCCGGCAGCCGCGCCATCCCTACACGTTCGGGCTGCTGCAGAGCCTGCCGTCGATCGCCCGTCGTGGTCAGCTCGTGCCGATGCGCGGGCAGCCGCCCGACCTTGCGTCGATCGGCCCGGAGTGTCCGTTCCTGCCGCGCTGCTCGAAGGCGATCTCGCGCTGCCGAGTGGAGGATGCGCCGGGCCTCGACGCCGCGGACACCGGTGTGCCGGACCATCGGGTCGCCTGCTACAACCCGATGAGCGTGGATCGCCAGGAAGCGCAGACCTAGGCCGCGCCTCCTCACTCGAACACCACTCGGCGACGAGGCTGTGCTGACCGCCGCGGCGACGCCCCTCGGCGCTACCTGCGCGCGCGGGCGCCGCGGGGGGCGAGGTCGGCGAGGCGGACGACGAGCAGCTCGAGGGCGAGATCGTCGTCGAGGCGGCCGGTCTTCACGGAGTGGTCGCTGTGCTCCACGGCGCGCAGCGACGCCTCGGAGGCGACCCGCCCCGCCGCGCGTGCCTGCCGCGTGAGCTTCTCCAGCGGGTAGCCGCGTGCCCCGGTCGCGCTCGAGATCGCCTCGGGCGGCGCGTGGCCCTCGATCAGTTCGGCGGCGCGCACCATCATCCGCAGCTGGCGCGCGATCAGCGAGAACAGGTGCGACGCGCTCTCCGAACCGTCCTCGCGCATGCGGCGCAGCAGGCGCAGCGCGTCGGCAGCGCGCCCCTCCACCACCGCGTCGACGAGGTCGAAGATGCGCTCCTCGCGCGCCTGCGGAGTGAGCACGCGCACGTCGTCCGCGGTGATCGGCCGGTCGCCCGCGTACATCGCGAGCTTGTCGAGCTCGCTGGCGAGCGCGCGGAGGTTTGCGCCCACGAGGTCAGCGAGCGCCTCGATCGCGCGCGGGTCGATCGAGATGCCTCGCTGCACGGCACGGTCCTGCAGCCAGCGCACGACCTCGCTTGGGCCGCCGCGGGCCCACGTCTTCAGCTCGTTGAGCTCGGTCACCGTGACGGTGTCGGGTGCCGCTGCACGGAACGCGGCGAGCAGCGGCGACCCGCCGACCCCACGCCCGCGGTCGTCGCGCTTCCTCGGCGGTTCGAGGAGGACGAGGTGGTTGCAGTCGGGCATCTGCGGGATGAAGTCGACGACCTGCTGCCATGCCTCGACGACGCCGCGGCGGCTGCCGAGCGAGGACAGGAGCCCCTCGACGATTACGAGGCGCGCGGGCGAGAGGAACGGCATCGCGGCGGCGTTCTGGATCAGTGTCTGCGGTGTCAGGCCGCGGGCGGGGAGCACGTTGGTGTTCGTCGCCAGCGATCCGTCGGTGTCGATCGCCGCCTTCAGGGCGCGCAGTGCCTCGGAGGCGCGGAACTCGTCGTCGCCGAAGATGACGTGAAGCACAGTCTGATCCCCGGTTCGCGCGAGGTGGCGCGCGACGCTATTCGAGCTCGAGTTGCCAGCCCAGCCAGGTCGCCACGGTGGTCAGCGCGAAGATGCCCGCGCCCGGCCACACCACGGCCTGAAGGAAGTCGGCCCCGGCGGTGGCGGCGGTGAAGCCGGCCCAGCCGAGTGCGAGGGCGACCCCGGGGAGAGGGAGCCATCGAGGAAACCGCGGGTCGTCGTCATCGACGAGCGCGTCCTTGAGCAGCGCGGTGGGGGTCACGGAGCGATCGGGGTCGAGACGCCGGACATGCTCCGGCGGACCGATGTCCTCCGGCTCTTCCTCGTCCTCGCGTAGACCGAGATCCTTCATCCACCGCCTCGCCGCCCATCGTAGGGGCCGAGCGCGAGGCACGTCGAGGTGGCGAATCTGCGCTACGGGAAGAGGTCGAGCGGCATCTCGCGGACGATCTCGGAGGCGTAGCCCTCGCCGTGCTCGTACTCGTACCCCCGCACGATGGCGACCGGGATGGCGTCCAGCTTGCCCATGACCATCTCGGCGGCGCCGGCCACCTCGTCCGCCACGCAGATGAGCGTGACGCGCAGGATGTGGCCGTCCAGGTCGGTCATGCCGATGTAGTCGCGCATCGGGTGCATGCCCGCGACGCCGATCGCGATGTTCGTCTGGCCGAGGCGCCACGGCCGGCCGAAGGTGTCCGTCATGACGATCGCCACATCGACGCCCGCGATGCGCTGGATGCCGTCGCGGATGTTGCGGCACGAGAGGTCGGGGTCGACCGGCAGCAGGCACACGAGGTCCATGCCGCCGACGTTCGAGGCGTCGACGCCTGCGTTCGCCATCTTGAAGCCGTGGTGCGTCTCGGTGATCAGCACCGCGCCGACCTGCCGGATGATCCGCTTCGACTCGCGCAGGACGGCCTCGACGACGCGCGGGTCCTTCTCCGTGCGCTCCGCGAAGGCGCGCGCGAAGTCGCTCGGGGGGAAGTCGTCGAGGGGGTACACGCGCCCCTCGGCCTTCGAGACGATGCGCTGTGTCACGGCGATGATGTCGCCATCGGCGAGGGGCGTGCCCTGCGCGTTCGCGGCGTCCACGATCTGCTGCGCGAGGTCGTCATCTTCCTGCACCATCGGCATGCCGGTGACGCCGATGACGCGGAACTCCGGTGCGGGCATGTGCTGGCGCTCTCTTTCGCGCGCGAATGCCGGGATACCCGGCACGCGCGCCCAGACCTTCGGGCTTCGAGCTTCTGCTAGTGATCCAGACCGGCGATGTGGACGCCCGCGTGGGCCTTGTACCGGCCGTTGATGCCGACGAGCAGGATGGTAATGCCCTCGATGAAGTGCGAGAAGCGCAGCGGGCCGGCATCGACGCCGCGCACGCCCGCGATCTCGCCCGCGAGGTCCATGATCACCTGCTTCGCGTCGGCGTCCGCGCCGGTCACGAGCACGTCCGCGTTCACGGGCGTCTCCGGCTCCAGCAGCACCTCCGCCGACAGGTTGTGGAACGCGCCGAGGACCTTCGCACCCGTGTCCTTGAGGATCTCTGCAGCTTCCTCGGTGGCGGAGCCGGCCTCCACGTCCACGGGGCGGGGGCCGCGGTCGAAGACCATCGGTACGACGGCGTCCACGACGATCTTCCCGGCGAGGTGCTCGCGCAGGCCCTCGAGGGTGGCGCGGTGCGCCGAGTACGGGACGACGACGACGATGATGTTCGCGGCGGCGGCGGCAGCGTCGTTGCCCGCGCCCTCCACGTTGTCGCGGCCCAGTGCGGCGGCGAGCTCCGTGCCGGCGGCCACCCCGCGTTCGGCGTCCCGGCTGCCGATGATCACCCGGTGCCCCGCAAGCGCGAAGCGGGTCGCGAGGCCGCGCCCCTCCGGTCCGGTGCCGCCGATGAGCGCGATAGTGTGGGGCATGTATCCTCCATGTGCGTACTCGCGCGCCCCCGGTAATCCAGGGAGCGAGGACTGGAACTCGTCGCGTCCTCCGTAGCGCCAAAGCCGCATTGGCGGCGCGCCGAGGGCCGCTATGGTCGCAGCCCGCGCCACCCACTGGAAAGCCCCGCCTTGGCCCTGACCGACACCTCGCCCCTGATCGCCCCCGACGCAGATGCGGGCGAAGCTGCCGTGCCCGCCATCGACGTGCGCGCGCTGTCGCATCGCTATGCCTCGACCGCCGGGGAGGTCGTGGCGCTCGAGGGCGCCGACCTGCGCGTCGAGGCAGGCGAGTTCGTGTCGATCGTCGGGCCGTCGGGGTGCGGCAAGACCACGCTGCTCCGCGCCGTCGCGGGCCTACTCGCCGCGACCGGCGGCGAGGTGCGTGTGCTCGGTGGCGCGCCGGAGCAGGCGCAGCGGGAGCACGCGATCGGCCTCGTCACGCAGGACCCCGGCCTGCTGCCCTGGCGCAGCGTCGAGGCGAACGTGCGGCTCCCCCTCGAGGTCACCGGCGCCACCGCCGATGTGCCCGCGCTGCTGGAGCGCGTCGGCATCGCACGGTTCGCGCGCTACCGGCCGGGACAGCTCTCGGGCGGCATGCGGCAGCGCGTTGCCCTCGCGCGGGCGCTCGCGCACCGGCCGCGGCTGCTGCTGATGGACGAGCCGTTCGGCGCACTGGACGAGCTGTCGAGGGAAGACCTGCGTCTCGAGCTCCTCGCGCTGTGGGAGCGCGAGCGCATCGCCGTGTTGTTCGTCACGCATGCGATCCACGAGGCCGTGCTGCTCTCCGACCGCGTGGTCGTGATGAGCGGATCGCCGGGCCGCATCGTCGCCGACATCGCGATCGACCTGCCGCGACCGCGCACTGATGCGCTCACCTCGACGCCGCGCTTCGTCGCCCTCGCCGCCGAGGTGCGCGGCGCACTCCGTTCTGGCGCGGGCAGTGCGGGTGCCCGCTCGTGACGCGCGAGGTGAGCGACCTGCCCGACCTTCATCCCGGCGTGAGCCGTGACGCTGCGACTCCACGCGACTCGCTGATCGTGTCGCTGCTGCCCGTGCTCGTCTTCGCCGCGATCCTCGGCGGGTGGGAGGCGTGGGTGCGCCTCGCGCAGGTGAAGCGGTACCTGCTGCCGCCGCCGTCCGCCGTCGTGATCGCGCTGGTCGAGGAGCCCATGCGCTACATCGATGCCGCCGTGACTTCGTTGAGTGCGGCGATCGGCGGACTGCTGTTCGCCACCGTCGGCGCGTTCGCCCTCGGCGTGGTCATGGCGCACTCGCGGGCGCTCGAGCGTGCGCTGTATCCGCCGGCGCTGCTGTTGAAGGTGATGCCGATCGTCGCGGTGTACCCGCTGTTCCTGATCTGGTTCGGGTTCGGCATCTGGCCGCGTGTGCTGATCGCCGCGCTGATCACGTTCTTCCCCGTGCTGGTGAACACGGTCATCGGCCTGCGCAGCATCGACCCCGCCGCGCACGACTTCCTGCGCGCTCTCCACGCGTCGAGGTCGCAGATCTTCTGGCGACTGCGACTGCCCTCGTCGCTGCCGTACTTGTTTGCCGCGCTCCGCATCTGCGTCCCGCTGTCGCTGGTCGGCGCGGTCGTCGCGGAGTTCCTGTCGGGGGCCTCGGGCATGGGGCAGTTGATCCTCGTTGCGAACGGGGACTTCGACACACCCGCGCTGTTCGGGGCGGTGATCGTGCTGGCGGGGCTGGGGGTTTCGCTCACCGTCGGCGTCTCGTATGTTGAGCGTCGCGTGCTGGACTGGCACGACTCATACCGAGGCACGTAGTGCCCGCGCGCACCGCGCGGATGCGTACCTCGATCAGCACAATCGCGTGTAGCGCCCGTACCAAGTGCGGATGCACGCACCGGAATTGACCGGGGTGCGTTCATGTCTTCGTTCGCGTTTCCTCGACGGGCTTCCCGTCTAACTCTTGTTGTGCTCGCGTTCGCACTCACCGCAGTGCTCGCGGGGTGCTCGAAGTCCCCCGTGCCGACGAGCGCCACTGCCACGGCGGGTGCCTCGGCCGCGGCCGGGTCAGCCACCGCGACGCCGAAGCCCATCGAGAAGGTTCGGTTCATGGCGGGCTTCACGCCGCAGGCGAACCTGCCGTTCGTTGCGGTGTACGTGGCGCAGGAGAAGGGCTTCTTCGCTGAAGAGCGGCTCGAGGTGGACATCCGTCACTCCTCGGGCCAGGACGAGCACCTCAAGCTGCTGCTGAACAAGGACGTCGACTTCGTGACGGGGACCGCTTCGCAGGCGCTTCGTCGCAGCGACGAGGGCTTGCCGACGGCGGCGATCGCGCTGTTCGGACAGCGCGGCGACCAGGGCTACGTCGTGCGTGCCGACTCCGGCATCAAGACGCCGGCGGACTTCAAAGGACGCACCGTCGGCTTCAAGGCCGGTGTCGTGCCGGCGGAGCTCGAGGGGATGTTGAAGAGCGTCGGCCTGACGAGGAACGACATCAAGCTCGTCAGCGTCGGCTTCGACCCGCGCGAGTTCATCGAGAAGAAGGTCGAGGTCTACCCGGTCTTCCTGAGCAACGAGCCGGACACGATCCGCAAGGCCGGCGTGGCGATCACGGTCCTCGACCCGCACGACTTCAAGGTGCCGACGCTCGGCATCGCATACCTCGCGCACCAGGACACGGTGAAGCAGCGTGCGGACGTCACGGAGCGCTTCCTGCGCGCGGGCCTGCGCGCGACGAAGTGGATCGAGGCGAACCCGGATGCGGCGATCGAGATCACGCTGAAGTACGCGAAAGGCGCGGAGCCGACGCACCAGCGCTTCCTGCTGGGCGTCGACCTGGACAACGCGAAGAACGCGAACGGCATCGGTCGCGCCTCCGCGAAGGACTGGCAGGACCTCGCCGACCTGCTCACCGGTTTCAAGATCCTGCCCCGAACGATGGACGCGAAGCAGGCGTACGACCTCTCGATCGTCGACCGCCTCTACGACACGAAGCAGATCAAGTAGCGGGGTGATCGAGGACGCACCGTCGGCGGAGTCTCGTTGGCGGGAGTGCTGTTCGAGGAGACTGAGCGGGGGCGGCCCATCCCCCTGCCCCCTTCCCTGCGCGGGAAGGGGGATGAAATGCGAGGGGCTTCGCCCCTCGCGCTCCCCGCACGGACGATGGGTCGCGTTGCTCGCATCGGGGGCCCGAGTATCTCCGGACGCCGCCCCGTCCGGCACCGGGACGTCCGCGCTGAAACGCGCGACCCCGCCGGGAGTGTGAGGAGCTGCGCCTCACACTTGGTTCTCTCTTCTGAACCCCTCCCGCGCCGGGAGGGCACGGGTGGGCCGCGCCGCTCAGCACCTCGAACAGTACTCTCGCCAACGAGACTCTGGTGAGCGCGGTCCTCGCTAGGGGATCGTGGCGGCGATGCCGCCGAGGACGCGGCCGTCCACGTGGAGTTCGAACTCGTACTTGCCGGAGCCGAGGGCGCGGCCGGGGGCGTAGCCGATCCACGCGCGACCGCTCTCGCCGTAGTCCCAGCGCAGCGTCGGCGAGGTGTAGATGCGCTGGTTGTTGTTGAACACCAGCCACTCCACGGTCTGCGCGCCTTCCATGCCCGTGAAGTCGAAGAACACGATCGCCTGCGTCGACGCGGCCGACAGCCCGGCCTGCGGCTTGCCGTCCTTCGTCGCGGAGGATGCGGCGCCGGCGCCGGTCGCCTTCGGTTCGCGCGCATCGGTGCCGACGAGCGCCGTGGACTGCGAGCGCAACGCGCCGCCCGCCCACACTTCGATCCGCCACCGGCCGCGAGGGATCCCGGCGGCGCCGGGGGCGGTGATGCGGTCGCCCTGGATCGCGAACCCGCGTCCGTCCCAGCGGTACGACGAGGAGAGCGAGTCCTGCGGCACGTCGTCGAGGAACCACTTCTCCTCGATCATCGTGTTCGCGGGGACGCCCTCGAGGATGTACTCGTAGTAGAGCGCGGGCCGGCCGGCGGGGAAGCGGGTGCCGTAGTCGAACAGGTCGCGGGTCGACGCGCTCTGGATCGCGTTCGCACCGAAGACCGGCGCGCTGATCCACATCGTCTCGGTCGGCTGCGGCTTCGAGGTGCCCGACACGTTGGTCTGCATCTGGATCGCGACCTGGTACTTCGCCGTCTCCTTCTTCGCGCGCTCGATCACCGGCAGCGCCAGTTCCAGCGGGCGGAGCAGCCCCACCTCGGCGGTCTGGAGGTAGCGGTCCTGCGCGAGGATGCCGATGAGCGCGCCGCTCTGGTTGAACGCGCCTCCGCCCGAAACGCCGTACGGCAGCCGCACATCCGTCTTCAGCCACGTGCGGTTGGTGATCCCGGGCGCGCCGCGAATGCCGGTTACGCTCGCCTTGTTCACGATCAGCACCTGGCCGCGGTTGCTCGCGTCCGGGCCGGGGTGTCCGAAGACGCGCAGCGTGAGTCCCGCCGCCGCCGTCCTCGCGTCGCCGAGGGTCACGGCGGGGAGGTTGAAGCGACCGGAGGAGAGCGACCCCGATCCGGCGTCGCGCATCACGCGCAGCACCGCGATCCCGTTCGCCGGGTCGGCGGCGACCAGGTCGGCCTCGAACTCCGCGACCGGCGCGTCGCCGAGCTTGCGGTTGGTGGAGATCAGGATCGTCGAGTACGCGGGTGTGCCGTCTGCGCCATATGGCTGAACGACGCCGTACGAGGTGAGGATGAGCCGCTGGTCGACATCGATGATCACACCGGAGCCGCTGCGCGCCACTTGAGGCTGGCCATCCTTGGGCGTCGCTGCCTGCACCTGCACGATCGACTGCGCGAGCTGCGCGAGCTGCGCGTCCGCGATCGCCGTGGCGGTGCCGTTGCTCCCCGGCGCGACGAGCGCCGGCGTGGCGCCCGGACGCCCGGTCAGCCCGTTGCCCGGGATGATCTTCGCCACGCGCTGACATCCGATGGCCGGGACGACCGTGAATGCCAACACGAAGGCCAGGAACCATGCGCGCCGCTGCGTGGTCATGCCTCGAACCGTACCGCCACCCCTCGGCCCTTGTCACCTCGGCGGTGCGGCGAGCCCGAGGCGGGCGCGGCCACGGCAGGCAGGCAGTAGACTCGACCCGGACGAGAGGGGGAGACGTGGATTACACGGAGATCGAGTACGACGTCAGCGACCGCATCGCGACGATCACGCTGAACCGCCCAGAGCGGATGAACGCGTTCAGCGAGAACATGCTCAACGAATGGGCCGAAGCGATCCGCCGCTCGCAGGACGACGACGAGGTCCGCGTCGTCATCGTCACCGGCGCGGGCCGCGCCTTCTGCGCCGGCGCCGACCTCCGTGCGACGGGCAGCGAGGACCGCGTACTGCTGTCCGACCTCAACGCCGGGCAGCGCCGCAACTCGCTCCGGTTCTCCGTCCACCGCGTCCCGCAGGCGCTCCAGTACCTCGACAAGCCGTACCTCGCCGCCATGAACGGCGCGGCGGTCGGCGCCGGCATGGACATGGCGTCGATGGCGGACATCCGGTTCGCCTCGGACCAGGCGCGCTTCGGGATGTCGTATGTGAACGTCGGGCTCATCCCCGGCGATGGCGGCGCGTGGCTGCTGCCTCGACTGGTCGGGTTCCAGAAGGCGCTGGAGTTGATGTGGTCCGGCGAGCTGTTCAACGCGGAGGAGGCGCTGCGCATCGGCTACGTCTCGCGCGTCGTGCCACACGACACGCTCCTCGAGGAGACGCGTGCATATGCCGCGAAGCTTGCGGACGGACCGCCGATTGCGATCCAGCTGATGAAGCGCCTCGCCTACCGCGGGCAGAGCCAGAACTTCATGGAAGCCCTCGAGTCCGCGCAGGCGGCGATGACGATCGTGCAATCGACCGAGGACTACAAAGAGGGGCCGCTGGCCTTCCGCGAGAAGCGGAAGCCGGTGTTCCGGGGCGTCTAGCCGCGCCAATGGATTTCCGCTCGGATGTGCGAGGTGCGGCGCAGCAGCGTTAGCACTCGCTTCACGACTTCTCAATGGAGGGTTCACCATGACGGTGCAGTCTGGTGACGTGGCCGAAGACCAGTCAGAGGCCGCGGAGGAGAGAACTCGCATGACTCGAAAGCCGTGGATCCTGTCGCTCGTGATGGTCTTCGTCGTGGTCGCCTCGATGGGCCTCGGCGCGTTCGTCGCGACCGGCGTCGGCAACCGGGCGGCCCCGCGTCTCGCGGCCTCGACGAGCGCGCCCGCGGCGGGCGCAAAGACCGTCGCCGGGTCGCAGACGCTGCTCGCCAACGCCGGCATCGCGGATACGGTCGACCGCGCCCGCAAATCGACCGTGCTCATCGAGGGCGGGAGCGCCGCCGGCTCGGGCATCGTGCTCGACCGCGATGGCCGCATCGTCACCAACTACCACGTCGTCGAGGGCCAGAAGGTGCTCAAGGTGATCCTGGAGGACGGCACCGCCGCGAAGGCGACCGTACTGGGCACCGACCCCAGCAGCGACCTCGCCGTGCTCCAGTCGGAACTGCCGAAGGACAAGCTGTCCCCCGCGACGGTGGGTGACTCCAGCGTGATGCGCGCGGGCGACTTCGTCTTCGCCGTCGGCGCTCCGTTCAACCAGGCGTTCACCGTGACCTCTGGCATCATCAGCGCGACCGGGCGCAGCACGCAGTCGTCGTTCACCGGGCGGTCGATCCGCGACATGCTTCAGACGGACGCGGCGGTGAACCCCGGCAACTCGGGTGGCCCGTTGTTCAACGTGAACGGCGAGGTCGTCGGCATCAACACCTCGATCGAGAACCCCAACGGCCGGTTCTTCGTGGGGCTCGGCTTCGCGATTCCGTCGAACACGGTGCTGAAGCTGATCCCTGACCTGATCGCTGGCAAGACCGTCCCACACGCGCAGCTCGGCGTCAGCGTGGTCGCGCTGGACGAGGTGATCGCCAGCGACATCGGGCTCAGCGTTGGGCGCGGGCTCTATGTGACCTCGGTGCAGCCGTCCTCCGCCGCGGCGCGTGCCGGGGTCGTGGCTGCCGAGGCCGCCCCGACGCGCACGGCGGGCGCCGCGGCGACGCCAGGCAAGGGCGGCGACGTGATCGTCTCGATCGAGGGCAGGGAGACGAAGAACTTCGTGGACCTCGCCCGCGCCATCGACGACGCGAACGTGGGCAAGGACGTCACGATCACCGTGCTGCGCAACGGCCAGCGCATGAACCTCACCGCGACGTTGCAGCCCTGGGACCTGCGCGCCAACTAGCGTTCTCGGTCAGTTCCTGGCACGAACGACCCCGAGCTCGAGACGGGGTCGTTTCGTGTCCATCGAGCGTCGCGGCTCGCATGTGCCGCGAACGGCACGGGTATCCCGGTCATAAGTCTGCTAGCAAAATGGCGGCGGAAGCTCGAGCGGCCGGCCCGCGACGATGAGGTACGCACGCTCCGCCGCTCGCGACACCTGCTGGTTCACTCGCCCGAGGAGATCGCGGTACGCGCGTCCGAGCGCGTACGGCGGCACCACCCCATCGCCGACTTCATTCGTGACGACGATGGACGGTCCGCGGCGCGCGGACACCACGTCGAGGAACGCGGCGACATCCCGCGTCAGCGTCTCTTCGAACGGCGCGAGGACGGCGGGCGTCGGCTCATCGTCGCGGAGCGCGAGCAGGCGGTTCGAGATCCACACCGCTACGCAGTCGAGCAGCAGCATCTCGGCATCCGGCACCTCGCACGCGGCGGCGGCGAGGTCTGCGCCTGCCTCGACGGTGCGCCAGGACGCCGGGCGTCGCGCCCGGTGCCGTGCGACGCGGTCACGCATCTCGTCGTCGAGTGGATCGAGCGTGGCGATGTAGGTGACGGGGAGCGCGGCCTGGGTGGCGAGGTGTTCAGCGAATGCGGACTTGCCGCTGCGCGCGCCGCCGGTGATCAGCGTCAGGTCGCCCATCGCTAGGAGAGCAACAGCGGGGCGATCCACCCCTTGTTCGCGGCGGCGAGCAGCGACATCCACACCACCACCTGCGCCACCTCGATCCCCGCACCGAAGACGTCGCCGGTCACGCCGTCGAGCATGCGCGCGGCGGCGCCCGCGAGGATCACCGCGCCCACGGCGGCGACGAGCACCAGGACGAGGCCCGGTGCGCCAAACAACACGATGGCCGCGCCCATGGCGATCACGGTGGCGAGCGGCGCGGCCGCCGGCCACAGCCCCTGTTGCATCGCGTGTCCGAGACCTCGAGGCCGCGCGGGCCGGAAGATGACGCCGACCGGGACGACGGTCCAGCGCGCGAGCACGGGCGCGAGCAGCAGCGCGGACGCGCGCACGGGCTCTGGGAGAGACGACAGCACGGCCCACTCCGCGAGCAGCACGAGCACCAGCGCCATGACGCCGGCCGGCCCCGTGTTGCCCTCGCTCATCACGCCGAGGCGCGCGGCTCGGTCGCCCTGCACGGCCATGCCATCCGCGGTGTCCGCGACGCCGTCGAGGTGCAATCCGCCGGACGCGAGTGCCAACAGCGCGACGAGCAACACGGCGGTGGGGCCGGGGGGTAGGAGCTGCGACAGCCCGCGGTCTGCCAGCACGAGCACCGCCCCGATCAGGAGGCCGGCGAGCGGATACCAGCCCAGCGCCTCCGCGAACACGCGGTCGTCGTAGGTCTGCACGCGGCGCAGCCGCAGCGGCGTCAGGAACTCGAACGCGATCAGCGCCCCGCCGAGGTACCTCGACACCACGTTCACCTACGCCTCCGGCTCGACGACGGCGTCGGAGTCCGTCACGCCGGCCTCGGAGAACGTCGCCATCTCGTCGAGCAGCCGGCAGGCGGCGACGCACAGGGTCATGCCGAGCGCGGCGCCCGATCCCTCGCCCAGCCGCAGCCCGAGGTCGAGCAGCGGCTCGAGCCGGAGGTGCTCGAGGGTCGCGCTGTGTCCCGGCTCCGACGAGCGGTGCGAGGCGATCATGAATGCCCTCGATGCGGGCGCGATCGCCTCGGCGACCAGCGCGGCGGCGCCCGAGATCACGCCGTCCATCAGCACCGGCACACGCGCGGCTGCCGCGCCCAGGTACACCCCCGCCAGCACGCCGACCTCGAACCCGCCGACGGCGGCAAGCAGTCCCACGCCGTCGGTCGCATCGGGGCGGTGCAGTGCGAGGGCGCGCTCGATCGCCTGCACCTTGCGCTCGTGGTGCGCATCGTCGATGCCCGTGCCGCGACCGGTGACGGCGCGCGGCGGACGGCCGGTGACGGCGGCGATGATCGCCGCGGCGGATGTCGTGTTGCCGATCCCCATCTCGCCTGCCGCGATGATATCCGCGCCCTCCGCCGCGCGTTCACGTCCGACGAGAGCGATGCCCTCGGCGATCGCCTGCTGGGCGAGCGCACGCTTCATCGCGGGCTCCACAGTCATGTCCCGCGTGCCGGGCGCGAGGCGCAGCCGCAGCAGTCGCGGATCCTCGGGCGTCTCGCCGGCGACGCCCGCGTCCACCACGAGCACACGCGCACCCGCGTGCGCGGCGAGCACGTTGATCGCGGCGCCACCCGCGAGGAAGTTCGCGACCATCTGGGCGGTGACCTCGGGCGGGTAGGCGGAGACGCCCTGCGCCGCGACACCGTGGTCGCCCGCGGCGACGACGATCAGCCGGCGGTCGAGGTGCGGGCGGGCCTGTCCCGTGATCCCGGCGACGCGCGTAGCGAGCGCCTCAAGGCGGCCGAGCGCGCCGGGGGGCTTCGTCAGGTCGTCCTGTCGCCGGTCAGCCGCCTCGATCGCCGCGGTATCCGGCACGCCGATCGTGGCCACGGTCTGGGCGATCAGCGCGGCGGGGTCAGAGACGAGCATCGGTGAACCTCGACAGATCGTGCGACGGAAGCCGTCGGCACCGAGTGTACCGGGGGACATCGTTGGAGAGTGTCGGGCGATACTCTCCTCTCATGAACGACTACTACTCGCAGGCGCCGGAGCTCTATGACGAGACCGCCCGAGGCATCCCCGGCGACGTCGAGTTCTACCGCGACCTGGCGCTCGCCTCGGGCGGGCCGGTGGTCGAACTGGGGGTCGGGACGGGACGCGTCGCGATCCCCACGGCGCAGGCCGGCATCGAGGTCATCGGGATCGACATCGCCCCGGAGATGCTCGAGGTCGCGCGGGCGCGAGCGGAGGCGGCGGGCGTCGCGTCGAGGCTCCAGCTGGTAGCGGGCGACATGCGGTCGTTCGTCCTCGACGCTCCGGTCCGGTTGGTCACCATCCCGTTCCGCGCGTTCTTACATAACGTCGAGGATGCCGACCAGCGGGCGACGCTCGCCGCGTGCCATCGGGCGCTCCGGCCGGGCGGACGCCTCGCGCTCAACGTCTTCAACCCCGACCTCGGGATCATCGAGCGGTGGGCGGGCAAGAGCGCCCGCCACTACGAGCCGTTCGACGCCGGTGGCCGCGTCGAGGCGCACCACGACTTCCGTCCGCAGGCCCGCACGGTCACCTCGAAGCTGCGCTGGCGGGAGGGCGGAGCGACCCTCCGGGGTGCGCTCACCCTCCGCTACGTCACGCGCGAGGAGATGGAGCGGTTGCTGGGGGAGGCGGGGTTCACGGTGGAAGCGCTCTACGGCGACTGTCTCGGGGCACCGTTCGGGGCATCCTCGACGGAGCTGGTGTTCGTGGCGCGACGGTAGCCAGTCCGAGCGGCGGTGGGTAAAGAGCCGGTAAGGATTCAACGGATCGGTGCCGATAGTGGAAGAAATGAGGGTTGACAGGCCCTTTCGCGCAAGTATGCTCTTGTCGTCACAATCACGAACCGTTCACAAGCGTGATGGTTACGCGTAGAGTGACGTGGTAGCAGCCAAATCTTCGTCGAGAGCGGCGAAGACCGGGGGACCCAACGACTGGGGTGAATCCTTCCGACCGCGGAAGGACGGGCGTTTCTGAACCAGCCCGAACCCGACAGCTAACCTCGGCGGCTCACTGGATCAGCCCAACCCGGCGGGATGCCGGCGCAAGAACCTCCAAGAAGGAGGGTGGCAGTGCTGAACAGTGCTCCCCCCAAGAACTGCCCGCGCTGTCGCGGACTTATGATCATCGAAGACGACTGGTACGGTAAGTTCGGTACCTGCGTCGCTTGCGGCTACGTTCACGAGAACGAGCGCTGCAACCCCGAGGACCTCGTCGAGGAAGAGCGCCTGGCCGCTGGCAAGCAGCGCCGCCGCCAGCCGTCGCACGGCAAGCTGCGCCTCTAAGACTGGGCCTCTGAGGCACAGCCCGTTTCGGCGGGCGACGCCTGGATCCTCGGTTCGTGCGCACCTGCTATGGCGCCCCTGCAAAGGGGGGCCATAGTTTCGCGTCCCCCGTCGGACTCCTACCTTCCGAAGTCGTACGCTTGCCCGTATGCTGCGTCGGCAGCGCGACCGCGCAGAGATGGGGCTCTAGATGTCATTTGTCCGCGTTACCTACGTCGTCCCACGTGATGGCCAGGTCGAGCGTGTGCGCGAGCAGCTAAAGAAGCTCTCCGACTACTACGCGACTCAGCCCGGCTACATCGAGGGCTACCTCCTGCTCCCGCATCCGGAAGCGAACCCGCCGGCACTCGGCCGCTTCGGAGCGTGGGAGAGCGACAAGATGGCTGAGGACGCGGCGCAGGCGGAGCACGGCATGGCCCTGCGCGCCGAGCTGCTCCGGCTGATCCACGAGGAGTCGCACCTCGAGCTCACCTTCGTCGGCGAGCGAGACGCGCAGGCCAAGTAAGGGCCCTACGGCCCACCGTCGGTACAACCCCGACCATACCCACCGGCGGCACACCACATGCCCGCGAAAATCTTGGTCGCTGACGACGAGCCCAACATCGTCAAGCTCCTCCGCCTCTACCTCCGCGAGGAGGGCTACGACATCGTCGCGGCGCGCAACGGCCGTGAGGCGCTCGAGCGCTTCCGTGCCGAGTCGCCCGACCTTGTGCTGCTTGACCTGATGATGCCCGAGCTCGGCGGGTTCGAGGTCTGTACCGAGATCCGCCGCGAGTCTGACGTGCCGGTGATCATGCTCACCGCGCGCACCGACGACGTCGACAAGATCGTCGGCCTCGAGATGGGCGCGGACGACTACATCACGAAGCCCTTCAACCCGCGCGAGGTCGTCGCACGCGTGAAGGCGAACCTGCGCCGCCGCGACTGGGACAAGAGCGACCACGGCGACGAGCCCGAGCGCACCGCCGTCACGATCGCGGACCTCACGCTCGATCCGTCGAGCCGCGACGTGCTGGTCGCGGGCGAGCGCGTGCGGCTGCGCCAGCGCGAGTTCGACCTCCTCGAGGCGTTCATGCGCCACCCGAACGTCGCCCTCGACCGCGAGCGGCTGCTGTCGATGGTGTGGGGCGAGGACTTCTACGGCGACGCCCGCACGATCGACGTGCACGTGGCGTGGCTGCGCGACAAGCTCAAGCAAGCGCGCCCCAAGATCGAGACCGTGTGGGGCGTCGGCTACAAGCTCGTCCCGGGAACGGAAGCCTCGTAGGCTGATGTTCAGTAGCTTCAAATCCCGTCTCCTCGCGGGTCTCGCCGTCGTCATCGTCCTGAGCCTGTTCCTCTCGGCCTCGGCGTTTGTCCTGCTGCTCCGGCAGCAGCAGACCGACGCCGCCCAGCAGCGCATCGGCCTCCTCGTCGGCCCGCTCACGGAGGGCGCGCGCAACATGGAGCTCCGCGGCTGGACGCCGCAGACCATGCGCGAGGTGCTGTCCGAGATCGGACGGGACTACAGCGTCCGCATCCTCCTCATGGACAACACCTCACGCGTGATCCTCGACACCGACCCACGGCAGACGCTGCTCGGTGAGCAACTCCCGCTCGAGAAGGCACAGCCGGTCTCCAGCAATCCGCGCCTCCAGGCGTTCCGCACGCAGCGCTTCGTCGCGCACGGCGACGACCTGTACTTCTTCACCGCGGGCGAGCAGCGTCGAGGAGTGATGGACGCGCCACAGACTGCGGCGCACAGCCTCGTCGTCGCCGTCCCCGCCGCCGATGTCACAGCGGCGTGGTGGCGCCTGATGAAGCCGCTGGGCCTCGCCGGTCTTGGCTCCGGCGTCGTCGCGGTCATCTTCGCCTCGCTGTTTGCCTCGAGGATCACGAACCCGATCGCGCAGGTCACGCGCGCGTCGCAGGCGATGGCGCGGGGGGACTTGAGCCAGCGCATCGACGTCGACGGCGACGACGAGGTGGGGCGTCTCGCGCAGGCGTTTAACGACATGTCCGATCAGGTGAGCCGGAGCAACCGCGCGATGCGTGACCTGCTCGCGAACGTCTCGCACGAGCTGCGCACGCCGCTCACCTCGATCCAGGGGTTCTCGCAGGCGCTGATGGACGGCCTGCCGGGCGACCCGAAGGACGTCGGCGCCGTGATCAACGAGGAGGCCGACCGCATCCGCCTGCTGGTGGACGACCTGCTCTATCTTTCCGAGATCGAGTCCGGCGCTCTGCGCCTCGATCTCGACCAGGTCGACGTGGATGCGCTGATCGAGGGCACCGTGCTCCGCTTCCGCTTCGCGGCGGAGCAGGCCAACGTCTCGCTGCGCACGCAGCTCGCGGGCGACAGCATCCGTGCGGACGGGCGCCGCCTGGAGCAGGTGCTCGCGAACCTGGTCGACAACGCCATCCGCTTCGCGCCGGAGGGCACCGACGTGACGCTGTCCTCGAAGCGTGTCGCGCGCGGCGTGCTGCTCGAGGTGCACAACGGTGGCGAGCCGATCCCGGCGGAGCAGGTGGAGCGTGTCTTCGACCGCTTCTACCAGGTGGACGCCTCGCGCAGCGCGGGCCGCCACCGCGGACTCGGCCTGTCGATCGTGCACGAGCTGGTGCAGGCGCACGGCGGCACCGTGTCCGCCGAGTCATCCGCCGAGGCGGGCACGACGATGTCCGTGTTCCTCCCGACACGCGGCCCGGTCATCGAAGGCCCGCGCGCCGAGTCCCGTCCGGACGTCACGCCGTCGCGGGCACTGCCTGTCCCGCCGACGCCCGCGCCCGCCGAGGACCACGTATGAACTACATCCACCGCAACTTGTTGCCGCTCATCGTCGCGATGCTCGCCAGCGTGGCGATCATCATCGGCATCGGCACGATCATCGTGCGGATGAACACCAGCACGGAGATCACGGACGCGCAGTTCGAGCGCGAGCTCGCACGCCGTCTTGACGGCGCGGTGCGCGGCGCGAGCGCCACGCTGGGCGTGCAGATGGACGACGCGCTGAAGGTGACCGGCGTCCTGCCTGAGGGGCCCGGCGCCGCGGCCGGCATGAAGGTGGGCGATCAGCTGCTGGCCGTGAACGGCAGCGATGTGAAGAACGTCGACGAGGCCCGCACCCGCCTCGCCGCCATCGCGACGAACACCGAGTACACCGTGACCGTGAGCCGCGAGGGTGCGCGCGTCGACCTCAAGGCGAAGAAGGGCGCCGCGATCACGGACCTCGGCGGCCTGTTCCAGCGCCTCACCGAGCGCGCTCCACAGTTCGGTCGAGGTCGCCCCGGCGCTGAGGCTACGCCTCCGCCGTCGTCTTCCCCGCTCACGCAGGGCCCGGTCCTCGGCGTGTCGTTGCAGCCGGTCAGCGGTGGTGGCCTCCGCGTGCTCACCGTCATGCCGAACAGCCCCGCCGCCACGGCCGGCGTGATCACGGACGATGTCATCGTGTCCGTCAGCGGCCGCCCCACAAACACTGTCGAGGGCCTCCAGACGATCCTCCAGTCCGCCGGCCCCGGAGCCTCCGTCCCCCTCGCCGTGAAGCGCGGCGACCGCCAGCTCACCCTCACCGCGCTCCTCTCCCCGCGCACCTAGCGCGGGAGCCTGCTTGCCGCCCGGGCATCGAGTAGCGAGCCGACCGAGGTGATGAGCCATGTGGCTTCCGGATCCGGGATCCTCAAAGGGCGAAGCCCTTTGGACTTCATCCCCCTTCCCGCGCAGGGAAGGGGGCAGGGGGATGGGCGCCCCGCAGTTCACCTCGATCGCAACTCGTGTCGAGGTGCTTGCCCGGCTCTGCCGCGCCCGCGTGCCGCGCGAAACCTACGCGCTCACGCCCCAGCGCATCACCCAGTATTCGTACGCATCCTGCAGCGCGAGCCACGATGCCTCGATCACGTCGGTCGAGGCGCCGACCGTGCGCCAGCGGTGGATGCCGTCCGATGACTCCACGAGCACGCGCACGGCCGCGTCCGCGCCGGCCGTCGTGTTGATGATGCGCACCTTGTAGTCGGACAGGTGGACCTCGGCGATGCCCGGGAACACCTCGGTCAGCGCCTTGCGCACGCCGGCGTCGAGGGCCGACACCGGCCCGTTGCCGTCTGCGGCGACCTGCGCGAGATGTTCGCCGACGCGCACCTTCACCATCGCCTCGGCCTGCATCTCGCTGCGGTCACCGGGGCCGACGAGGTGCTTCCGGCGCTCCACGATCAGGAAATCCTCGAGCGCGAACGGCGACACATAGCCATCGAGGCTGCGGCGCACGAGCAACTCGAACGACGCCTCGGCGCTCTCGTACGCCGCACCCAGCGCCTCGCGCTGCTTCACCTGCTCGAGCGCGTGCGCCGCCTGCGCGTCCGTCAGCTCCAGGGCCACGCCCTGCTCGCGCAGCTTCTCGACGATGTTACGGCGGCCGGAGAACTCCGACACCAGCACGCGCTCGGTGTTGCCGATGCGCAGCGGGTCGACGTGCGTGTACGAGCCGGGCGACTTCGTGATCGCTGCAACGTGCAGCCCCGCTTTGTGCGCGAACGCGCCGCTGCCGACGTACGGCTGCTGCGGGTCGGGCACGAGGTTGGCGATCTCCTGGGCGAAGTGCGCCGTCTCCGTCAGCCTCGCCAGTTGGTCGTCCGTGACGACGCGCAGGCCCATCTTCAGCTGCAGGTTGGCGATCACGGACACGATATTCGCGTTGCCCGTGCGCTCGCCCCAGCCGTTGAGGCACGCCTGCACCTGTGTCGCGCCCTCCTGCACCGCGAGCACGGTGTTGGCGACGGCCATGTCCGTGTCGTTGTGGCAGTGGATGCCGATGCGACACGCGACCGCCTCGCGCGCCGCGTGGACCGCGGCGATGATCTCGCTCGGCAGCGCGCCGCCGTTGGTGTCGCAGAGCGTGACCGTCGAGGCGCCCGCGCGCTCCGCCGCGCGCAGCGAGTCAATCGCATACGCGGGGTCGCTGCGGAAGCCGTCGAAGAAGTGCTCCGCGTCGAATACGACCTCGCGCCCCTGCGTGACGAGGTACGCCACGGAGTCGCGGATCATCGCGAGGTTCTCTTCCTCGGTCGTCCCGAGCACCTCGCGCGCCTGGACCGACGAGGACTTGCCGACCAGCGTCACGACCGGTGTCTGCGCGTTCAGCACGGCGAGGATCGCGGCGTCCGTTGCCGCGTCGCCGCCCGCGCGCCTCGTCGATCCGAACGCGACGAGCTTCGCGTGCTTCAGATCGAGATCACGCGCGCGCTCGAAGAACTCCGCGTCCTTGGGGTTCGAGCCGGGGTACCCGCCCTCGATGTAGTGCACGCCGAGGTCGTCGAGCTTCTGCGCGATCAGCAGCTTGTCGGCGAGCGAGAGCGAGATGCCCTCCATGCCGAGTCCGTCACGGAGCGTGGTGTCATAGAGCTGGATGTCCGCCATCGTGTCCGGAGTCGGGCGGTTCGAGCCGGCGTTGGAGGGGTTCGTCATGTCGGGTGCTTGCCTTCTGCTCGCGCACACCGCACGCGAATCGCGCGGCTGGGGAGTGCGGTGAGGCGGGGTGGATGCAGGGTTGTCGAGGGCACACGACCCTCGACGGTTCAGGCGCGCGAAATGAGCACCGTCGCCGGCATGAGCCGGACGACGCGCACCTCCGCAGACTGGGCCTGTTGCACCTTCATCACGATGCTCCCAGTGTAGGCCGAGCCGCCCCGCGCCCACAATCCGAGGTGCCTCCCATGCCCCAGGGCAACCAACCCGTGCCGGACGGCCGGACCCGCGAGACCGCTCGCCCGCGCCCCGCCGCTCGCGTGGTGCTGCTGGACGAGGACGACCGCATCCTGCTCGTCCGCTCCTCGTGGGACGGGCGCACGCTCTGGTTCACCCCCGGCGGCGGCCTCGAGCCCGGCGAGGCGCCCGAGGCCGGCGCCCGCCGCGAACTGCGCGAGGAGACCGGGCTGGACGCCGCCACGCTGGGCTGGGAGGGCCTGGCGTGGGTGCGCGACTGGACGTGGCACTACGAGTCGCAGCAGCGCTGGGTCGCCAGCCACGAGTACTTCTTCCTCGTGCGCTACCCCGGGCGCGCCCCGGCGCTCCCGAACGGCGACCACGACCACACCGACGAGGAGATCGTGGTGCTGCAGGAGTTCCGCTGGTGGAGCCTCGACGAGCTGCGCGCCGAGCGCCCCGACACCTCCCCCGCGTGCCTCCTCGACGTCCTCCCCGCGCTGATCGAAGACGGCTGTCCTCCGGAGCCGATCGCGATTGGACGCTAGCGGCTAGCCCCCGAGGAACAGCCACGCGGTGTACCCGAGCATGCCGAACGCCACCGCGCCTCGGACGATGACGACGTTCCGCGCGAGGCTGCCCGGCTGCACGCGGTTCAGCAGCCACAGCCCGCCGAGGATCGCGCCGCCGGCGATCCCTCGACGCGTCTCGCCCACCCACCAGATCGCAAGGGCCGCGAGCACCAGCAGCACGGCGAGGAACCCCCAGCTCCGTGTCACGCGCGCGTAGAGCGGCGATTCCGCCATCAGCTCCCCGTCGATCACCTCGCGCGACTCCACGAGCCGCGGCACGAGGTAGCCGGTGACCCGCGCGAGCACGACGCGCAGCAGCCACAGCGCCCCCGCAATCGCCGCGAACAACCCGAGCAGGCGCAGAACATCAAGCAGCATCGGCACCTCGCGCGGGATAGTAGCAGTCCGGCCGGGCAGCGAAACGGACGGCCTCGTGGCCGCCCGTTCTCGATCAAGCAGCGTCGAGGACTATCCCCCGATGCGCGCCAGCACGAGGTCGGCCATCTCGCGGGTGCCGAGCGTCTTCTCGCCGGCGGTGCCGATGTCGGCCGTGCGGTGGCCCGCCTCGATGACCTCGCCGACCGCCTGCTCGATAGCGCGCGCCTCGGCCTCGAGGCCGCACGAGTGGCGGAGGAGCATCGCGGTGGAGAGCAGCATGGCCAGCGGGTTGGCGATGCCCTTGCCGGCGATGTCGGGCGCGGAGCCGTGGATCGGCTCGTACATGCCCAGGCCCGTGCCGTCCTCGCGCATCGTGCCGATCGAGGCGGACGCCAGCATGCCCATCGACCCGGTGAGCATCGAGCATTCGTCGGTGATGATGTCGCCGAACATGTTGTCGGCGATCACCACGTCGAAGTCCTTCGGGCGGCGGATCAGGTGCATCGTCATCGCGTCGACGAGCACGTGCTCCAGCTGCACGTCCGGGTACTGCGGCGCGACCTCGGTCACGATCTCACGCCACAGGCGGGAGGTCGCGAGCACGTTCGCCTTGTCGAGGCTGGTGAGCTTCTTGCGCCGTCCGCGTGCGAGCTGGAAGCCGAGGTGCGCGACGCGCGCGACCTCCTCCTCGTTGTAGTAGTTCGTGTCGATCGCCTCCCGCTTGCCGTCCACGATGCGGCGCTCCTGCGGCTTGCCGAAGTAGATGCCGCTGGTCAGCTCACGGATGACGACGATGTCGACGCCCTCGATCACCTCGGGCTTGAGCGAGGAGGCGTGCAGCAGGGCGGGTTCCGCTTTCACCGGGCGCAGGTTGGCCCACAGCTGGAGCCCGGAGCGCAGCGCGAGGAGCCCCTGCTCCGGGCGCACGGTCGCCGTGGGGTTGTCCCACTTCGGCCCGCCGACCGCGCCGAACAGCACCGCGTCGCTCGCCTTCGCCTTGTCGAGGACCTCGGGCCGCAGCGCCGTGCCGTGGGCGTCGATGCTCGCGCCGCCGACGATGTCCTGCTCGAAGTTGAAGACGTGCTCGAAGCGCTTGCCCACCGCCTCCAGCGCGCGCACGCCCTCGGCGCAGACCTCCGGCCCGATGCCGTCGCCCGGAAGCACGAGGATGTTGAACGTCGCCATGATCTCTCCTGTTCGCGACGTGTCGTCGCGGTTCCCAGCCCGCCCGCGCCGCGTTCGTCGCGGGTTGGCTCGGCATCGGTGCGTTGTCGGAATGTGGCGCGAGTGTAGCGTGCGCGGGCGCTCTGCTCATCCGTCGCTCGATGCACCTCGGCGTGTCGCCGCAGCCGCCCGCGCTGCGAGGTGGCGGATGCCGGCGAGGCGCTCCGCCGGCCCCTCTGCGGCCTCGCCGTAGAGCACGCGGTAGATCGGTACGACGGCGATGTAGAACCGCACGCGCCGCTCCACATCGGTATCGAGGCGCCCGCCTGCGGCACGGTACGCGACCCACACCCGCTCGAGGTCCGTCCACGCGAGCTGGTTCAGCACGCCCGCGAAATCGAGCGCCGGGTCAGCCACCTGCGCCTCCCCGAAGTCGATGACGCCCGAGAGTGCGCCGTGCTCGTCGACCAGCAGGTGCTTCTGCTGGATGTCGCCGTGCACGAGCACGCGCGGTGCGTGTTGCGTACCGCCGTCGCGCACGAAGTCATCGGCGGTCTGGGCGAGCCATGCACGCGCCGCGCCACCGAGTTGCGGCAGCGTCTCGGCGATCAGCCCGCGATAGAGGTCGGGCCACAGGTCACGCTCGACCGCGCCCGCGCGTATGGCTGCGACCGTGGGGACGGCGTGCAGCGCTGCGAGGAAGCGACCGATTCCCGTGCACAGTCGCTCCCTCGCCACCCCGGGCAGTCGGCTCGCGAAGGGCGTCCCCTCGACGTACTCGTGGATGGTTCCAAGGAACGCGCGCCCGTCGCGGATGGGGCGCATGCCTCGTGGCGTCGTGACGCCGAGGTCGTAGCGCTCCAGTACGTGCAGCAGCCGCGCCTCGCGTTGCAGCAATGGCGCGCTGTAGGAGAGCGGCGCTTTCGGCAGCCGCAGTACCCGAGCACCCTCGGCGGTGCGCACGAGGTACGCGTCAGCCGCGTAGCCGGAGCCGAGCGCGCTGACGGCGTCGGGCACACGAAGAGGCCGCACGCCGGACGCTTGCAGCGCGCGACGTACGGCCTCGGTGGTCACGATGGTCGTGACTGCGTTCGGGGGACCGCTACGGCATCTTCAGCGTGTCGGCGAAGGCGGCCTTCGTGTTCGGCTTGAGCGGGTTGCGCGTCTCCTCGAACGTCCCGATCACGTCGGTGTGCTGCATCGTCAGGCCGATGTCGTCGAGGCCGTTGAGCAGGCGGTGCTTCACGAACGGGTCGACGGCGAAGGAGCGCTTCCAGTCGGTGCCCACCACGGACACCGTCTGGTCCTGCACGCTGACGACGATCTGCGTGCTCGGCAGCTCCTCGCAGCGTGACATCAGGAAGTTGATGTCGTCCTGCGGCAGCGCGACGGTCACGAGGCCGACCTTCGAGCAGTTCGTGCGGAAGATGTCGCCGAACGACGGCGCGATGATCGCCGTCACGCCCATGTCCTCGATCGCCCAGACCGCGTGCTCGCGGCTGGAGCCGCAGCCGAAGTTCTGCTGCGCGAGGATGATCGGCGCGCCCTTGTAACGCGTGTCGTTGGTGATGAAGTCCGGGTCCTTCCTCCAGTCGAAGAAGGCGAACTCACCGAACCCGGAGCGCTCGATGCGCTTGAGGAACTGCTTCGGGATGATCTGGTCGGTGTCCACGTCCGCGCGGTTGAGCGGGAACGCCTGGCCGGCGACCTGGCTAATCTTGTTCATGTGAGTCTCCTCGAACCGTCTTACAGGTCGCGAACGTCGACGAAGTGGCCGGCGATCGCGGCGGCTGCCGCCATCTCCGGGCTGACGAGGTGCGTACGGCCGCCCGCGCCCTGTCGTCCTTCGAAGTTGCGGTTGCTCGTGCTGGCGCAGCGCTCGCCTGGCAGCAGGATGTCCGGGTTCATGCCGAGACACATCGAGCAGCCCGGCTCGCGCCAGTCGAAGCCCGCGTCTTTGAACACGACGTCGAGGCCCTCGGCCTCGGCCTGCTGCTTCACGAGGCCGGAGCCCGGGACGACCATCGCCTTCACGGTGGAGGCGACGTGCTTGCCCTTCACGATCGTAGCGGCGGCCCGCAGGTCCTCGATGCGCCCGTTGGTGCAGGAGCCGAGGAACACGCGGTCGATGCTCAGGTCGACGATCGGCGTGCCCGCCTTCAGGTCCATGTAGACCAGCGAGCGTTCCGCCGTCTCGCGCGCCGAGGGGCTCGCGGCGTCCTCGGGCTTCGGGACGGACTGTGAGATGCCGACGCTCTGCGCGGGCGTGGTGCCCCACGTCACGTGCGGCTCGATGTCCTCGCCCTTGAGTTCGATGTACGTGTCGTACGTCGCGCCCTCGTCCGTCGCAAGCGACGTCCAGTACTCGACGGCCCTGTCCCAGTCCTCGCCCTGCGGCGCGAAGTCACGGCCCTTCATGTAGTCGAAGGTCGTCTGATCCGGGGCGACGAGGCCGGCGCGCGCCCCGCCCTCGATCGTCATGTTGCAGATCGTCATCCGGCCTTCCATCGAAAGGTTGCGGATCACGTCGCCGCGGTACTCGATGACGTGGCCGATGCCGCCGTCGACACCGATCTTGCGGATGACCGCCAGGACCACGTCCTTCGCCGTGACGCCCTTCTTCAGCTCGCCGGTCACCTCGACGGACATCGTCTTGATCGCCGCCTGCGGCAGCGTCTGCGTCGCCAGCACGTGCTCGACCTCGGACGTGCCGATGCCGAACGCGAGCGCGCCGAAGGCGCCGTGCGTGGCGGTGTGCGAGTCGCCGCAGACGATCGTCATGCCGGGTTGGGTGAGCCCGTGCTCCGGCGAGATGATGTGCACGATGCCCTGCCGGATGTCGAAGATGTCCCACAGCGGGACGCCGAACTCCTTGCAGTTCTCGCGGAGCACCTCGATCTGCTGCGCGGACAGCGGGTCGGGGTTCGGGAGGCGGCGGTCTTCCGTGGGGACGTTGTGGTCCACGGTGGCCAGCGTCAGGTCGGGCCGCCGCACGGGGCGCTTGTTCATGCGCAGGCTCTCGAACGCCTGCGCGCTCGTCACCTCGTGCACCAGGTGCAGGTCGATGTAGAGCAGGTCCGGCTCGCCCTCGGCGACCCGCACGACGTGCTCGTCCCAGATCTTTTCGATGATCGTCTTGGGCCCACTGTTGGCCATTCGTTCCCCCGTCTTGTCCCGTCGCCGCGGTGTCAGTCCGCGGCGCCTGTGTAGTCTAGTAGGGCGACGCCTCCGGGGCGCCAGCCCTGCCTACGACGCGGTACCTAGTTGCGGCCGGTCGCCAGCTGCTCCGGCACGGCGCTTGCCGGCGTCGCGATCGAGCGGTTCAGCGCGTGCAGGTACGCACGGGCCGCCGCCACGAGGATGTCCGGGTCGGCGGCGCGCCCCTGGAACGTCGTCCCATTCGCCTCGATGCGGATTGTCACCTCACCCTGCGCGTCGATGCCCTCCGTCACGGACTTCACGCTGAACTCGGTCAGGGTGTTGTCCGCGCCGGTGACGCGGTTGATCGCCTTGTAGATCGCGTCCACCGGCCCGGTGCCGATCGCCGCGTCCATGTGCGACTCGCCC
>CANIRU010000008.1 GCA_947470025.1 Chloroflexota bacterium
ATCACAGCACAGCGAATCAACTACTTGATGAAGTCCTCGACGTTGCTGTGGTCGCGCTTGTCCCGCCCGTTGTACATGGCGAGCGCGATCTTGCCTTCGCGGTCGATGACGAACGTGGCGCGGTCGGCGGAGGCGGCGGCCTCGTTCCAGCAGCCGTACTGCGTCGCGACCTCTCCCTTGAGATCCGCGAGGAGGCCGTGTGTGAAGTGCTCGCGCTCCTTCCACACCGCGTGCGAGAAGCGCGAGTCGCGCGACACGCCGTAGACCTTCGCGCCCTTCGCCTGCCACCCGCCGAAGTTGTCGCGGATCTCGCAGTTCTCCGCAGTGCAGGTGCCGGAGAAGTCGAACGGGTAGAACATCAGGACGACGGGCGTCCCCTTCAACTCCGACAGCGTGACCTTGTTGTTCTCGTCGTCGACGAGCGTGAAGTCCGGAGCCTGCTGACCAGCTTCGAGAGCCATGGGTCGTCCTTCCAAGCGGAGCCCGGCGCGCAGGCGCGCGGACTGCCAGCATCGTGGTCGCGGTGTTCGAGGAGGCACGGCGGACGCCGCGCATCGCGCTGGAGTTTAGCAGCCCAGTTGAACGAGGCGGCCCGGAGCGGCGCTAGCTGGCGACGAGGTAGTCGTGAATCGCGGTGGCGGCCCGGTGGCCATCGGCCAACGCGGTGACCACAAGGTCAGCACCGTTTACGTCGTCACCACCGGCGAAGACGCCCGGCAGGTTCGTCGCGAGCGAATCGGGGTCGGCAACGATGCGCGCCCAGCGGTCGCGGACCATCTCCGGCACGACCTCGCCCCAGTCCTCGTCCACGCCGTAGCCGATGGCGACCACGATCATGTCCGCCGGGAGGTCGAACTCCGAGTCCGGCACGGGCTCCGGGCGCCGTCGCCCGGTGTCATCGGGGGGGCCGAGCTCCATGCGCTGGCAGCGCAACCCGCGCACCTCGCCGGCATCGCCCTGCAGCACCGCGAGCGGGGCGGCGAGGTACTCGAACTGCACGCCCTCTTCCTGCGCGTGCTTGCGCTCCTCGATGCGGCCCTGCATCTCCGCTTCGGTGCGGCGGTAGACCAGCGTCACGTCCGAGGCGCCCAGGCGGCGCGCGGAGCGCACGCAGTCCATCGAGGTGTCACCACCGCCGACCACGACCACCCGCGCGGGCGAGCCGAGCGGCGTGTGCATCGTGTCCGGGAGGTCGTCGAGCTCAAGGTTGGCGCGCACGAGGAAGTTCGTCGCGGTGAGCACCTGTGGGGCGTCCTCGCCCGGGATGCCGAGCCGCGTGCCCGTCTGCGCCCCGATGCCGACGAACACCGCGTCGTATTCCGCGGTCAGCGCGTCCCAGTCGATGTCCTCGCCCACGCGGGTGCTCGTCCTCACCTCGACGCCCAGCGCCTCGAGTTCCGCGAACTTGCGATCGATGGAGGGCTTGTTCAGCTTGAACGTCGGGATGCCGTAGCGCAGCACACCACCGGCGCTCGGCCACGCCTCGAAGATCACGATCCCGTGACCGAGCCGCGCGAGGCGCTCCGCGACGGCGATACCCGCCGGGCCGCTGCCGATCACCGCGACGCGCTTGCCGGTCGGGGCCACGGAGGCGACCACCGGCTGGCCGCCGTGCGCTTCCTGCCATTCGGTGGTGAACGTCTCGAGCTTGCCGATCGCGACCGGGAGCGCATTCTTTCCGACGACGCAGTGGCCCTCGCAGAGACGTTCCTGCGGGCAGAGACGACCGCACATCTCCGGCAGCTCGCTGGTCTCGCGGAACACGTTCGCCGCGCCGCTGAAGTCGCCGTTCTCAAGGAGCCAGAACGCGCGGGGAATGTCGTTGTGGACGGGGCATGCCTTCTGGCACGGAGCGGCCGGGCACTGGATGCAGCGCGCTGCCTCCTGCATCGCGATGCCGGGGTCGAAGAGGTTCGTCACCTCGTCCCAGTTGGCGATGCGCGTCGCCGGGTCCTGCTTCGAGGGACGGTGTGAAGGCGCCGCGAGGCGCGCCTTGCGGTCGACCGCGGGGCGCTCGGGCTTCGCTTGCTTCTCGGGCGTCGTCTCGGGCATCCATGCCTCCGGGCGGCTCTGTCGATTAGCACGCGGGCGCGAAGGCGCGCGTTGCATCCTCACCATAGGGGCCGTTCTACTCGTGCTCAATCAGTATCCCGGTCGGCGAAAGACGCCAGATTCGGGAAGTCCCCTACGATAGCCATCGTCCACCCCGCGAGTTACGGCCACGTTGCCAGGGCACAGACAGCGCGGACGAGCAGGAGCGCACGATGTCAGCCCACCGCCCGGCCGGGACTGTGCTACTCGGCGCGCTGTTGGCGCTGGTGGCAGCAGTCGGGCCCGCCCCGGCCTTCGCGCAGACGCCCACCCCATCGCCCACAACGCCAGGCCCCACGCGTGCCCAGCTCGAGGCCGCGACGTACCCGGTGCCTGCCATCCCCGGCGGGACCGCCACGCTCGTCGGTGGCAAGTTCGAGGTTGCCGCGGCGCCTGGCTCAGCGAGCAAGGCCACTGCGACGCTCGTGAGCAGCGCCAACGGCATCATCGGCGAGCAGCCCGGCGCGGCGGTCGTGCTCGCGACGAGCGGCGGCGGCAGCGGCACGTTCTTCGAGCTGTACGCGGTCGACGTGACCGCGAAGACGATCGCGCATGTCGCGCTGGGTGACCGGATCCGCCTGGACGGGTTGAGCATCTCCACGGCAGGGCAGGTCGCGGTCGCCATGACCGCGCAGGCGCCGGGCGATCCCCTCTGCTGCCCGACCGCGCAGCAGACGCGCTTCTACGAGTTGCAGAAGACACCCGCCGGCACCGTCGACCTCGTGCTGGTGCGGACGGCAACGGCGCAGATCCAGCCGCCCCGCCCCGCAGCCACGGGCACTGGTGGCGTCGCGGATGGATGGCAGGTCGAAGCGTCGTTCGCGGCGATTGTGCTCAGCGCGGTGCTGGTGTCGTGCGCGGCGCTGCGAGGCGCCTCGAAGCGCACGAGCTAGTCGACGGGGCGCTCCTCGGGCGAGAGGACGGCGAACATCGCGTTGGCGATGCCGACGGTGCGGCCCTGGACGTCGAACAGCTCCGCCGTGGTGTGCCACGCGCGTCGGCCCCGACGGAGCACGCGGCCGACGACGCGCAGGCGCTCGCCGGGCGCAGCACGCAGCCAGCGCATGTCGAGCTGCATCGTGGCCGACGACTCGCCCGGCTCAAGCATCGAGTGGATCGCCGCGGCCATGGCGCTGTCGGCGATCATCGTCCACATGCCGCCGTGCAGGACGCCATTCGGGTTGTAGAGGCGCGGATTCACCTGCAGCGTGATCTCCGCCCAGCCCTCGCCCGCCGCCGTCAGCGCGAAGTCGAGGTTCTCGTAGAGCGGCACGGTCATCTTCGACCGGAGGTGCTCGAGGATGGCAGGGTCGCTCGGCGCTTCCGAGGTCACGACGCGACCGTCTCGCGCGCGCGACAGGCCGGGCACATCCCGTAAACCTCGAGTCGGTGCGCGTCGACGCGGTAGCCAGTGCGCCGGGCGATGTCGTCCAGCAGGCCCTCGATGTCGCCGGAGGCGAAGTCGCTGACGGCGCCGCACTCGGAGCAGACGAGGTGGTGGTGGTGCCCGCCGGAGGCGAGCCGGTACGCAGCGGTGCCATCGTCGAGGACGACCTGGCAGACGATGCCCACGTCCTGGAGCAGCCGGAGCGTGCGGAAGACGGTCGCGCGACCCACCATCGGGGCGCCCTCGACCACCTCGTCGGCGACGAAGTGGTCGCCGAGGCCCTGCATCACCTCGACCAGCGTGCGGCGCGGCCCGGTGAGCCGGAAGCCCCCGCTCGCCAACGTCCGCTCGATGTCATCAGTCGTGTCCATAGAAATCATCGTCATTCGAGGTGGTAGGCCTGTCAACGACGGCCCGGAACCCGCAGAATGATCCGCATGACCGCACAACGCGCGCGACTGGCACTCTGGATCGGCTCGATGGCGTTCGTCTGCGTCATCGTCTTCATTGCGATGGGCTCGCTGATGCCATTCGCCGTCGGCGCGATCATCGCGTACGCGCTCTCCCCGGTGGTCGACCGGCTCATGATCCTCGTCCCGTTCACGAAGCCAAGCCACGAGTCGTGGCGTCGCGGGATCGCGGTGCTCATCGTCTTCCTGATCTTCTTTGGCGGGCTGACGGCGCTGATGCTCTCGCTGATCCCGCTCGCCGTCGAGCAGATCTCGCACTTCATCGAGCAGTTGCCCACGATCATCCAGAGCGCGCGCGATCAGTCCAGCGGGCTCATGGAGCAATACCGATCGCGCACCCCGGAGGACCTCCAGGTGCGCATCGATGCGATGGCCGGCGAAGCGGCGAGGGCCATCGCGGCGTACGGGGCCTACGCCGTGCAGCAGACATTGCTCACCGTCACGAGCACCGTCGGCTTCATCTTCGGCCTGGCGATCCTGCCGTTCTGGATGTTCTACGCGATGCGCGACCGCAACGCCGTGGCGCCGAACCTCGTGCGAGCCGCACCCGCCGAGGTGCGTGCGGACGTCCGCATGATGCTGTCGCTGGCGGACCGGCTGCTCGGCCGCTACATCCGCGCGCAGATCATCCTCGGCGTCGTCGTGGGCCTGGCGGTTGGCGTGCTGCTCGCGCTGCTCGGCGTGGACCTGTCGCTCGGCCTCGGCGTGTGGGCCGGGGTGACGGAGTTGATCCCGATCATCGGGCCGTGGATCGGCGCGATCCCGGGAATCATCCTGATCGCGGCCGTTGATCCCTCGAAGCTGCCATTGGTTGCGCTGGTGTACTTCATGGTGCAGCAGCTGGAGAACAACTTCCTGGTGCCGCGGATCCAGGGCGACGCGCTGGACATGCACCCGGCGATCGTGATCCTGCTGCTCGCCGTCGGCGGCGCGGCCTGGGGGCTGCTTGGTCTGATCATCGTGATCCCGGCCTCAGCGATCCTGCGCGAGTTGTTCTGGTACCTCGACCGCCGTCTGCGCGGACAGACTCCCGAGGTCGCGTTCGCGAGCAGCCACGTGAACGGCGGGAAGCGCGAGGAGATGCCGTCGTCGTCGCCGCTCCCCGATGCGACCGAGGTGAGCCCCTAGCGAATCGTCCGGGCCTCGGGCTACGGGTTTGAGGCGCGCTTCGGCAGCGTCGCCATCAGCACGACCGGGCCGGTCGCAGCCGGGTCGTCCGCTCGGCTGGTCGCCACCACGTACACCTTCACGGACTCGAGCCGCGTGTCTCGCTGCAGCGCGACACGGGCACCCATGCTGCTGTCCGGGACGAACGAGGCCGCGAGCGTGAGTTGCGACAGGGGATCCTCGAGCCACACGCGGTACGCGCCGCCCAGGGGCAGCGACGGGAGGTCGTGCAGCACGAGCACGCTCGCGCCGACCGCCTCGCTGGTCAGGTACTGCCCGCCCGCCCCGTGGCTCGCCGAGGTCTGGTCGAGGTTCGTCGCGATCGCCTTGGGGTCGGCCTGCACGCGTTGCACCGACTGCTCGTCCTTGAGGGCGGAGTTGAGCTGCAGGCTGAGCGTGCGCGCCTCCTGCACCCCGCTCGCCGCGCCGGACAGCCGGTCCAGGCGCTTCGCATCGGACTCGACGACGGCGCTGAGCGTGGACGTCTGGTGCCGCAGTTGCGCGAGGGAACTCTGGAGTGTCGCGGCCCAGATCGTGACGATCGCAAGCGCGGCGGCGAGGACGTATACCGGCGCGTGCCGGCTCGAGGCGCGCGGCTGCCAGCGGCGACCTCGGCGGGCCGCCGCGAGCACACGCTCGCGCAATGCGGGGTCGGCCTGCCGTAGCGGGACGGAGAGCGCGATGAGGTCGGCGATCTCTCGGTACGCGCGGAACTGCGCGTTCGCGGTGGGGTCGGTGCGGATCAGCGCATCGGCGTCGGCGGCATCGGGCGCGCTGAGCGTGCCGAGCGCGTGCGCCGCGAGCAGCTCTTCGCGCTCCTCGGGCGTCACCGGACGCCTCTATCCGTCTCCCACGTCGAGTATTCGGCGAGGGACTCGCGGAGCTTGCGCATGCCGAGGCGGACGCGCGTCTTCACCGTGCCCAGCGGGTCACCGGTGTGTTCCGCGATCTCCACGTGCGTGAGGCCACCGAAGTATGCCAACTCGATCACCCGTCGCTGCGCGGGAGGCAGCCGCGTCATCGCCGCTCGCACGGCCGCACGCGCCTCCGCCACCATCAGTTCCGCCTGCGGATCATCGAGGTGCCCGACCGCCGCGATCTCGTGACCGGGCTCGTCGTCCTCGACGTCCTCCGAGCGCATGCGCCTCGTCACTCGACGCAGTTCGTCGAGCGAGCGGTTGCGCGTGACGGACATGAGCCAGCTGATGAACCGCCCTCTTGTCGGGTCGTAGGAGATCGGCTGCCGCCAGAGGCGGAGGAAGACTTCCTGGACCACGTCCTCCGCGAGCTGTGGATCGCGGAGGACACGCAGGCTCACGGAGAACACCAGCTTGGAGTAGCGGTCGTACAGCAACTCCAGCGCGACGATGTCCCCAAGGGCCAGCGCGGCCATCAGCTCGGCGTCAGTCGCGTCCGAACGCACTTTCGATCGCCTGCCACTCAGGGATACGTCCGCGCTGACGGATCGGATTCGCGCGCGCAGCCCGGCTCTTCGATCGGGTCGAGGCTGCGGCGAGGGAAGGGGCGCATCGACCACGACGACCTCCTCGGCGCGCAGGTGGGGGAACCAGCGGTGGCGCCATCATAGGGGGTTCTCGGATGAGATATGTGCACACAAGTACACAGAAGGGCGGTCGGGGCGGGGCACCGCGGAGGCTGACCGCTCGGGATACTCGAGGCTAGACGGCCGAGCCGGTAGTGAAGAGGAGGCCGCGAGCGAGCACCTCGCCCGCCAGCAGCAGGCCCAGCGCGATGTAGAGCAGGCCGGTGGCCGACATCATGCCGCGAATCGTGGCCGCCTTCCACGCCAGCACGGTGACGATGAGCGGGAACACGAGGCCCACCGCCGCGCGCAGCCAGAACGCCGGGTTGGCGCTCAGCGCGCCATTGAACACGCCGTCGCCCAGGGGGATCGAGCGCGGGATGAAGAGAGCGCCCAGGACGACGGTGATGATCTGGAAGACGATCAGCCCCAGCAGCACGATCGACATCTGCTCCATCGGCTCCTTTGGAAGGCGGCCGGAGGTCAGGTACCAGTGCCCCCAGAGCATTGCCATCAGCGACCCGCCAAGGACACCCGCGGAGGCGAGCAGGCTGAGGAACATCCCCCACGTCGACCACGTCGGCGTCCCGAGCCACAGCGCGAGGCAGACCAGCGCTCCGAGCCCGACCACACTCCCCGCGGTCCCGGCGATCACCTCGAGCCGATGCGCCTCGCGCATCGCGGCGATCGTGTGGACGCAGTCGATCACGAGGAACGCGCCGAAGGCGATGCCGAACGGTCGCAGCCACGTCGAGGCGAGCGCGTACCCCTGCACCTCGTCCGCACGGCCGATCACGAGGTAGGTCCAGGCGGCGAGCATCGCCAGCGGCAGGACGGTGAGCGCGCCCGCCTTCACGTACCCGGCGGTCACCTGCTTCCGGGCGTCGAACACCGTCATCATGGCGAGCCCGCCGATGGCAAGCTCGACCAGCAGGACGAGGACGGTGTACGGAAGGGATGCGGCGCTCACCGGGCCATCGTCGGCGGAGCCGATCGCTCGGTCAACGCGCGAATCTCCGGGAGGCGCCTCGGCGTGCCGCCAGCAGTGGGCATTCGGCGGGGGCTGTGTCACCATGACGCCATGCCGCAGCAGTACGTCGCCGCGCACTACGGGGATCATCGCCGCTACCTGGTGAAGGCGCTGCGCGAGATCGGCCACCGCATCACACGGCTCGCCTCCCGCATGGACGACCGCGAACTGGGCCGCCTCGCGCCCGGGGAGGACTGGACGATCACCGAGATCGTCGCCTTCCTGCGCGACAGCGAGCGCGAGGACCTCGCCGCCCTCGAGGCGATGCTGCGCGTAGACGGGTCGAGGGTCGCGGACCGCCACGCGATGGACCTCGTGGACGACGGCGCGTATCGCGACGCGGACGCGGCCGACCTGCTGTGGGACTTCGCCACGCTGCGCGACGAGACGACCTGGCTGCTGGAGAGCGCCGGCACCGCGTGGAACCACGTCGGCATCCACCCATTCCGCGGCGAGCTGCCCGTGCTCCAGTTCGTGCAGGAGATCAACGAGCGCGACCTCGACGCGATGTGGCGCATCCAGCGCATCCACGACGCCCTCCGCGCCGGCCGCGAGCAGGTCACCGGCCTCGCCGAGCCCTAGAGGCGGCGCTCCCGCGGTAAAGTCGGCGCGTGATTCACACCCGCCACTGCCTCGCGCTGATCCTCGTGCTCTCAGTACTGGCGTCAGCCTGCGGGGCCACCGACACGAACCCGCGATCAACTTCGAGCAGTACAGCAACCGTCACCGCCAGTACGCCAACCATCGTGTCGCCGACGCCGACCGTATTCGTGGAAACCGCGACGCCCATGCCGACGCCGTCCCTCGCGCCTGTCCTGGCATGGGACGTCCCACCCAAGAGCGGGGTCGCCCACGTCGATGCGATCGTGAGGGCACTGACCACCGGAGACGCAAACGCGCTCGCGTCCTACGTCACGGGTCAGACGATGAACTGCTACGAGAACTACTCGCCGTACTGTCCCCCCGGGACGCCGCCCGGCGGTCCCGTTCTGGCTCTCATTCACGGCGCCTGCCCTGGTGATACGACCCCGGTGACCTTGCTGGACACGCCTCAAGGCGCCTCAAGCCCACGCCGCTACGAAACGCCATCCGAGTGGTCAGGCCAAATCGTTGGGCTGGGGCGGATGTACCTCATCGGCATCTATGGCCCGCAGCGCAATTCCAATCCGCCGCGGTCATACGACCCAGAACCCCTGTACACGATCACGCTCGGCGTCGGCGATCGACTCGCACGCGGAGGCTGGGTGATCGGCGTCGACGAGCGTGGAATCATCCGCAATATCTCCGCGCGAGTGGACTGCTTTCGTCCCTTTGGCGCGGGGCCGGTGCTGGTAGCGCCGCCGTAGCAGCTACCAGGTGGGCGCGGCGCTCGCGAGCTCAACCGCTGGGAGCAGGGCTTCGGGCTGCGAGACCGGGGCCGAGCAGACGGAGCCGACGCAGACGTAGGCGACGCGAGTGCGGTCCAATGGGAGGTCGAGCTGGCGCATTAGCAGGTCGTCCTGCGGGAGCGACAGGCGCTGCACGGTGCGCGCGGCGAGCGGCAAACGCAGCGCCTCGCGGAAGAGCGGGTCGGCGACACGGTCCGGTTCGCCCGAGGGCCACTCCGCGACGATCTTGAACTCCGGCTCCGCGCTCAACAGTCGATCGACGACGCGCGCGAAGTCCGCGATCGCGAGACCGCGCGCCTCGAGGCCGCTCGCGAAGCCGCTCAACGTCTCGAGCGCGACCTGCAGGTGGCGCTCGTCGTGCGTGAGGCGGCCGAGCCAGAGGAACGCCTCCGCGACGGCGACATTCTCCGCGACCGGCATCAGCGGCTCGGCGAGCAGCGCAGTGTCGTCGTGGCCCGTGGCGGTGTCCCAGAAGCCGCGCCCCGGCTCGCGCCAGTCGCGCTGGAGCGCACGCGCCAGCGCGCGGGCGGCGTCGAGGTAGGCCTCGCTGCCGGTGACCTCGTACGCGTGGAGGAACGCGAGCATCGAGTGCGCCTGGTCGCCGAGCAGGCCGAGGAACTGCGCGCCGCCGTCCCAGGCGTGGTACATGCCTGCCTCGCCCGCGCGCATGTGCGCGGCGAGGAAGTCAACGGCGCGCAGGCCGAGCTCCGTCCAGTCGCGCCGGTCGAAGGCGATGCCCGCGGCGATCAGGCCACGCGCGGCGATCGCGCACGAGGCAGCAAAGACGCGCTGGTCGACGACGGGCGTCGGCACCAGCGACCGCGCGAGGGCGTCCGGCAGCGCGGCGTAGTCCTCGTCAGCGTCCTGCGCGTTGGTGATCCCACCCAGCGAGTTGCTGAAGGTGGCGCGGATGTACGCGACGGTCTGCTCCACCGGCTCGCGCAGCCGATCCATCGCGTCTTCCTCAGACAGCGCGACCTCGGCGATCGCAAGGAGGATCGCGCCCTGGTCAGCGGCGAGCTTCTCGACGTGCGGGCGCGACCAGTCCGGCTGCGTCGCGTAGCGATAGAAGCCGCCACCGATGGCGTCGTACAGCCCGCCGGTGACCATCGCGTCGAGCGTGGCTACGGCGCGTTCGAGGACCTCGGGCGTCTCGCGGCGATGGTGGGCGTAGCGCCAGAGACGCAGGGCGTCGGCGTGCGGGAAGCGCAGCAGCGCGCGCGTCTCGTCCGGCGTGCCGTCTCCCCTGCTAGCCGTCGCGTCCTCGCGATCTGGCTCGCGGAAGCCGTGCCGCTCGGTGTCGTACGCCTCTTCGAGGATGTCGAGCGCGACGTCGAGGATCGACGGCGTGAGGGCGCCCGCCGTGCGCCGGCCAGCCTCGGCGAATCGCTCCGCTTCGCGCATGGCGCGCGCGGTGTCGATCTGGTTCGTGATGCCATCGCGGTTCACGAGCCACGATTCCTGCACGCCGGTCAGCGCCTCGAGCATCTGCGCCGGTTCGAGGTAGGTCGTCTTGGCGATCACGTCGCCGTCGGAGGTGAGGAACGCAGTCGTCGGCCAGCCGCCGGCGTTGTAGCGCGCGTTGATGTCGGGGCGCTCATCGGTGTCCACGCGGACCGCGATGAACCGGCGCGTGATCAACTCGATGACGCGCTCGTCGGAGTAGGTGGTCTCGTCCATGACGTGGCACCAGTGGCACCACGTGCCGGAGATCGAGAGCAGCACGGGAAGGTCGTCGCGGCGCGCGCGCTCGAAGACCTCGTCGTCCCATTCCTGCCACGGGATCGTGTCAGCGCGATTGGGTCGCGGGGAGAAGTGGAAGGGCCCGCCGTCGGTCACGCGAATCCTCGTCAGTCCAGCGATATGGTCTCGCCCCACGAGCGTCCACGTCGCAGATCGAGCGTAGCACTCGGCCATCGTTCAGCCGCTGCGGGATTGCCCTGACCATCCCCTACGCGCTACAGGTCGCGGTACAGCTCCATCGCCTCGCCCACCTGCGCCGGGGCGAGGTTGCCGGTCGGCTGGAAGCCGTGCCGCTGGTAGAACCGCCATGCGCGCTCGTTGCCCGGCGCGAGCCACAGCGTGACGCCGGGCGCGCCCCACCTCGAGGCCCAGCCGCACGCGGCGTCCATCAGCTCGTCCGCCCAACCCGCCGACCTCAGATCGGGATCCACCCACATCGCGCCGAGGCTGCCGACGTGCGGAGCCGTCTGACTGACGGCGCCGTACAGCGTCCCGCCCAGCGTCCCATCGCCACGATCGAGGACGAACAGCGCCCGCGGGTTGCCCTCGTCGGCGACCGAAGCAGCAAGGTCGTGCCAGAGCTGCTCCGGATCGGCGAGCGCTTCGGCCAGCGTCTGGCCGTAGGCCTCGGGCTCCAGCTCCAGCGCGCGCAGCCGCACGGCGCGGTACGCGAGCCCCTCGTTGGCGCGCAGGCGGCGGATCTTCATCTTCGGGGTCGAGGCTCGAAGCCGCTTAGAAGCCCAGGTCGCCGTGGCCAAGCAGCGCGCGCGCCATCGAGACCATGCCGAGGTGCTGGTTGCCGTGCGCGATCAGCACCTGACCGAGGTGGTCCAGCCGCGACCGCTCACCCCACGGCTTGAGCAGCACGACACCCGCGAGGTACTCGTCCGTCGCCGCCTCGAGGCGCGCGCGGCAGGCGACGCGGAGCGCGTCCAGGTACTCCTTGAACAGCGCGGGCTCTGGGAAATGCAGCGCCTGCGCCTCCTCGGTGGTCATGCCCGTGCCCTGTGCGACCTTGGGGAGATCGAAGCGGTCGTTGAATCCCTGTTGGAGCCACAGCGGCGTCTCGCGGTCGAAGACAAAGAACAGCACGTTATCGATGGTGCGCGCGATGTGCCAGACGTTGAACCCGATCGAGTTCCCCTGCGCGTAAGGGATGTGGTGCATCTCCTCATCGCTCAGGCCCTCGATGCTGCGGATGCAGTGCGCGAGCGTCCGGTCGACGAGCTCGGCACAGACGCCGGCGACGTTCAGGGGGGTGGCATCGGTCATGGGGAGCCTCGCGATCTTGCGGCGCTACTGGTTGCCTCGACGGGAAGCGATGACGATGAGGACGCCCGCGGCGATGAGGGCCACCGGCCAGCCCACGCGCATGATGCCAGAGGTCATCCACCACAGCAGCTCGAGGCCTTTGACCGCCGCCGCCACGCCGATGACCACGAGGACGATCCCCAGGAGCAGCGCGCCGTTGGCCAGCGGCGCGCTCGGGGCGGGCGCGCTGGGGTCCGGCTCGGGCATGATCGCCCACAGCAGCCCGTAGGCGAGCAGCCCACCCGGCCCGATCGTCACGATCGTCAGCACGATGAACGCGATGCGCACGATCGTCGGGTCGACCCCGAAGTACTCGGCGATCCCGCCGCACACCCCGCCGATCTTGCGGTCGGCGCCCCGGGTGAGCCGTCGAGGTGGAGCGTGCTCTTGCATCGGTGAATCCTCGTCTGGGAAGCGAGCTAGGCGCGCTTCTTCAGCAACCCCTCGATGGTCTTGAGGTCACCTTCGGAGATCCTGTGCAGGTTGCCGCGGAAGCACATCCCGAGCTTCTTCGGCCCGAAGCTGCGCGTCTTGTCGAGCAGGTCGGTGATCTCGCGCACGTCGATCGCGTTGCCGGGCTTCGCGATCACGACCGGCTTCGTGGCGATGCGGTACGGGTAGTCCTCGCCCGGCTTGCCGTCCGAGCGGAGGCCGATGTCGCTCGTGTCCTCGAACATCTCGCCGGTGACCTCGACGACGCCGCCGAAGAGCACGTCCTTCGTCAGGTAGTACACGATGCGATCGCCGGGACGCATCTCGGACGACTGTTTCTCGCGCGACGCCTTGAACGGCGAGAGGTCGAAGCCGCGCCCGCGCAGCACCTCGAAGTTGTCGACCGAGCCGACGTTGATCCATGCCTGCATGCTGCTCCTCGAGATCTGGTCCCCAAGCAAACGGCCCCGCTCGCGCGGGGCCGTTCGAGTCGTGCGTTAACCGCCCGCTAGTTGCAGGCTCGCGGCGCGCCGCTGCCGTCGGCCGTCTGGAACGACGAGCCGCACGCGCAGGACGAGGTCGCGTTCGGGTTGTAGATCGTGAAGCCGGACTTCATCAGATCCTCGACGTAGTCGATCTCCGCGCCGCTGATCATCGGAATGGAGTCTCGGTCGACGACGACGCGGACGCCGCCCTCGGCCTCGATGACCTGGTCTTCAGCCTCGGCGTTAGCGGCGATAGCCATGCCGTACTGGTAGCCGGAGCAGCCGCCGCCGACGACGAAGACGCGGAGCATCCCGTCCGGGTGCCCCTTCGCCGCGAGCAGCGACTGCGCCTTTACGGCGGCGCGCTCGGTGACCGTCACGGTCGCCTGCAGGCTCGGAATCTTGAACGCGGGCGTGCTCGAAATCGGTGCGCCCATGCCGGCAAGTGTCATCTCGTCCTCGATCCGCTCGAGGTGGCGCGGGCCACCGTGGTATCTGAGTCGTCCTTGATGATACGCGTGTCAGGCCAGCGCTGCTATCTAGAACCTTGAAGCCGCAGGTCTGGATCGGGCGAGCGCGGGTATCCCGCGCATTAGCCCGAGGAAACAAGCCACCAGCGCCGGAACGCCACCGCCGACCAGATCGCCTCGACGACCCCGAAGGGCCACGCGCCCTGCAGGAACCCGTACGCCGAGGACGCCAGGCACGCCCCGGCGAACGCCAGTACGAACCACGGCGAGCGGGCCTCGAGGGCGTAGCAGAGCAGCATGATCGAGACAGCGGCCGCTCCGAAGAGCGTGAGGCTGTCCATCAGGCGGGAGTGATGAGGTAGCCGCAGTGGAAGTCGTGCGGCACCTCGGCGGCGGCGAGCGACTCCACGTGTACGCCGAGCAGGCGCATCAGCATCTGGCGGTCGTGGTCGCAGGAGCCGGCCTTGCCCGCCGTGAGGCGGGTACACGGGCAGCCTCGACCGAGCAGGCGCACCGCGCCGTCGCGAGTCACGACCTCGAAGTCGATGCCCTCCTCGCCGATCAGGCGCACGGCGGAGCGCACGCGCGCCTCGAGCGTGTCGCCGGTGATCCTTGGCGCATACTCCGTGGCGAGGCGGTCTGCCATCTTTTCGAACACGAGCGCAGCGATGTCCTCGCCCGAGCGCCCCGCCGTCTCGGAGGCGTCGAGGCCCACGATCTCGCCCAACAGACGCTGCGTGAGGCGGACGTAGTGGTGTGGGAACAGGTCGGCGCCTGCCTCGGTCAGGGCAAAGAGGTGTCGAGGCCGCCCGGTGTGCCCGCGCACCTGCGTGACAGAGACGTAGTTGTCGCGCTGGAGGACATCGAGGTGTCGGCGCACCGTTGCCCCGGCGAGGCCGAGCTCACTCGCCAGATCCTCGACCCCGACGCGTTCGCGCCGGCGCAGGATGGCGAGGATCTCCTCGCGGGTGCCGTCAACGTGGGCGGGCATGTAGCGATGCTAGCATCGTTTATGTCCTTTAGCAGCGAAATACGTGCAAAACTCGCCATTCCCCTCCGGGGTATGAGCCCCGACCTATGATCGACGCATGACGAGCAGCACCACCCCCATGAGCACGGGCCACACGCGTGTCTACCTCGACCACGCCGCCACGACGCCTCCTGACCCCGCGGTCGTCGAAGTGATGCTTCCGTACCTGCGTGAGATGTGGCACAACCCGTCCTCCATCTACGTGGAGGCGCAGCGCGCCCGAACGGCGATCGACGAGGCGCGCGCGACGATCGCCGGGCTGATCGGCGCACAACCGGACGAGGTGCTGTTCACCTCGGGCGGGTCGGAGAGCGACAACCTGGCGCTGCGCGGCGTGCTCGCGGCGTCGAGGCGGCGCGGGAAGCACCTGATCATCTCGTCCGTGGAGCACCACGCGATCCTTGACACCGCGGAGCAGCTGGAGCGCGACGGCGTCGCCGAGGTGACGATCGTCGGCGTCGACCGCGAGGGCCGCGTCGACCCCGCGACCGTCGAGGCGGCGGTGCGCGACGACACCGTGCTCGTCTCGATCATGCACGCGAACAACGAGGTCGGGGCGATCAACGACATCGCGGAGATCGCGCGCCGTGTCCGCGCGAGGAACCCGCACACGATGGTCCACACGGACGCCGTGCAATCCGCCGCGCACCTCGGCGTGAACGTCGACCGCCTCGGCGTCGACCTCATGACGTTCACCGCGCACAAGATGTACGGGCCGCGCGGCGCGGGTGCGCTGTACGTGCGTTCCGGCACGCCCCTGCAGGGCCAGGTCATCGGCGGCGGGCAGGAGCGCGGCATCCGCGCGGGCACCGAGGACACCGCCGCGATCGCGGGCTTCGCGCTCGCGATGTCGCTGACCGCCGAGCGCCGCGAGGCCGACCTCAGCCACGAGCGCACGCTGCAGGAGCGGCTGCTGTCCGAGCTGCCTCGCGCGATCCCGATGCTGGCGATCACCGGCCCGCGCGACCCCGCGCAGCGCCTGCCCGGCAACGTCTCCTGCACCGTCGGGTTCGTCGAGGGCGAATCGATCCTGCTGGCGCTCGACCTCGCCGGGATCGCGGCGTCCTCGGGCAGCGCGTGCACGACCGGTTCCGTCGAGCCGAGTCACGTCCTCGTCGCGACGGGCATGCCGGACGACCTCGCGCGCGGCTCGCTGCGCTTCACGCTCGGCCGAGGCAATACCGACGCCGACGTCGACCGCCTGCTGGAGGTGCTCCCGCCGATCGTCGAGCGCCTGCGCGCGCTCTCCCCGATCCCGATCGACGAGCCGCCCGCCTCGTGGATGCCGTGGCTGGCGTCCTGACGCCGTGAGCCGTTTCCGACCTCGACGATCCACACCCATCGAGGCCGGCGATCCGTCCGCCGACCGGCGGGTGGCGCGGCAGGTCTGCCTCGCCTTCGGGCTGATCTTCCTCGCGGCAACCCTCACCTTCGCCGACGTGCAGGAGTGGCTGTACCTCGCATCCGGCGCGATGCTCCTGACCTCGTTCCTCCTCTGGACGCGTCTGCCCACGCGCTACGGTGCGCTGGTCGCGCCTCTCGCCAGCATTGCCCTGATCATCTGGCTGTACGTCGAGCAGTTCCAATAACGCGACTGATGTGGCGAGGGCGCGCCCAGACATTGGTCGGAAGAGGAGTCAGTGATGTTCGGAGGACTGGAAAGCGTCGTCATTGCGGTGAAGGACATCGACCACGCCGTCGAGCAGTACCGCGCGTTGCTCCACCAGGAGCCCGCGAGCACCTCGACACGGGGCACGTTACGAACCGCGTTCTTCGACTTCGAGGACTCCAGCCTCGGCTTCCTGCAGGACGACGATCCCGACTCTCCGGTCGGCCGGTTCATCGCTCGACGTGGCGAGGGCCTCTACTACGTCGGACTGCACTCGGACGACCCGACGGCTGTCGTCGGCGAGTTGCGCGACGAGGAGGTCCGGCTGGTGGGCGATCCCGGTCCGGGAGCCGAGGTCACGCACACCAGCGGGATGGTGTTCATTCACCCGTCCGTTGCGAGTGGCGCGCTGATCCGAATTCTCCCGCGGCACCACCGGCATGCCGGCGAAACGGACTAGCTGGCGCGTGGCAAACGCGTTTGCCGCGTCCAGAACGAGGGTCTAGGATCGGGGCGTCAGCCCTCGACGGCCCAAACGGCAGGGATCTCGCGTGACCAACCACCCCATGTCCCACCAGATGGCGACCAACTTCGCGATGAACGGCGCCGGCACGCTGGCCGTGCCGCAGGGACAGCACCTGCCCCACCCCCTCCTCGGTGACGACGAGCTCAGTGGCGTGGACCTCGAAGAAGAAGTGCGCAAGAACGTCATCGCGACGTCCGTGGACGGACTGCTGAACTGGGCGCGCGCCTCGTCGCTGTGGCCCGCGACGTTCGGCCTCGCCTGCTGCGCGATCGAGATGATCGCCTCGGCCGCCTCCCGCTACGACATCGCCCGCTTCGGGTCGGAGGTGTTCCGCGCGTCGCCGCGGCAGGCCGACCTGATGATCGTCGCCGGCACGGTGACCTGGAAGATGGCCCCGGTCGTGCGCCGCATCTACATGCAGATGCCCGACCCGAAGTGGGTCATCTCCATGGGCGGCTGCGCGATCATGGGTGGCCCGTTCGCCTACGCGTACTCCGTGCTGCCGGGCGTGAACCTCGTCGCCCCGGTCGATGTGTACGTGCCGGGCTGCCCGCCTCGACCGGAGTCGCTGCTGCAGGGCCTGATGATGCTGCAGGAGAAGATCAAGCACTTCGAGGTCACCGGGCAGCGCGCCCGCCCCGAGCCGGATGGCGACTTCTCCGCCTATCTGCCCGAGGGTGACCCGATCCGTCGCGAGCTCGAGTCGCTCTTCCCGCCGTACCCCGGCCTCGACGACCCGAACCGCCTTGTGGGCGGCGTCTCGCTCACCCACGGCCAGCACCTCTAGCCACCTCGGTCCGTCCAGGCGACACCGGGCGCCTCGCGCGTCCGCGCGGCTCCGTGTGTCCTCGATAGACGTGCGCCGTCTGCACCCTCACCCCCCTTCCCCGCTTCGCAGGAGAGGGGGCCGGAGCGCCTATCCTTCTTGCTGCGCCGATTGGGATGGGCCGCCCCACGCTGCCACTCGATCGCGACTGTCCACATCGAAGTCGCCATCACCCTCGCAAACTCCTCGACCTTCACGTGAGCATCACGCGCGACGGTTGACATGCCTCGAAGGCGGCGACACCATCGGCTGGTTCACTCCGAACAGCCCAAACACACGCAACGTGAGGAGACCCCGGTGAGCATCCGGTCCAGCATCGAAGCCCTGATCCGCCCGAGCACGGTCGCGTCCGCGCACTGCGACCTGCCTTGCGGCATCTACGACCCCGCCCAGGCCCGCATCGAGGCGGAGTCCGTGAAGGCGATCCAGGCGCGCTACCAGGACGCCGAGAACATGAAGGGCGCCCAGACCGTTGAGGAGTACCGAACGCGTGCCCTCGCGATCAAGGAGCAGCGCGCGACCATGGTGAAGGAGCACCTCTGGGTGCTCTGGACCGACTACTTCACCCCGGCCCACCTGGAGAAGTACCCGACGCTGCACGACACCTTCTGGAAGGCGACCAAGCTAGCCGGCGCCGCGAAGAAGTCGCAGGACCCGGCGCAAGGCCAGCAGCTTCTGGACGCCATCAAGGAGATCGACACGATCTTCTGGGAGACCAAGAAGGCCTAACGGCCTTCGGGCTTCTGGGAAACCAGAGGCCCACAGAGTCCTCGCACTCCGCGAGGCGAGGACGCGATGATCGAACTACGGCGGCCCCGCTCCGTGATGGCACTGGCGGTGGCCGCCGTGGCGTGTCTGGCGTTCCCGGCGTGGCGCCTCGGCCGTGCGCTCCTGCGCGTCGAGGTCGCGGGCGACAGCATGACTCCCGCCCTGCTGCCGGGTGACTTCCTCCTGCTTCGCCGGGGCCCCCCGGCCCGTGATGACGCCTACGGCCGTATCGTGATCACCAACGACCCGCGTCCCGAGGGAGAGGGGCGGCTGCTGCTGAAGCGTGTCGTCGGACTCCCGGGCGAGGCGCTCCGCGTCGGCGGCGGCGTGCAGGTCAACGGCCGGTATCTCCTCGAACCCTACGCGCACGGCAACGACCCCGCCGAGCAGCACCGCGGCGTGCATCGACTGGCGGAGGACACCTACTTCCTGCTGGGCGACCATCGCGCCGCCAGCACCGACAGCCGCGACTTCGGCCCGGTCGCGCGCGAGCGCTTGTCGGCGACCGCCGTCCTCCGCTACTGGCCCCCCGACCGCTTCGGTCGGCTCGAGGCACCGCCTCGACGGTTCCTCGGCGCCGCGCCGACGCCAGCCACACATACGCACGAGCCGCACGAGGGGGCGGATCAGGGTTCGTCCTGATGCCCGCCCGCCTGCTCCGCGACCAACATGGACGCGGAGAGGTGCGACATGCCCCAGCCGCCGTTGTCATGGAATCAGCAGGGTAACGACCCCTTCGCCTCAGCACGCGCCGAGCTTGCGCGCCGCATCGCCGCCGAGCGCGCCCAGCCGCCGCCCGAGATCGGCGGCAGCGCCCTCGACGAGGCGCTCGCCGAGGTGGCCGACCTGCGTCCGCTCCCCCAGGTCGCGCAGCGCATCCTCGCACTGGACGAGGGAACGTTCTCCGCACACGAGCTGGCTGCGATCATCTCGACCGACCAGGCGCTGACCGCGAAGCTGCTGCGCCTCGCGAACTCCGCGTACTACGGCTTCGCACGCCGCATCACCACCGCCCGCGACGCCGTCGTGCTGCTGGGCTACCGCTCCGTCCGAGGGGCCGCGCTCACCTCGTGCCTGATGCAGACGGCCCAGAGCCCCGGAAACCTGGACTACGACGGCTTCTGGCAGTTCTCGATCGCGACGGGCATCCTCTCGGAGGTCCTCGCCCGCACCGAGGGCGCGCACCAGGATGAGGCCTTCACCGCGGGCGTCCTGCACCAGATCGGCCTGCTCGCCCTCGACCAGGGGCGCCCCGAGCAGCTCGGCCGCGCCCTCGCACTGCGAGAGCAGAGCGGCATCGCGATGCACGAGGCGGAGCGCCAGGTCCTCGGCTTCACGAGCGCGGAGCTCGGCGGCGCGCTCGCGCTGCACTGGAACTTCCCGGAGTCGCTGGCGGGCGCCGTGCGCGACCACGCACAGAGCCTCGACACCCTGCCCGACACCAAGAGCCTGACGGCGTCCGTGCTGCGCGCCCGGATGTTCGTGCGCGCCTACGGCCTCCCCGACGGCGTCACACGCGCCTCGGACCCCGTCGACCCGCCGGAGGAGTGGGACCGCCCACCGCTGTCGGTGGCGCTGAAGCAGAGCGGCGGCATGACCAAGGTCATGGAGCAGGTCGAGGCGCTCGTCGGCTCGCTGGGGTAGGACCTTGCCGGAACGGAGGGCCCTCACCCTTCGTCCTTATGTCTGAAACCGCCCTCTGCGCAAAATCGAGGCGGGATGGCCGTCGATTCCCTCTTGCGTCACTGCGCGCGATTCGGTAAAAAGTTAGCACTCCGGTTACGAGAGTGCTAAACGTGCGCGTTGCCCGACTCGGCGGTCGTGGGGCGCGGGATTCAAAAGGACACTTCACAAATGGCTAAGCAGCTGCTGTTCGACGAGCAGGCGCGCCAGGCGATGCGCGACGGTATCGACGCCCTGGCAGACGCGGTGAAGATGACGCTCGGCCCCCGCGGCCGCAACGTCGTCCTCGACAAGAAGTTCGGTGCCCCGACGATCACGAACGACGGCGTGACGATCGCCAAGGACATCGAGCTCCAGAACCCGTTCGAGAACATCGGCGCCCAGCTCGCCAAGGAGATTGCGTCCAAGACGAACGACATCGCCGGTGACGGCACGACGACCGCCACGGTCCTCGGCCAGGCGATCGTCCACGAGGGCATGAAGAACGTCGCCGCGGGCGCGGACCCGATGGCCCTCAAGCGCGGCATCGAGGCCGGCGCGAAGGCGATCAAGGAAGCCGTCACGAAGAACGCGGTGAAGGTCACGACGCGCGAGCAGATGTCGCAGGTCGCCTCCATCTCCGCCGCCTCCAAGGAGATCGGCGACCTCATCGGCGAGGTGATGGAGCAGGCCGGCAAGGACGGCGTCATCACCGTCGAGGAGTCGAAGGGCATCCAGACCGAGATCGAGTACGTCGAGGGCATGGCCTTCGACCGTGGCTACATCTCGGCCTACTTCGTCACCAACCCGGAGCGCATGGAAGCCGTCATCGAAGACCCGTACATCTTCGTCACGGACCGCAAGCTCTCCTCCGTGAACGACATCCTCCCGTGGCTTGAGAAGCAGCTGGGTGTGTCGAAGAACCTCGTCATCATCGCTGAGGACGTGGACGGCGAGGCCCTGGCCACGCTCGCGGTGAACAAGCTCCGCGGCACCGTCAACGTGGTCGCCGTGAAGGCCCCCGGCTTCGGCGATCGCCGCAAGGAGAACCTCGGTGACATCGCCGCGCTCACCGGCGCGACGCTGATCAGCGCCGAGCTCAGCCGCGGCCTCGACTCGGTCGAGGTCGGCGACTACGGTCGCGCCCGTCGCGTCGTCGTCGGCAAGGAAGAGACGACGATCATCGAGGGCAAGGGCAACAAGAAGGGCACCGAGGAGCGCGTGAAGATGATTCGCGCGCAGCTCAGCAACTCCACGTCCGACTGGGACAAGGAGAAGCTGCAGGAGCGCCTCGGCAAGCTCGCCGGCTCGGTCGCCATCGTCAAGGTCGGCGCGGCCACCGAGGTCGAGCTCACCGAGAAGAAGCACCGTGTCGAGGACGCACTGTCCGCCACGCGTGCCGCGGTTGAAGAGGGCATGGTCCCCGGTGGTGGCGTCGCGTTCCTGAACGCGCTCCCCGCCCTGGACAAGATCGAGCTCGACAACGCCGACGAGATGACGGGCATCCGCATCCTCCGCCGCGCGCTGGAGGAGCCGCTGCGCCGCATCGCGACGAACGCCGGCCAGGACGGCTCCGTCATCGTGCAGAAGGTGCGCAGCCTCAAGCGCGGCCAGGGCTACGACGCCGCGGCCGACACGTACGGTGACATGGTGCAGCTCGGCATCATCGACCCGGCGAAGGTCACCAAGGCTGCGCTGGAGAACGCGGTGTCGATCGCGGGCATGGTCCTCACGACCAACGTCCTCGTGACCGACATCCCGGAGAACCAGCAGGCGCAGGGCGCGCCGAACATGGACATGTACTAACCGGTACGGTTCACGTCAGACTCTGAGAGGCGGGGTCGCAAGACCCCGCCTCTTTCTTTCACTGAATGCGGCAACTCAACGGAGCAACGCGTGGCTGATGTGGGCATGTTCGGCGACAACGGCCCCGACCTCGATCCCGAGATGATCGAGGAGGCCGTGCGCGGCGCGGACGTGATCGTCCTCGGCTTCGACTTCACCCCCGACCGCCTGCTCATCGACCTGCGCGACGATCCTCGAGGTCACACGCCGCCGATCGTCGAGATCGTGGAGCCACTCGCGGGCGTCGACGAGCGCGAGATCTGGTTGAGCGCGCGCCGTCCGGGGCTGCGCACGCCAGAGGAGTTCCTGTTCTTCGTGTGGCCGCACTCCGTCACGTACCTCGCCGCCTCGCCGCTGCTCTCCGGCGCGGCAGCACGCATCGAGGCCGAGCAGCACGTCAACGTGCGCGAGCAGATCGCGGACATCGTGACCGACCTGCGAGGACGCGAGCGCGTCGACCTGCTGGCTGCGGTGCGCGGCGGCGAGGGCTTCGAGACGCTCTGGAGCCGCCGCAACTAGCGCACTCGCGCAACCTCGGAGCGAGGACCTCGATGGCGCGTCTGGTGGTCTACGGCCGGTCCGGGTTCTGCCCCGACATGATGCGCTGGGACCGCTGGGTGCGTGAGCACCCGCTCACCTACGTGCTCTTCGACATCGACGCCGACGAGGATGCGCGCGCGTTCGTGCTGCGCCACACCGGGCACCTCTCCGTGCCGACGTTGGTGATCGCGCCGGACGACGGCTTCGACCCGATCGAGGCGCCCGCACCGCTTGCCGGGCGCGTGCGTGGCGCCGACCGCGGCTCGATGCTCACCGAGCCGGCGATCGGACAGGCCGCCGGGTTCCTCGAACGGCACGGCATCGCGTTCGGCGGGCCGGGCGGCGATCCCTCGATCGTCGCGTCGAGCATCGAACGGGCCGGGCTGCACCGCGCGCCGATCGGCTAGCGCGAACCTCGAGGCCTAGCGCACCACGACCATGGGCTCGCCGGCCTCGGCGTGACCGATCGCCCAGCAGCCGCCCATCTCGCGCTCGATCGCGGAGCGGAGCGCCTCGGCGCGGTCGGCCGGGACGGCGATGAACAGCGGGCCCGAGGTCTGCGGGTCGAACAGCATCTCCACGAGCGCGGGGTCGAGGTCCCCGGTGATCTGCACGCGATCCGCGAGTTGCGCCTTGTTGCGCCCGCCGCCGCCCGTCGTCGCGCCCTCGGCGGCGAAGCGTTGCGCGTCGGGCAGCAGCGGCACGGATGCCGCGTCGATCACGAGGCGGACGCCGCTGCGGATCGCGACCTCGGAGGAGTGGCCCATGAGCGCGTAGCCGGTGATGTCGGTCATCGCGTGCGCACCATGCTCGCGCGCGAGCTCGGAACCTCGACGGTTCAGTTGGAGCATGCTCTGGATCGCGGCGTTGTAGCCGGTCTCGCAACCCTCGCGCGATTCCTTCTGCGCGGTCAGCAGCACGCCGGTACCGATACGCTTCGTCAGCAGCAGCACGTCGCCGGGCAGCGCGCCGCTCTTCTGCATGATGTGCGCCGGGTCGATGATCCCCGTGACGGACAGCCCGTACTTCGGCTCGACGTCGAAGATCGTGTGGCCGCCCGCGATCACGCCGCCTGCCTCTGCGACCTTCGCCGCGCCACCGCGCAGCACCTCGCCGAGGATCGCGGGATCGAGGTCCTCGGGCCACGCGGTGATGTTCAGCGCGAGCTTCACCTCGCCGCCCATCGCGTACACATCGGACATCGCGTTCGCCGCCGCGATCGCGCCGTAGGTGTATGCGTCGTCGACGACCGGCGGGAAGAAGTCGAGCGTCTGGATGACGGCGACGCCCGGCGCGACGAGGTAGACCGCCGCGTCGTCGGCGCCATCCAGCCCGACGAGCAAGTTCTCGTTCGCGTTCTCGTCGAAGATGCCCTTGAGCGGCGCGAGGACATCGTGCAGCGTGCCGATGCCCATCTTCGCGGCGCACCCGGCGCACGAGGCAAGACCAGTCAGGCGGAGTCCAGGGATGGGAGAGAGGGTCATGACGGTTCCCTTCACGTGATCAGGCGACCATCGTCGCACCGCTGGCAAGCGAGTCCGTCCGCGCGCCCGGTACCATCGAGGCATGGCGACACGCGCGAAGACCCCGACGGCACCCGCGAAGCGCGACACTCCCATGTGGACGCCCGCCGAGCTGATCGCGATCCTCGACGAGGCGTACGGGCGCGCGCCGCAGCAGGCGTCGAATGCCCCGATCTTCGAGCTGGTGCTGACGCTGCTGTCACAGCACACCTCCGACCGCAACTCCGGGCAGGCGATGCACCGCCTGATTGAGCGCTTCCCCACCTGGGATGCAGTTGTCGAAGCTCCGGTGAGCGAGGTCGAAGATGCGATCCGTCCGGGGGGCCTCGCCCCGACGAAGTCCAAGCGACTCCAAGCCCTGCTCGCCGAAGTGAAGAGCCGCGTGCCGGACTGGGATCTGCAGTTCCTGCGCGGGATGCCGCTGGAGGACGCGAAGGCGTGGCTCACCTCGATCCCCGGCGTCGGGCCGAAGACGGCCGCGTGCGTGCTCCTGTTCGCCCTCGAACGGCCCGCGCTGCCGGTGGACACACACGTCGAGCGCGTCTCGAAGCGCCTCGGCCTGGTGCCGCTGAAGATGCCCGCGGACAAAGCGCATGCCGTCCTCGAGGCCACGCTCGAAGCTGACGAGGTGTACGCGTTCCACGTTGACCTGATCCAGCACGGTCGCCGCACGTGCCACGCACGCGGCCCGAAATGCGAGGTGTGCCCGCTCGAATCGCGGTGCCCGAAGGTCGGCGTCTAGTTCGTCGTCTCGATGGGACGCTCGCCGAGGTCCTGGAAGAAGCGCAGCAGGTAGCCGTCCGGATCCTGCACCACGAACTGCCGGTTCCCCAGCAACGTTGCATCCCCGCGGTACCAGCGGTCCTCGAGCACGAGATACGGCTCGCCGAGCGCGCATACCCGCTCGTATAGCGGCGCGATGTCCGCCACCTCGATCTGGAAGTTCACGCCTCGGCCATACGGGTGGCTGAGCTGGCCCGCGACGAGCGAGCGCGAGCGGCCCCGCGGCTGCTCAATCATCAGCTGCGCGCCCTCGCGATCGAGGTAGGCGAAGCCGTCCTCCGGGCGCGAGTACATCACCGCGAAGCCGAGGACATCACCGTAGAACGTCATGCTCCGTTCGATGTCGGAGACCACCAACTCCGGGATGAGCCGCGGCAATTCACTCATCGCGCGGCAGGAGGATCTGCATCACCGTCAGCGAGCGCCACGCACCGAACTTGTGACCCGCCTCGCGCTCCTCTCCCGCGATCTCGAAGCCCAGCGCGCGGTGCAGCGCGATGCTCGCCTCGTTCGTCGCCTCGATGCGCGCGAGCACGGTGTGAACGTCGAGGCGGCGCGCCTCCTCGAGGAGTGCGGCGAGCAGAGCGCGGCCCACGCCGCGACGGTGGAACTCCGGGCGGACATACAGCACATCCTCGCGGGTGAAGCGGTAGCCGAGGCGGGTCTTGTAGTAGGACAGGTACGCGAATGCCGCCACGGGCGCCTCGGGCAGGTCAGCGACGATCGCCAGCGCGCCGGGGCGGCGATGCTCCTCGAGCCAGTCGAGGCGCTGCGCGTCGCTCCACGGCTCGGTGTCCCACGTCGCGACGCCTGCAAGGATCTCGCGGTTGTAGATCGCGTTGATCGCGGGCAGGTCGGCCTCGGTAGCCGGTCGGATAGTGATGTCGCTCCCGGTCATGACTGGAGTGTCCCACAGCCGTCTTCGCCCAGCGGTCGCGCAGCTGTGGATGCCGACACGCAGCCGTGCGGCTATACTCGGGCTTCTTCGAGGAGGGCCCCGGTATGACGCTCGTTCGCGCCACCCGCACCCGTACGACCGACGCCGACGCACTCCGTCGACGAGCGCGTCGACGCCGCCCGTCGGCGGCACCCCACCCTCGTCTCTCCGACGCCTAGCGGAGTCATCCCATGACCGTTTCCGACACCCAGCCCGCCGCCATCGAATGGATCGAGGGGGGCGGGGTCACTACGCCGGGGGGCTTTGTCGCCGGTGGCACCTACGCGAACATCAAGACCTACGGCGCCGACCCGCGCATGGACGTCGGCATCCTCGCAGCGACCGAGTCGTGCACGGTCGCCGGCGTGTTCACACGCAACGTCGTCGTCGGCGAGCCGGTCGCGTGGGACCGCCGCGTGCTCGCCGCCGGGCGGCCGATGCGCGGCCTCGTGGTGAACTCCGGCAACGCCAACACCGTGACCGGCGACCAGGGCACGCGCGACTGCGCTCGCATGGCTGAACTGGCTGCCGAGGTCCTCGGCGTGACGGCGGACGAGATCCTCGTCGCCTCGACCGGGGTCATCGGGCGGCAGATGCCGATGGACAAGATGGAGCGCGGCATCAAGGCCGTGTCGCTGTCCTCGGAGGGTGGTTACCTCTTCACGCGCGCCATCATGACCACAGACACCCGCGAGAAGTCCGTCGCCGTGCGCGTCGAGGCCGGTGGGCGCACGTACACCGTGGGCGGCTGTGCCAAGGGCTCCGGGATGATCCACCCGGACATGGGCACGATGTTCGCCTTCATCACCACGGACGCCCCCGCCGACCGCGACTGGCTCCAGTCGACGCTGCGGGAGGTCACCGACCGCACGTTCAACATGGTCGATGTGGACATGGACACCTCGACGAGCGATACGGCGCTGCTGCTCGCCAGCGGCGCTGCCGGCGGCGACGTCGTGAACGCCGCACACCCCGCGGCCGCCGCGCTCGCCGCGGCGATCGAGGCGGTCTCGACACGCCTCGCACGGGCGATCGCCGGCGACGGCGAAGGCGCGACCGCACTCCTCGAGGTCGTCGCGGACGGCGCGGCGTCGCACGCGGACGCGGTGCTCGCGGCCAAGACGATCGCCTCGTCGCCGCTGATCAAGACGATGGTCACGGGCCGCGATCCGAACTGGGGCCGCGTGATGATGGCAGCGGGCCGCTCCGGCGCGACCTTCGACCAGCGTGCGGCCAGCGTCTGGATCGGCGAGCACTGCGTGCTCGACCACGGCCAGCCGACCGCGGTGGACCTCAAGCTCGTCTCGGCGGCGATGGCGGGCGGGGAGGTGCTGCTGCGCGTGCACCTCGGCGCCGGCGAGGCCAGCGCGACGGCGTGGGGCTGCAACCTGACGCACGAGTACGTGAACATCAACGCGGACTACACGACGTAGCAAGCGGAACGTAAGGCATGACGATGAACGAAGCGATGGGCGTCCCCGCCACCGTGATCAAGATCGGCGGCTCCACCCTCGGCGCGCAGGACACGTCCTTGCAGGACATTGTCGAACTGCACCGCGAGGGCCTGCGCCCGGTCGTTGTGCACGGCGGCGGCGCGATGATCAGCGACTGGCTGAAGCGCCTCGATATTGAGTCGCACTTCGTCGATGGCCTGCGCTCCACCAGCGCGCCCGCGATGGAAGTCGTCCTCGGCGTGCTGCGCGGCGTGGTGAACACGCAGTTGGTCAGCGAGATCATCGCGCTCGGCGGACGTGCGGTCGGCCTCAGCGGCGTCGACGGCGCGATCGTGCGCGGTGAGCAGTACGACGAGCGCCTCGGTCTCGTGGGCCGCATCACGGAGGCGAACGCCGACATCCTCACGTCCCTCCTCGACGCCGGGGTCATCCCCGTCATCGCCCCGATCGCCCTCGAGGCTCCTCACTCCGAGCAACAGGCCGGGACACCCGGCCGGGCGCAGGCGCTCAACATCAACGCGGACACGATGGCCGGCGAGATCGCCCGCGCCCTCAACGCCGCGCAGTTGATCTTCCTCACGGACGTGGACGGCCTGATGGACGGGGCGGGCGCCGTCGTCGAATCGCTGGGCGCGGAGCAGGCCGAGCGGCTCCGCGCGGAGGGCGTCCTCTCGGGAGGTATGATCCCGAAGATCGACGCCTGCTTCCGGGCTGCGGAAGTGGGCGTGGCGGCGTTCATCGCGAACGGCACTCAGCCTCACACGGTCCACCGGCTCGTCTCCGGTGAACGAATCGGGACGAGAATCGAGGCCTGATTCGTGGGGTTCTTCGACAATCGCGGTGACCTGGGGCCGCCCCCGGAGGCGTTCCGATTCGGCTCGTCCGGCAAGAGCACGCCGATGCCGTTCCGCTGGCTGGGACTCGCGGCGCTCGTGCTGGTCGGCTACCTCACCAGCAGCGTCCTCAAGACGATCTATGTCGATGTCCTCTGGTTTGACTCCGTCGGCTTCGGCGGCGTGTACCAGACGGAGCTGACGGCCCGCGTCGCGCTGTTCTTCGCGGGCGCGCTGATCGCGATCGCCGTGCTCGGCGGCAACATCATCCTCGCGCGGCGCTTCGCGCCCGTGGGCCTCGAGGAGTCGTTCATCGAGGAAGTCGACCCCGAGGCGATCCGGCGGATCGTCGCCGTACTGCTGGTGGCGGGGACGCTGTTCCTCGGCGTGATCTTCGGCTCGGTGGCCGCGGGCAACTGGGAAACGATCCTCTCGTGGCTGAACGGCCAGCCGTTCGGCCGCGAAGACGCCCAGTTCCAGCGCGACATCGGGTTCTATGTGTTCAGCCTGCCGGCGCTGCACCTGATCCAGCAGTGGATGCTCAGCCTGCTCTTCGTGTCCGCGCTCGCGTCAGCCGGTGTCTACGCCCTCTCGATCTCGCTTCAGCGGTTCGAGCTGAACCTGAACCAGCAGATGCGCATCCACCTGTCCTTCCTAGTCGGCGCGATCTTTCTCGCCATCGCGTCGAGCACCATGCTCAACGTCTACGACATCGTCAGCTCCAGCGGCGGCATCGTGTATGGCGCCAAATACACGGACGTGAACGCGCGCCTGCCCGTGCGCTACCTCCTGGTTGCGCTCTCGCTGTTCGCGGCGACGGCGACGATCGCCAACCCGTTCCTCTCCGCGCAGGGCTTCCGTGCACCGCTCTTCGCAATCGGCCTGTGGGGCTTCGCGGGGATCGTGGGCGGAGTGCTCTACCCGGCGATCGTCCAGTCCGTGACCGTGGAGCCGAACGAGCGGCTCCGCGAGGCGCCGTACATCGAGCGGAACATCGCGGCGACGAGGTTCGCGTACGGCCTCGACCCCGTCGTGGAGACGCGCTTTCCCGCCGAGCAGGCGGTCAAGCAGGCGGACCTGGACGCGAACCCGGAGACGCTCGCGAACATCCGCCTGCTCGACCCGATCCCGCTGCGCGATACGTTCAACCAGATCCAGGCGATCCGGCAGTTCTACACATTCAACGACGTGGACGTGGCGCGCTATACGATCGACGGCAAGACGCAGCAGGTCATGGCCGCTGCGCGCGAGCTCGACATCACGCGGGCGCAGGGCACGAACTGGACGCGCGAGCGCCTGCAGCTGACCCACGGCTACGGCGCGGTCATCGCGCCGGTCAACGAGGTGGTGAACGAGGGCCTGCCGAAGCTCATCACCTCAGAGATCCCGCCGAAGAGTGACGTGATCAAGATCACGGAGGCCGGTGCGCGCATCTACTTCGGTGAGAAGACGGACCAGTACGTCGTGGGGCGCTCCAGCGAGCCGGAGTTCGACTACCCGCTCGGCAACGGCAACGCGGCCACCTCATACCCTGAGGATCGCGGCATCCAGCTCAACTCGACGCTGCGCCGCGCGATGCTCGCGTGGGAGCTGGGCGATGCCAACCTGCTGATCTCGGGCCAGATCACCTCGGAGTCACGGCTGCTGATGGACCGGCAGATCCAGCAGCGCGTGCGGAAGGTCGCACCGTTTCTGCTGCTGGACTCCGACCCGTACATGGTCGTGATCGATGGCCGCATCATGTGGCTCCAGTCGGCCTACACGACCTCGACGCGGTTCCCATACGCGCAGCCCAGCGGCCTGCTGGGCGAGGTGAACTACGTGCGGAGCAGCGTGCAGATCACGATCGACGCGCAGACCGGCGACATGCACTTCTACCTCCTCGACAGCCAGGATCCGATCGCGAAAACGTGGTCGAGGATCTTCCCCGGCCTGTTCGAGCCGAACGACGCGATCCCCGCCGCGGTGCGGGCGCACATGCGCTACCCGCTGGACCTGTTCAAACTCCAATCGCAGCTCTACCTCCGGTATCACATCACCGATCCGAGCGTGTTCTTCATCGGCGAGGACGTGTGGAACATCCCGGCGGAGACGAAGAACAACAAGCTGCAGGCGATCGAGCCGTACTACGTGACCATGGTGCTGCCGGACGAGCAGCGCGCGGCTGGCGTCGACCGCGCGGAGTTCGTGCTGATCATGCCGTTCACGCCCCGCAACCGGCAGAACACCGTCGCCTGGCTGGCGGGCCGATCGGACGGCGGGAACCTCGGCAAGTTGCGCGCGTACCGGTTCCCGACGGAGGATCTCGTCTTCGGGCCCGCGCAGATCGAGGCGCGCATCGACCAGAACCCGGGCATCTCGCAGCAGATCACACTGTGGAATCAGTCGGGCTCGTCCGTCGTGCGCGGCAACCTGCTGATGATCCCCGTCGGCACCTCGTTCCTCTTCGTCGAGCCGATCTACCTGCAGTCGGAGAACTCGAAGCTGCCCGAGCTCGTGCGTGTCGTTGTGGCGAACGGGACGCAGATCGCGATGGAGCGGACGTTCCCCGAGGCGCTCGATGTCGTCATGGGCAAGCGGCCGTCCTCGCTGGCGAACGGGCCGCAGGCAGCGCCAACCGCACCCGCCACGCAGCCCGGCGCGACGGCAACGCCGGCTCGCGGCACCGCGACCCCGACCGCCACGCCGAGGCCCGGCGCGACGCCGACGATCGCGCCCGCAACGATCGAGGAATTGCTGCGGCAGGCGCAGCAGTCGTCGAACACGACGCAACAAGAGCTCGACCGCCTGCGGGCGATCCTGGAAGCGATTCAGAAGCAGCTGCAGACGCAGCCGCAGACGCCCGCCCGATAAGCGCGGGCACGAGGAGGACCACTGTGGGCAACATCCCAGCGCGTGAAGCCGTCGTGCACATGACCACGTACCGCCGCCAGCCGCTGACGCTCGTGCGCGGCCAGGGCACGCGCGTTTTCGACGACGAGGGCCGCAGCTACCTCGACTTCATCGCCGGCATCGCCGTCGACGCGCTGGGCCACGCCCACCCCGGGCTCACCGAGGTGATCGCGAAGCAGGCGGGCACGCTGATCCAGGTGTCGAACCTCTTCTACACCGAGCCGCAGATTGAGCTGGCGGAGCTCCTCGTCGGTAACTCCGCGCTCGACCGCGTCTTCTTCTGCAACTCGGGCGCCGAGGCGAATGAGGCGGCGATCAAGATGGCCCGCAAGTGGGGCATCCTGAACCGCAACGGCGCGTACGAAATCATCGCGACGCACAACGGCTTCCACGGCCGCACGCTCGGCAGCGTCGCCGCCACCGGCACGCCCCGCTACCGCGACCCGTTCGGCCCGATGATCCCCGGCTTCATCTTCGTCGACTACGACGACGTCGACGCGATCAAGGCGGCGACCACCGAGCACACCGCGGCGATCCTCCTGGAGCCGATCCAGGGCGAAGGCGGCGTGAACGTGCCCGCGCCCGACTACCTGAAGCGCGTGCGCGAATGGTGCGACCAGCAGGGCATTCTGCTCATCCTCGACGAGGTGCAGACGGGCACGGGCCGCACCGGCACGATGTGGGCGTACGAGCAGGCGGGCATCGAGCCGGACATCATGACGCTGGCGAAGGGCCTGGGCGGCGGTGTGCCGATCGGCGCGATGCTCGCGAAGGAGGCCTGCGCCATCTTCGAGCCCGGTGACCACGGCTCCACCTTTGGCGGCAACGCCCTGTCGTCGGCGGCCGGCGCGTACGTCGTGCGCCAGCTCGTCGAGGGCGGCGTGCTCCAGAACGTGCAGGCGCGCGGCGAGCAGCTCGAGAAGCGCCTCGCCGGCCTCGAGGATCGCTCTCCGCTGGTGGCGGGTCAGCGAGGCGTGGGGCTGCTGCGGGGCCTCGTGTTCGCGTCCGACATCGCGCCGGACGTGGCGACGAAGGCGATGGCGCACGGGCTCCTCGTGAACCCGGTGCGCCCGAACGTCGTGCGGTTCCTGCCGCCGTTGAACGTCTCCGCCGAGGAGATTGATGAGGCCATCGACATCATCGACGCGGTGCTGACGGAGATCGCGGCGGGATAGCGCGCGGGAAGGCAACGCTTTGTCGGGGCCCCTCGGACGGCTCTCAGTTCAGATCGCGCTGGGGCCAGTGCTTGTGATCGCACTGGTGGGCGCTGCCATGCTCTGGCGCGTGAACGGCGACCTGCACCAGCAGGCGGAGATCCGCTTCGCCGACCAGGTGAAGCTGTCCGTGATGCAGGTCGACGACCGCGTGGATAGCGACGTGCGGCAGCGCGTCGTGAGCGCGACGGTCCTCGCCAGCCAGCAGCAGTTCCTGAGCGCGATCCAGGCGAGCAACATCAACGCCGCAGTGCAGCTCGCAACCGCGTACATGTCGCGTACCAGCCTCGCGCTCTCGGGGGCGAGCGGGATCCGCGTGTACGGGCCGAACGGCAACCTGATGATGCGCGCGGAGGCCACACAGAACGTCGCGCAACGCGTCGTGCCGGTCGAGGTGCTGAGCGTCCTGCAGTCGGGACGCGCCGATGGCTTTGTCCGCCTCGACGAGACGATGGGCCTCGCGATGTCGGGGATCTCGCCGATCCTCGGTTCGGACGGCCGCCCGATCGGGGTCGTCGAGGCGATCACCTCGCTCGACCGGACATTCGCCGTCGCCGCGGCCGGCGTCGTCAACACGGACGTCGCCGTGATCAGCGGCGGGCGCGTGACCGCGAAGTCGGATCCGGGCGTTGAGCTCGACCCCACCGCCGTGACCGAAGACCTGCGGCGGCGCACGAAGGAATCACCTGTCCACGTGGCGTTCGCCGGCCACGAGTATCTGGTCGGGATCGCCACCTACCGCGACGCGGCGGGGACAGCGATCGGCGATATCTACCTCGCGATCGACCGCGAACGGATCAACGACACGGTGGTCGAGACGCGCGGTTCTATCCTGCGCACGATGGTGGTCGCGATGCTGTTCGCGACGGGCGCGGCATGGCTCTTTGGCTGGCTGGCGCTGCGTCCGATGCAGCCGCTGCTGGCTGCCGCCGGCCGCCTCCAGCAGAACGACCTCGAAAGTCCCGTGCCGGCGAGCGGGCCCACCGAGCTCCGACAGCTGAGCGAGGCGATGGAGGACATGCGCCTCGCCATCCGCCAGAGCCGTGAGGCGCTCCAGAGTGCCAACCGCGACCTCGCGAGCCGCGTGTCCACCTCGGACGCCAGCCTGTCCGAGGTCACTCAGGACCTGGACGTCATGCAGTCGGTCGTCGCCCAGCTCGCGGGCGAGTCCGCCGGCGGACTCCCGAGCGTCACCGAGGAACTGATCCGGCTCGAGTGGGTCGATGGCGCGTTCATCGCCCTGGCGACGGAGGACGGCGCGCTGTCCAGCGCGGCGAGCGCCGGTCTGCCTCCTGGCGCCGCGAGCGCGGCGCTCGAGGTGATCGAGAAGTACATGGCGCAATCCCCGTTGGCCGAGATCAGCATCGAGGACACGGCCGCGCACCTCGAATCGCAGCGCCTCCCCGCGTGGCTCATCGGCGGCCTCGCCGTGGCGCCGATGCAGACGCCGGACGGCACGGCGGGCGTCGTCGTCGTCACCTCGGTAGGTGCGATGCGGCCGACAGCGCAACGCCGCGAGCTCCTGCGCTCGATTGCGCACGAGGTCACGGCGACCCTCGAACGCTCCGAGCTCGCCGACGAGGTCGAGGAGAACCGGCGCGTCGCGGAGGCCGTGCTGCGCGAGATGGCGGACGGCGTCGTCGTCGTCGACCACCTTAGCATCGGCCAGATCTGCAACCCGGCCGCCGCGCGGCTCCTCGGCGTGACACGCGCGGACATCATTGGGCACCGGGCGGACGAATGGCTGCCCGTCGCCGCAGCCGCGCTCGACACACTCCGCCTGCGGGCGGGCGAGACGCGCAGCAGCGCGTCGCCCGTGCTCCTCGAGTCGGTCGGGCGTCAACTAGCGATCACGACGGGGCCGTTCCCCGACCCGGACCCCGCGCGGGCCGGCGTGATCCTGCTGATCCGTGACCTCTCCGCGGAGGCAGAGGCCGAGCGCGTGAAGCGCGATTTCGTATCCATGGTTGGGCACGAGCTGCGGACGCCGCTCACCCTGATCCGCACAACGATCGACCTGCTGCACGGCCACGACGCCGGCGACCTGAACGCCACGCAGGAGCGCATCGTCGAGGTGCTCCGCCAGAACTCCGAGCGGCTGATGACGCTGATCAGCGACCTGCTGGACATGTCGGCGCTGGACTCCGGGCGGATGCAGATCGTCCCCACCTCCGTCGACCTCATCGAGATCGTCCGCCGTGCGGTCCGCGGCGCCGCAGACCAGGCGAGAGATCGGAAGCACCAGCTCCGCGTGGTCCTGCCTGAGGACGCGGTCACGGTGACGGTCTGGGCGGACGGCCCGCGCGTGGAGCAGGTCCTGTCCAACCTGCTCTCAAACGCGATCAAGTACACCCCGCCCGGGGGCGACATCGAAGTACGCATCGAGGGCAACCGCGCGTTCGCCTCGGTCGCCGTGGCGGACAGCGGCATCGGCATCCCGCCCGAGGAGCAGGCCGGGCTGTTCGAGAAGTTCTACCGGACGAGCGCCGGACGGCGTACGACGGGCGGCACCGGCCTCGGCCTGGCGATCGCGCGCTCGATCGTGGAGTTGCACGGTGGCGAGATCGTCTGCGACTCCGACGGACAGACCGGGACCACGTTCACCTTCACCCTACCGCGCCGCCCGCTATGATCCGGTGACTGCGTAACTCAGCGCCCAGCCGTCCAGCCTCGGAGACCCACATGGCAGAGAAGATCGTGCTCGCGTACTCCGGGGGCCTCGACACGTCCGTCGCCGCGCACTGGCTGCGCGTGGAGCGCGGCTACGAGGTCCACTGCCTGACGGTCGACCTCGGCAACCTTGGCGACGTCGAGGGCGCGCGACGCCGCGGCGTGGAGGCCGGCGCGGTCGAGGTGGACGTGGTCGACGCGAAGAACGACTTCCTCAAGTACTTCGTCTTCCCCGCCCTCGGCGCAAACGTGGTGTACGAGGGCCGCTACCCGCTCGCGACCGCCCTCGGCCGTCCGCTGATCGCCAAGCTGCTCGTCGACAAGGCACGCGCCGTCGGTGCGACCGCCGTCGCGCACGGCTGCACCGGCAAGGGCAACGACCAGGTGCGCCTCGACGTCGCGGTGCAGACGCTGGCGCCCGACCTCACGATCGTCGGCACGACGCGCGAGCACTCGATCTCGCGCGACGAAGCGATGGAGTACGCAGCGAAGCACAACATCTCGGTGCGCCAGACCGTCGCATCCCCCTACTCGACCGACGAGAACCTCTGGGGCCGCAGCGTCGAGGCCGGCGTGCTCGAGAACCCGTGGAACCAGCCGCCCGAGGATGTCTACGAGTGGACGAAGCCGCTCGACCAGACCCCCGCGCAGCCGACGGTCGTGGAGATCCGCTTCGAGAAGGGGTACCCGGTCGCCCTCGACGGCGTCGAGATGATCCCGGTGGAGCTGGTGACGCGCCTGTCCGACCTCGGTGGCGAGCACGGCATCGGCCGCATCGACATGGTCGAGAACCGCCTGGTCGGCATCAAGTCGCGCGAGATCTACGAGTCCCCCGCCGCCGTGATCCTCCTCGAGGCGCACCGCGTCCTCGAGGAGCTCACGCTGTCGAAGCAGCAGAACCGCTTCAAGAGCATCGTGTCGCAGGAGTACGGCGACCTCATCTACAACGGCCAGTGGTTCACCGCGCACCACCGAGACCTCGCGCAGTACGTGGCCTCCACGCAGCGCCACGTCACCGGCGACGTGAAGATGCGCCTGTGGCACGGCACCGTCATGACCGTTGGCCGCCGCGCCGACCGCAGCCTCTACAGCGAGGCCCTCGCGACGTACAACAAGGCCGGCGACCTCTTCGACCAGTCGCACGCGCAGGGCTTCATCAAGCTGCACGGCCTGCAGGCCTCGGTGCAGGCACAGCGCCAGATGCTCACCGAGCCGGGGGACCTCCTGCGCCTCGCTGCGCCGACGGAGTAATCACATGACGACCCCCGATGGCGGCTCGAGCAAGCTCTGGGGCGGGCGCTTCAGCGGCGAGATGTCGGAGATCGTCGAGCGGTTCAACGCGTCGATCGACTTCGACAGGCGCCTCTACCGCGAGGACATCGCGGGGTCGATCGCGCACGCGCACATGCTCGCCGCGCAGGGGATCATCCCCGCCGAGGACTCCGAGGCGATCGAGCGCGGCCTGCTGGAGATCCGCGCGGAGATCGACGCCGGGACGTTCGAGTTCCGCCTCGACCGTGAGGACATCCACCTCAACATCGAGGCCGCGCTGACGGAGCGTATCGGCGACGCGGGCCGACGCCTGCACACCGGCCGGTCGAGGAACGACCAGGTCGCGACCGACACACGTCTGTTCACGCGCGCCGCCTGCGACGAGGTGATCGAGGCGCTCCGTGACCTCCGCAGCGCGCTCGTGGACCTCGCGCAGCGCGAAGCGAAGACCGTCATTCCGGGGTACACGCACCTCCAGCGCGCGCAGCCGATCCTGCTCGCGCACCATCTCCTCGCGTACGAGGCGATGTTCACGCGCGACACACAGCGCTTCGTGCAGACGCGCGCGCGGGTCAACGTGCTGCCGCTCGGATCGGGCGCGCTCGCGGGCGTCACATACCCCATCGACCGCAGCGCCGTCGCGCGCGAGCTGGGGTTCGACGCGATCAGCGAGAACTCGCTCGACGCGGTGTCCGACCGCGACTTTGTCGTCGACTTCCACTCCGCCTCGGCGCTCGCGATGGTGCACCTCTCCCGGCTCGCCGAGGAGGTCATCCTCTGGTCGAGCGCGGAGTTCGGCTTCGCGCGCCTCCACGACGCGTTCTCGACCGGGTCGAGCATCATGCCGCAGAAGAAGAACCCCGACGTCGCCGAACTGAGTCGAGGCAAGAGCGCGCGCGTGATCGGCAACCTGATGCAGGCGCTGACGCTGCTCAAGGGCCAGCCGCTCGCCTACAACAAGGACAACCAGGAGGACAAGGAGTCGCTGTTCGACAGCGTCGACACCGTCCTCATCACCCTGCGCGTCGTCGCCGCCATGCTGCCCACGATGACCTTCGACGGCGCACGCGGCGCCGAGGCGGCCGTCGCGAACTTCGCTCTCGCCACGGACATCGCGGACTACCTCGCGAAGAAGGGCGTGCCCTTCCGCGACGCGCACGAGGCCGTCGGCGCGCTGGTCGGGCGCTGCGAGCGCGAGGGCCGCACGTTCACCGACCTGACGCTCGAGGAGTACCGCGCCGCGCACCCCGCGTTCGACGAGGACGTGCTGGCGATCGACCTCGACGCCTCGCTCGCAGCGCGCAACGTGCCGGGCGGTACCGCACCCGCCGCCGTCGAGGCGGCGCGCACCGCCGCGCGCACGCGCCTCGATGCGGAACGCGCGTGAGCCAGCAGGACCCGCTCGCTCAGATCGCGCCGTCGATCCTGACGGCGGACTTCGGCAACCTCGCGCAGCAGGTGCGCGATGCCGACGCCGGCGGCGCAGGGCTGTGGCACCTCGACGTCATGGATGGCCACTTCGTCCCGCCGCTGTCGTTCGGCAAGGAGGTGATCGCCGCCGTCCGCGCCGCGACGCCGAGGTTCATCGAGGCGCACCTGATGGTGGAGCGCCCCGGCGAGCAGTTCGCCGACATGGCGCAGGCCGGCGCTCAGCGCCTCGTCTTTCACTACGAAGCCGCGGGCAGCGCCGAAGCAGCGCGCGCACTGGCGCAGCAGGCGCACGACCTCGGCTGCGAGGCCGGCATCGCGATCAACCCCGAGACGCCCGTCGAGGCGCTCTATCCCCTGCTCGACACCCTCGACGAGGTGCTCGTGATGCTGATCCGCCCCGGCTGGGGCGGTCAGCAGGCGAACCTCGACCTGCTCGACAAGGTGCGCGCGCTCCGCGCCCACCTCACCGCCGAGGGCCGCGCAATGGCGATCAACCTCGACGGCGGCGTGAAGCCCACCAACGCCCGCGCCTGCGCCGAGGCCGGCGCCAGCATCCTCGTCGCCGGCTCCGCCGTCTTCAACGCCACGCAGACGCCGCGGCAGGCGATCGCCGACCTCCACGCGGCACTCGTGTGGTAGCCGGAGCGGGCGGAGCCTCGACGCACCGAGCGAACCTCGAGGTCCAACCGCAGGGGGGATGGGCCCCCCTGCCCCCTTCCCTGCGCGGGAAGGGGGACGAGATCCGAGGGGGGCTTCGCCCTTCGGGCTCCCCGCTCCAGATCGTGCGGCTTCGCGCACGCTCGGATCCGCCTAGAAACGCACGGTTCCGCCGGGAGTGTGAGGGGCGCAGTTCCTCACACTTGGTTCTCTTCTTCAGAACCCCTCCCGCGCCGGGAGGGGCAGAGTTAGGCCGCCCGCACTGCCAACTCGTTCGATCCGAACGAGGAACGCGGCCCGCTCGATCTCGTACCTCAACATCGCCAGACACGGAAACGCCCCGGCATGCGGGGCGTTCGACGTTGCTGCGCAGCCTCAAGGAGGCCGGGCGGGCTAGACCTTCGCGGCGACCTTGGGGAAGGGGGAGCCCTTCGCCTGCGCGTGCTTCGACTCCGTGCGGATGCAGCGGGTGCACACGTTCAGCCGCTGCCACTTGCCCTCGAGGAACATGCGCTTGGACTGCACGTTCGGCTGGAACGGGCGGTTCGTCTTGGGCGCGCGGCGCTCCCACTGACCACCGTGCTGGAACTGGATGCTCCGGCCGAAGACGGTTCGCTTGTCGCAGATGTCGCACTTGCCTGAGGCCATCACGGTTCCCAACACTGCATATCTGTCGTGGTGAAGCCCACGTCGGGGCGGGCGCTCGCGAGGGAGCGCGTCCGAACAGACTAGCAGCGCCCGCCGGGTAGCGTCTACGCTGCACGCGATACGCGACCGAAGTCCAGCCGAAGCACCGCCCGAGGATACCGATCACCTCGATGATCACTTACCTGACACACCTCGCGAGCGCCGCATGACCGCGCCTCCGCCCGTCCTCGCGGCCGTCACCCTGCGCGCGGCGTTCGAGGTGGCCGAGCGCTGGCTGGCCGCGAACCGCGACGCCATCAACGCGATCAACGTGTACCCCGTGCCGGACGGCGACACGGGGACGAACATGCTGCTGACGTGGCGCGCCGCCCTCCGAGCGGGCGAGGGCGTGCCTGACCAGGCCGCGGGGTCGTACCTCGGCGCGCTCGCGCGTGGTGCCCTGCTGGGGGCTCGAGGCAACAGCGGCGTCATCCTGTCGCAGATGCTCGCGGGGATCGCGGCCGCGTGCCAGGGCGCGGGCACCCTCGACGGGCCGCACTTCGCCCGCGCGCTCGTCAGCGCCGCCGACCACGCCTACGCCGCGATCTCGACGCCGGTCGAGGGCACGATGCTCACCGTGATGCGCGACGCCGCCCGCGCGGGCGCGGCCCTCGACGCCGGTGACCCCGCCGCCGTCCTCCGCGCCGCCGTCGCCGAGGCGTACGCGAGCGTGGAGCGCACACCCGACCTGCTGCCGCGTCTCCGCGAAGCGGGCGTCGTCGACTCCGGTGGCCAGGGGATCGCGGTGATCCTCGAAGGCGTGTGGCACGGGGTGACCGGTGAGCCGCTGCCCGAGGTCGCCGCGCCTGCACCGTCCGCAGTCGACCTCCGCAGCGTCGCGCACGACGGGCACGGGTACTGCATCGAGTTCGTGCTGACCGGCGCGGCGATCGACCGCGCGGGCATCGAGGCGGCGCTCGGCGCCGTCGGTGGCGACTCGATCCTCGTCGTCGGCGACCGCGAGACGGTGCATGTCCACGTCCACCTCGAGGACCCGGGGCCCGGCATCTCGATCGGGGCGGCGCGCGGTGCGCTCGCGTCGGTGAAGGTCGAGAATATGCAGGCGCAGCACGAGCAGTGGCGCGCCGGCGTCGCGGCGTCCGAGGCAAGCGCGCCCTCGATCGGCCTCGTCGTGGTCGCGCGCGGCGAGGGCATCGCGGCGGCGTTCCGCGACCTCGGCGCGACGCGCATTCTCGACGGCGGCGAGACGGGCAAGGCGAGCACGGGCGAGTTGATCGAGGCCGCGCGCGCGGCCGGGCGCGACCACGCGTTCCTGCTGCCGAACGACAAGGACGTGCTGATGGCCGCACAACGCGCCGTCGCCGCGGAGCCGCGCTTCATCACGCTGATCCCCACGCGATCGATCGCCGCGGGCCTCGGCGCCGCGTTCGCCTACCTCCCCGAGGGCGACGTCGCCGAGATCGCGACCGAGATGCTCGAGGCCGCCGCGCGCGTCCGCAGCGTCGAGGTGTCGCGCTCGGTGCGCACGGCCACCGTCGATGGCGTGAGTGTCCGCGAGGGCGATGCGATCGCGCTGCTGGACAACCACATCGTCGCCGCGACCGGGACGCTGGAGGACGCCCTGCTCGCGGGCCTCGACGCGGCGGGCGCCGCCGATGCGGAGCTGGTGACGCTGTACCTCGGCGCGGACGCGGAGCCCGGCGCGGGCGACGCCGCGAGCGCGCTCATCGCCTCGCGCTTCCGCGGAGTCGAGGTACAGGTCGTCGAGGGCGGACAGCCGCACTATCCCTACCTGGCGGGTGTGGAATAGTCGGGCGCGCACCCGTGCGACGGCGTATGATCCGGCCATGACGCTCCGCATCGTGACCGACTCCACCTGCGACCTCCCGCGCGAGGCGATCCAGGCCCTCGGCATCACCGTCGTCCCGCTGTCGATCCTCTTCGGCGACGAGGAGTTGATGGACGGCGTCGACATCCAGACGGAACAGTTCTTCCGCCGCCTCGAGCGCGACCCGCACATGCCCACCACAGCGCAGCCCGCGCCCGCGCTCTTCGCGCGCGCCTATCAGCGGCTCGTCGATGAGGGCGCGACGAAGATCCTCTCCATCCACCTGTCAGCGAAGCTCAGCGGCACCCTGGAGTCGGCACGGCTCGGCGCGGAGGGCATCGAGGGCGCACGCATCGAGCGGCTCGACTCGGGGAGCGTGTCGCTCGGCCTCGGCATGGGCGTGATGGAGGCGGCGAAGGCGGCACGTGCGGGCAAGGGCCTCGACGAAGTGCGCGCGTTCGCGGCGGATGTCTTCCGGCGCACCCACATCTACGTGACGCTCGACACCCTCGAGTACCTCCGCCGTGGTGGGCGCCTGTCGCGCGGGCAGGAGCTCCTCGGCACGCTGCTAAAAATGAAGCCGGTGCTCTCCATCGAGGACGGCGAGGTGATCCCGGTCGGTCGCGTGCGCACGCGCAAGCGCGCGATCGAGGACATCCTCAGCCGCTGCAGCGACCTGCGGCCGCTGGAGCACCTCTGCGTCATCCACAGCACCACGACCGAGGAAGCGAACTACATGCGTGACCGCGTCGCGGCGCTGGATGCCAACGCCGCGATCACAGTGGCGCGCATCACGCCGGTCGTCGGCGTGCACGGCGGGCCGGGCGTCGTCGGCGTCGGCGTCGTCACCGCGCCCGACGAGCAGACCCGGATGCTCGAGGCGACGTAGCCGCTGCCAGCGCCCCCCGCGCTTCGCCCCGTAAGACGCGCTCGCGTATCCTGAACACCTCCCCTCCGAGGATCGCGATGCCCGCCGATCTCTGGCGACTCCGCACCGTGCTGCAACGCGAGCTCGAGGGCGGCGCGGCGGATGCGCTCGTGCAGGGCGGCCTCGACGCGATGCTCGCGCGTGAGTCCGACGGTGAGCCCGAGGGCGCCCCGCTCCGCCGCATGGTGGCCGCGCTCCCGCTCGCTGGTTATGTCGCCATGGACGCCGAGGAGCGCCGCACCTGGCTCCGCCGCGCGCTCCTGACGATCGACCGCGAGACCGCCCTCGCCGACGCGCTGCGGCCCCCGCCCGCCATTGCCCCCGTGCCCGAGATCCCCG
>CANIRU010000009.1 GCA_947470025.1 Chloroflexota bacterium
CCGAAGCGCGGTGTGTGGACGCTAGTACGTGGCGTACTTGCTGAAGTCGGTGGTGCCGAGGATCGCCTTCAAGGTGTCCTCGTCGTTCTTCACCTGCCCGGTGTAGATAGCGTGGTCCGTGCGGATGATCGCCGCGGCGGCGTCGCCCACGATCGTGCCGTCCTTGCGCTTCCCGGTGAGGTCGAGGCTGTCGAACCCCTCCGGGTTGCGCTGCTGCTGCACGTAGATCGTGCCGCCGACCCAGATCTGCTTCGACGGCATGATCACATTCACGCCGATGTTGTCCGGCCACAGCTCCGCCGCCATGCCCTGCGTGAGCCGCTCGAGGGCGATCTTCGTCAGCCCATAGATCGTGCGGTTCTGCACCACCTCGGTGTACGGCCCCGCGCCGGGGCCGCGGCTGGCGCCGGACGAAACGTTGATGATCGAGCCGCCGCCGAGTTCGCGCATGTGCGTGGCGGCGAGGCGAGACAGCAGCGCCGGCGTCGCGACGTTGATCTGGAAGGCGAGGTGGAAGTGCCGCCAGTTCATCTTCTCGATGGTGCCGTTGGGCGAGATGCCGGCGTTGTTGATCACGGCGTCCACGTGCCCGAACTCGGCGACGGACCAGTCCCAGAGCGCCTGGACGTCGTCTTCCTTCGACATGTCCGCTCGTCGCGCCACGGCCTTGCCGCCCGACTCGACGATCGAGGCGACGGTGTCGGTGAGCGTGCCAGGGATGTGCGACTCGCCCTCGTTCTCCGTGCGCGCGGCGCAGACGACGGTCATCCCCTCCCGTGCGAGGACGCGCGCCACGTCCGCGCCAATGCCTCGGCTCGCGCCGGTGACGATCGCCACCTTGCCGTTCAGATCAGGGTTCGTCGCCATGCCGGTGCTCCTCGGTTGCGGGTCGGGGTGAGTGCCGGGCGCACTCTACTCCACCCGCGAAGCCGCGTGGCGTCGAGGTGCGCGTGCACTGCGGCGGCGGAGCCGGACGCGAGGTACCCGACCTTCGGAGGAAGCGCACGGTCGGCAGTGGCTGTCCGGCGTCGGCCGTTCCATCTGCGGTTCGAATCACTCGCACGGACCTGACGCGGCCACATCGAGTTCCGCCGGGAGTGTGAGGGGCGCAGCTCCTCACACGTGGTTCTCTTCTTCTGAACCCCTCCCGCGCCGGGAGGGGCAGGGGTGGGCCGCCCCGCGCTGCCAACTCGACTGTCGAGGTGCGTCGAGTCCACGCCTGCGTCCCGTTCCGCCCTGCGGGCGGGGGCGTACCTACCCGCCCGCCAGTTTCACCTTGTGACCGAGGGCCTCGAGCTTCGTCTGGATGCGATCGCGGTGGTCGCCCTGGATGAGGAGCGAGGTGCCCTCGCGGGTGCCACCGGCGCCGCAGAGTTGCTTGAGGACTTTGAGCATCGCTTCGAGGTCAGTCTCGCCGCCCGGCAGACCGGTGATGGTCGTCACGGTCTTGCCGCCTCGACCGCCCTTCTCGCGGCGCAGGCGCACGTGCCCGTCGTCAGGGATCGGCGGGCCGGCCTGCTGCGACGGGGGCTTCGAGGGTGCGCGACGCGGCGGCTCCGGCGGCTTGATGCGTCCGGCGTTCGTGCCGTCCGTCGAGTAGACGAGCCGCGATTTCTCGTTGCCCGGACCAGCAGGGGGCATCGCTACGCCTTCGCGGGGGCGTCGAGGATCGCGTCGCGCAGGTAGGTGAGCGCGATCGTCGTGAAGCGCGTCATGTTCTCGGCACGGTCGGTCGTGCCCGTCTCGACGACCTCTGCGCGGACGACCGGGCCGGCGACGGCGACCGTCGTGCGGCCGGGAGGCGCCCCGGAGCGCCCGCCCGTCGGGCCGGCGAGCCCGGATTCGCCGATGCACCACGTCGCGTCGAGCCGCGTGCGGACGGCCTCGGTCAGTTCGGCGAGCAGCTCTGGCGTGGTGCCTCGGTAGTTCTCGTACGAGGACGCCGGGACGCCCGCGAGCGCGATGCGCGAGGGCAGCGTGTAGAGCACGCCCCCGCCGTGGTAGTACTTCGACGCCCCCGCCACCCACAGCAGCGCCGCGGACACGAGGCCGCCCGAGGTGCCCTCGGACACCGCGACCGTCTCGCCGCGCTCGGTCAGCAGGGTCGCGATCTCGGAGGCCAGCGCCTCTTGCTCGTCGGTCAGGAATGAGGACATCGCGGTTCCATTCTGTGCGTCCCGAGACTACCGCACCGCGCAGGACTCCGAGTAGGCGCGACTCTATACTCGGCGTCGCACACATCGCGCCCCCATGCGCAGAAGGAGCCATCATGGAATACCGCTACCTCGGCAAGTCGGGCCTGCACGTCTCCATCGTGGGGCTGGGGACGAACAACTTCGGTCACCGCCTCGACGCGGGGATCGACGCCGAGGCGGCCGATGCGGTGGTGGGCGAGTGCCTCGCGCAGGGCATCAACTTCTTCGACACGGCGGACGTGTACGGCGGCAAGGGCCCGTCCGAGGAATACCTCGGCCGCGCGCTGAAGAGCCGCCGCCATGAGGCCGTGATCGCCACGAAGTGCGGCATCCCGATGGGCGACGGGCCGATGAAGAGCGGCGCTTCCCGCCGCTACCTCTTCGAGGCGGTCGAGGCCTCCCTGCGCCGCCTCGGCACCGACTACATCGACCTGTACCAGATCCACCGGCCCGACCCGACGACCCCCGCCGAGGAGACGATGCGTGCGCTCGATGACCTCGTGTCGTCGGGGAAGGTGCGCTACGTCGGCGTGTCGAACTACGCGGGGTGGCAGATCGCCGACAGCCAGTGGACCGCGCGCTCCGGTAGCTACGCGCCGCTGGTTTCGATCCAGAGCGAGTACAACCTGCTGAACCGCAGCCTCGACGCCGAGGTGGTGCCTGCGGCGCGCGAGTTCGGCCTCGGCCTGCTGCCGTTCTACCCGCTGGCAAGCGGCCTGCTCACCGGCAAGTACCGCCGAGGCGCCACCGCGGAGGCGGGTCGCCTCGCGCAGGGCTCCGATGCGATCAGCGGCTACACGCTGTCAGACGCGAACTTCGACAAGGTCGAGGCGTTGGAGAAGTTCGCGCAGGACCGGGGGCACACGATCCTCGAGCTGGCGTTCTCGTGGCTGGCGTCGCTCGACTACGTCGGTTCGATCATCGCGGGCGCGACCAAGCCGGAGCAGGTGACGGCGAACGCCGCCGCTGCCGACGGCTGGCGCCTCTCCGCCGACGAGCTCGCTGAGGTCGACCGCCTCACGAAGTAGCGTCTCGAACGGTCGGTGCGTAGCTGGCGGCGTTCCTATACTGAGGGCGTCCATCCCGCTCAGATGCGGGTGAAATGCCGCCCGCATGGTATCGATTCCGGCGATCCAGACCGCACACCTCGGCAAGCGATATAGCGGCAGTGTCCGCGCGCTCGCCGACGTGGACCTGACGGTCCCCGCCGGCACCGTGTTCGGGCTGCTCGGCCAGAACGGCGCGGGCAAGACCACCCTGATCCGCATCCTCCTCGACATGATCCGGCCGACCGAGGGACGCGCGTCCATCCTCGGCTTCGACTGCCAGGACGATGGTGTCGAGGCGCGCACGCACGTCGGCTACCTCCCGTCCAGCGCGCAGTACTACTCCTACATGACTGGTCAGGACATGTTCGAGTTCGCCGCGCGCACGCGAGGGATCACGCCGGACGCGGCGTTGCTGGATGACCTGACGCAGCGGCTCGATCTCAACCCGGACCGCCCGATCCGTACACTATCGCGCGGCAACCAGCAGAAGGTCGGGTTGATCGCCGCGCTCCTCGCGCAACCGGAGGTCGTGATCCTCGACGAGCCGACGTCGGGGCTCGACCCGCTGATGCAGGACGTGGTGCTCGACATCGTGCGCGAGGTCGCGGCGCAGGGGCGCACGGTGTTCTTCTCGTCGCACATCCTGAGTGAGGTGGAGCGGGTCTGCGATCACGTCGCGGTGCTGCGCGGGGGGCTCCTCGTCGGGTCGTTCGACCTCGCTGAGCAGCGCCGGCTGGCAGCGCGACGCGTCACCGTGCAGTTCGCCGAGATGCCACCCCCGAGCGCGTTCGCGGGCATGGCCGGATCGCGCTACCTCGGCGTTGAGGACGGGCGCGCGGTGTTCGAGGTCACGGATGGCTTCGACACCCTGCTCAAGCACATCGCCGCGTTCACGGTCGTCGATGTCGAGGCGCACGAACCGACGCTGGAGGATTTCTTCCTGTCGCTGTACACGGACGAGCCTGAGCAGCCGGTCGCGGGAGGAGCGGCATAGATGGTGCTGCTCACGCAGATGCTCTATCGCCTGCGCGTCCAGGTGATCGCGTACGGCCTTGGCCTGGCGCTGTGGGCCGCGATCGAGGTCTTCCTGTATCCGTCGCTCGAATCGTCGCTCGGCGAGCTCGATTACCCCGAGGCCATCCTCGACGCGTTCGGGATACAGGGCACCAGTTTGGCGGACCCGCGCGGGTTCCTCGGAGCGGAATTCTTCTCGCTCGGGCCGCTCGTGCTGGGGGCGTTTGTGGTCGCGGCCTCCACCGCCGCGCTGGCGGGCGAAGAGTCGTCCGGGACTATGGAGATGCTCGCCGCGTTCCCGGTCGGTCGCACGCGGATGTTCATTCAGAAGGCCGCTGCGGTGCTGATCGCCACGCTGGGCGTCGCCGCGATCACCTCGATCGGGTGGGCGGTGAGCGTCCCGTTCGTCGACATGGGGCGTGAGCTGACGCTGCTTGACCTGGTGGGGGCCACGTTCCAGCAGGTGTCGTTCGCCTCGTTCGTGATCGCGCTCGGGCTGTTCTTCGGTGCGATCGCGCCATCGCGCGGGACGGCGGCCGCCTGTACGGGCGGGGTGCTGGTGGTGGCCTACCTCCTGGTCGCGATCGCCTCCAGCGTGGACTCGGTCGAGAACCTGAAGTACGCCAGCCCGTACTACTACTCTGACCTCTCGGGCGTGCTGATCGACGGGGTCGAACTGCGGCACCAGCTCGTGCTCTGGTCGGCGACGGCGACCCTCGGTCTCCTCGCACTCGTGGCCTTCGAGGGGCGCGAGTTCAACGCGGAGCGCTGGCAGTTCGGCGCGCTGATGCCTCGCGGAGGGACGGATATCGAGATGACAAGCACGAATGCTGAGCCCGGTCGTGTACCGCGGAGATCGCGGCGCGGCCTGAGCAGCGGCGTGCGCTGGCTGATCTTCCTCGTGCTGCTCGCCGGTCTCGCGGCGGGCGGTGTCTATGCGTATCGCTATGCAGCGTCGCTGCCGCCAGTCGTGGCGATCAGCGGCCGCGTGGACGCACCCAGCGTCGTGATCCTCGCGCCCACGAGCGGCGTTGTCTCGACGCTCACGGCGGTCGAGGGACAGCAGGTGCGGCAGGGCGATCTCCTCGGCTGGATGGAGAACACGCTCGACAAGACGCAGGTGCCGGTCACCACGCCGCACAGCGGGCGCATCACCACGCTCTCGCTGCACCAGGGACAGTTCGCCACGGCGGGCACGCCCGTGGTCGTCATCCACGACCTCACGCAGCTCCACGTGCTGCTCGAGGTCGACGAGGACGACATCGGGCGGGTGGCAGTGGGGCAGCCGGTAGCGCTCTCGTTCAGCTCGCTCGGTCTGCGCATCACCGGCGCGGTTGGCTCGGTCGCCACGCTCCCCACGGCGAACCCCGCGGCCCGGCCGGGCCAGAGCCGTAAGTACGAGGTGAAGGTCCCGCTGGACGCGGTGGACCCGCGCGTGATCGTCGGGCTCCCGGTGGACGCGCGGATCGCTGTCGGCGTGGCCCGGCAGTAGGCGGGGGGCTTCGGCTCACGCGCACGGCCGTATTCATAACCCGCGCCCCGTGCGGGCGGCGTAGCATGGCGCCTGTGTCCCCGACCCGGAGGTAGCCCCATGCCCGAATCCAACGTCTCCCCCACCACTCAGACCCTCGCCGAGTACATCGTCGGCGCGACGCAGCAGCCGCTGCCGCCGGAGGTCGAGGAGAAAACGAAGCACCACGTCCTCGACACGCTCGCCGCAATGGTGTCCGGCTCGAAGCTGCTGCCGGGCCGCATGGCGATCAAGTACGCGAGGAACCGCGGCGGCGAGGAGGAGGCGAGCGTCGTCGGCACGCGGTTCCGCACCACCGTCGAACAGGCCGCGCTCGCGAACGGCATGATGGCCCACGCCGACGAGACGGATGATTCCCACGCCGGCTCGGTCACTCACCCCGGCTGCGCCGTGGTCCCCGCCGCGATGGCCATCGGCGAGCGCCAGCACCGCAAGGGTTCCGCGTTCCTGCGCGCGGTGGCGTTGGGCTACGACGTCGGTGCGCGGTTCAGCATGGCGCTCGACGCGCGCGGCTTCTTCTCCGAGGGGCACTCGACGCACTCCTTTACGCCGAGCCTCGGTGCGGCCGCGGCAGCGGCGGCGCTGTCGAAGCTTGACGCCACGCAGGTGCGGCACACGCTGTCGTACGCAGGCCAGCAGGCGTCCGGCGTTGGCGCGTGGATCCACGACCTGGAACACGTCGAGAAGGCGTTCGACTTCGGCGGGATGCCCGCGCGCAACGGCGTCCTCGCGGCGACGTTCGTGCGCCTCGGCTTCACGGCCGTCGACGACCTGTTCGTCGGCCCGCGCAACTTCTTCCAGGCGTACGGCACGAAGGACCGCCCGACTAACCCCGCCGAGCTGGCGCGCGAACTGGGTTCGCGGTACGAGATCATGAACACGAACATCAAGCGCTGGACCGTCGGGTCGCCGATCCAGGCGCCGCTCGACTCGCTCTTCGAGTTGATCAAGGAACACCAGATCAAGGCGAGCGACGTCGAGAAGGTGACCGTGCGCGTGTCGCCGGGATCCGCCGAGACGGTCGACAACCGCCTGATGCCCGACATCAACATGCAGCACATGTGCGCCATCATGCTCCTGGATGGCACCGCCTCGTTCGAGGCGGCGCACGACGAGGAACGGATGAGCGACAAGCGCGTCGTCGAGCTGCGGGAGCGCATCGAGCTCCTCGGCGTCGAGGGCTACGAGATCGAGTTCCCGGGCCGGCAGGGCACGGTGGACGTGCTGATGAAGGACGGGCGCACGCTGCACCACCACACCGCTACCGTGCGCGGCACCTCCGAGAACCCGATGACGCGCGAGGAGGTCGAGGCGAAGGCCTACTCGCTGCTCGAGCCCGTGCTCGGCAAGCGCCGTAGCCGTGCGCTGATCGAGGCGGTCTGGGGCCTCGAGGAGATGAAGGACGTCCGCGACCTGACGCGCCTGCTGCGTGTGTAGGCTCAGTCCGCGATCGCGATGACGGTGAATGACGCCGGCGACGAGAACCCGATGTGGGGCGCCCTCGCTACGCTCGCGCCCGACGCGGGGTGGAGCGACCTCGTCTGCCGCATCGCGATCCCCTTCGCGGCGATGCGCGCGCTGATCGGCGACGAGGTGCCGACCGGGGACGTCGCGCGCTTCCCCACGTGGGACGCCCCGCACACGCTCCTCGCGGACGACGAGGATCTCGCGCGGCGGTTGCGTGACCTCGACATCCCGGTGCCGCGCCCCGTCTCGCCGTACGCGGTGCGCCAGGACGACGAGCGCGAGGCGCTCAACGGCGCCCTGCACCGCTTCCACGACCATGACGAGCGCCCGTGGGGCATGACCGCCTTCGACCCGCGCGTGGGCATCGTGCTCGTGCGCGGCGCGTCGAGGTCACAGGCGCTGCTCGATCAGCTCCTGCGCGAGGTGGTGCAGTCCGGGATGGTGATCGACGCGCGCGATCCCCACGACCTGCGCGTGTTCGCGCTCGACGTGCTGGAACGCGGCCGGTGCATCCTCGTGCAGCCCGAGGCCACACGTGACCTGCGCGGCGACGAGGCGATGCGCGCCGTCAGCGCGCTCTGCGCCTAGCGCGTCTCGTCCGCGCCGAAGCGGCGCGCGCGCGCCATAGCGAGCTGGAGTGCGAGGATCGCGACGAAGCCGCTGCCGGCCATGAACGCGATCGATACGAAGCCATAGATCTCGACAAACCGCACGCTGCACGGCACGGTCGTGGAGCACATGCTCGGCTGGTCCGGGAACAGTTCGAGCTGGTAGTGGTAAAGCGAGAACAGCAGCCCGATCACGGACAGCGGCACCGCGTACCGCCATACCTTCACGTCGCGCGTCATCGCGGCGACGAGGAGCACGACCGCCTGCGGGTACATCGCGATGCGCTGGAGCCAGCACATCTCGCACGGCGTGAAGTGCGCGACCTCCGAGTAGTACAGCGATCCAAGGGTCGCGATCGCCGCGACGCCGAACGAGAGCCACGCCCCACGTTCGATCAGGAACGCCCGCAGCGCGTGCGCCCCCGGCGCGCCCGCCATCACCGCGGCGATCACCGCCCCGACCACCGTCAGCAGCGCCCCCGGCGCGAGGATCGACGAAACCGTGCTCGCTTCCACCCGATGTCGCTCCTCGATCCGCGCGCGTGTCCCCTCGACTGTACCGAACCCCGCGTCGATGCGCGCCGGTGCAGCGGATGGGAGAGGCACGACGTCGCCGCGGCGAGTGCGGTCGGGGTGGCAGAGCCCTGCTCTGCACCCCGGCCCATCGAGATGGAACCACTGCCCGCCTGGCTCAGCGCTCCGGCTCCTCGACCGGTCGGCGCTGCGAACACATCCGCGATGGGCGCCCCACGCAGGGCCGCGCCGCGCGATGATGGCGGCAAGCACTCTCACGTTCACTGCACTGGAGGCATCGTGCCGCTCGACCCCACCACCATCACCACACTCTCGCGCATCTCCACGGCGACGCTGACGACCGTTCTGCTGAAGCACGGGCTCCGCAATGTCTGGATGCGCGGCACGAAGCCGCTCAAGCCCGGCCAGCCGCGTCTGGTCGGCGAGGCGTTCACCATGCGCTTTGTCCCGGCGCGAGAGGACCTGGCCACGCCCGAGTCCTGGGCGAACCCGCGTTCCACGCGCGGTGCGATCGAGGACATGCCCCCCGGCGTGATCGTCGTCGTGGACGCGATGGGCATCACGGACGCGGGCATCTTCGGTGACATCCTCTGCTCGCGGATGCAGAAGCGCGGGGTCGCCGGCCTCGTCACAGACGGCGTTGTGCGAGACGGCGCAGGCGTGCTCGGCAGCGGGCTGCCGGTGTGGTGCGACGGCGTCGCCGCGCCGCCCTCGGTCGCCGGGCTGACGTTCGTGAACTGGCAGGAGCCGATCGGCTGCGGCGGGGTCGCCGTGTTCCCCGGCGACGCGATCGTGGTCGACGACGACGGAGCCGTCGTGATCCCTGCCGCGCTCCTCGACACGATCGTGCCGGAGGCGGCCGAGCAGGAGCAGTTGGAGGAGTGGATCATGGGCGAGATCGGCAAGGGCGTCCCGCTGCCCGGCCTCTACCCCGCGAACGCCGAGACCATGGCGCGCTACCAGAAGGACATGGGCCGCTAGCGCCCGCCGCGATGGCCCAGTTCGGTTTCTCCGAGGTCGATGTGTTCGCGGACGGTCCGCTGAGCGGCAACCCGCTCGCGGTCGTCCACGATGCCGACGCGCTCGACGACGCGTCGATGCAGGCGTTCGCACGCTGGACGAACCTCTCCGAGACGACGTTCCTGTTGCGCCCGACGTCGGACGCTGCGGACTACCGCGTGCGTATCTTCACGCCGGGCGGCGAGCTGCCCTTCGCCGGCCACCCGACCCTGGGCACATGTCACGCCTGGCTCGGTGCGGGCGGCAGGCCACGCGATCGCTCGGCGGTCGTGCAGGAATGCGGCGTCGGCCTCGTGCGGATCAGGCGCGACGACGACGGCGCGGCGTTCGAGGCGCCCCCGCTCCGCATCGAGGAGGTCGATCCGGCCCTCCTCGATGGTGTGCTCCGCGCGATAGGCGTGGATCGCCAGCACGTGCGCGAGGGCCGGTTGCTCGACAACGGCCCGGTGTGGCTCGGGCTGCTGCTCGACAGCGCCGCGCGCGTGCTCGCGATCGAGCCAGACCACGCCGCCCTCAAACACCTCGCGAAGGTCGGCGTCATCGGCCCGCACGAGGCGGGTGCGCCCGCGCAGTTCGAGGTGCGCGCCTTCGCCGCGCCCATCGGCATCCCCGAGGATCCCGTGACGGGCAGCCTGAACGCCAGCCTCGCCCAGTGGCTGATCCCGCTCGGCCACGCGCCGTCGCGCTACCTCGTCTCGCAGGGCGCCCGCGTCGGTCGAGGCGGGCGGGTGCGCCTCGAGCGGACCGAGGACGGCGTGGTGTGGGTCGGCGGGCGGAGCGTCACGCGCATCCGGGGCACCGTCGGGCTCTAGCCACCGAACAGGATCATCGAGGTGATCCTCTGTACGTGGTGACCTCGAGCGACACCCTTTCCGGCATCGCGGCGCGCTTCGATGTGGACTGGATGCGCATCGCCGAGGCCAACGGGATCGCCGGGCCGGGCTACTTTGTGCGCACCGGCCAGACGCTGACGATCCCCGCGCGGTAGCCCGCGCCGTCGAGGCCGGGTGTCGAGCGCTACGCGGAGCGGAAGTGCTCCTGCAGGTTCTCCGTGAACTCCTCCAGCATCGAGTCGGCCTTGCGCTTGATCAGCGGCTGACCCAGCTCGCCGAGGCGGCCCGAGAACTGCAGATCGGCGACCGCCTGCACCTCGGTGGTCTGTGGGGTCACCTCGCGCAGCTGCGCCTCCAGGCTCGCGCTGACGCCCGCGCCGATGCGCCCGTCCTTGCCCTCGCCCCGCATGCGCCACGTGCCGTCCGCGTCCTGCTCCACGGTCGCGCGTCCCGCGATCGTGAACGCGAGGGGGCCGACGCGGATGCGCAGCTTGCCCTCGTACGCGCCGCCGTCGACGGGCGTGGTGTCCTCGATGCCGGGGACGAGCGCAGCGACGGCGGGGACGTCCTGGAAGAACGTCCGCACTGCCTCGATCGACGCGTCCACGGTGATGGTGTGTTCGAACTTCACAGAACCTCTATCCCTGCGCCAGCAGCACGCGCTCCAGCGCGCGCCGCGTGAACACCACGGCCATGTCGCGCTTGTAGTCCGGCGCGCCGCGGAAATCGTCCATCGGATCGACGGCATCCGCCACGAGGTCGGCCGCCGCGCGGATCGCCTCTGCGGTGGGCGACTGCCCTTCGAGGGCTGCCTCGACCGCCTCGGCTCGCACGGGCGTCGGGCCCGCCGCGATCAGCGTGACGCGCAGCTTCTGTACCGTGCCGTTCGCCACCTCGGCCAGTGCCGCTACGGCCACCGTCGCGTAGTCGTCCTCGTTGCGCGGGAGGAACTTGAGGTACGCCGTGCGCGCGGTCGCCGAGGGGATCGGCACGATCACCTCGGCGATCAGCTCGTCGCTTCGCAGCACCGTCTCGTAGTAGTCGCGGAACATCTCCGCCACGGCCACCTCGCGCTCGCCTCGCGGGGACACGAGGCGCACGCGCGCGTCGAGGACCATGAGCGCCGCGGGCGGGTCCTGCGACGGGTCGGCGTGCGCGAGGCCGCCGCCCACTGTCGCGGAGTTGCGGATGCGCACGGTCGCTACGCGTCCGTACACGTCCGAGAGGAACGGCAGGTGCTCACGCACGATCGGCGAGGTCTCCACGTCGCGGTGGCGCGTCAGCGCGCCGATGTGGACCGCACCCTCGCGTACGTCGATGCCCACGAGCCCGGGGATCGAGGCGAGGCTGACGAGGTGGTCCACGACGACGAGCGACTGCTTCATCATCACGACCAGCGCCGTGCCGCCTGCGATCACGCGCGCGTCGTCGCCGTGCTCCTTCAGCAGCGCGAACGCCTCGTCGAGGGTGCTCGGGGTGTGAAACGTTACGGTCGTCTCGGGGCTCATCGGTCGCCTCGTGCCGCGTTCGCCGCGTTCGCGACGGACTCGATGATCTGGTAGTACCCGGTGCAACGGCACAGGTTGCCCATCATCCAGTGCTTGATCTCGTCCTCGGTCGGCTGCGGGTTATGCTCCAGCAGCGCCTTCGCCGCCATCAGCTGGCCCGGCGTGCAGATGCCGCACTGGAAGCCGCCGTCCGTGATGAACGACTCCTGCAGCGGGTCGAGCAACTCCCGGTCGCCGAGGCCCTCGATCGTCTGGATCTGCGCGCCCTGCGCCTGCGCGGCGAGCGTGATGCAGGAGGCGACCATGCGCCCGTCGAGCAGCACGGTGCAGGCGCCGCACACCCCCACGCCGCACGCCTCCTTCGTCCCCGTCAGGTCGAGCTCGTAGCGCAGCACATCGACGAGTGTGGCGAGGCCGGTGGCCTCCGCCTCGAGGGTGCGTCCGTTCACGTTGAGTTGCATGTTCGTCCTAGCCCTGTGACTTCAGCGTGCGGTACACGCGCTCGGAGGTGATCGGCAGGTTGCGCACGCGCGCGCCGATGGCGTCCGCGACGGCGTTCGCGATCGCGGCGGCGACCGGAGTGTTCGAGTTCTCCCCAATGCCTTTCACGACGTACGGCCCGACGCCGTCGTCCGAGGGCAGCAGCACCGTCTTCAACGGGGGAATGTCGCCCGCGGATGGGATCTTGTAGTCGCCGAAGGACAGCGTGGTCACACGTCCGTCCTCGACGCGCAGCTCCTCCATCATCGCGAAGCCGATGCCCTGCACAATGCCGCCGTTCACCTGTCCCTGGTGACCCACCGGGTTCAGCACCATCCCGACGTCATGCGCCGAGGTGAACTGGAGCAGCTTTACCTCGCCCGTCTCGGGGTCCACGGACACCTCCGCGAACTGCGCCGCAAAGCCCGTCGCCGATGCGCGCCCCTCGATGTCGGCCTCGGCGTGACCGACGGCGGTCTGTCCGGTCGCCACGAGCAGATCGCCCCACGATCGCGGCGCGACGATGTTCGAGTTGTGGCGGATCACACCGTCGTTGCCGAACGTGAACTCATCGACGTGGCGGTTCGCCGCCTCGGCGGCGATGCGCAGCAGGGCGCGCCGCGTCTCCTGCGCCACCTCGTGCCCCACGGTCGAGGCGACGCGCGTGCCGCGGCTGCCGCCGATGCCGGAGTCCGTGTCGACCGCGCCCGTGTCCCATGAGTCGAGGTGAACGCGCTCGGGATCGACGGCGAGCTCCTCGGCGACGATCTGCAGCAGCGTCGTGTGGGTGCCGGTGCCCTGCTCGAAGATCGGCGTGCCGACGGTGATGCCGCCATCCGGCGTCAGCGTCACGGTCGCGCTACCGTGACCGCCGCCTGCCGCGTGGTCGCCGAGGGCCATGCCCCGGCCGATATGCAGGCCCTTGGGCTGCGCGTACCCGGCCGCCTCGGCGCCGGCCTGCAGCGTCTCCTTCGCGCGGACGCGCGCGAACGTCTCGCCGGCGGCGTTCTGCTCGCCATCCTCGGCGAGGTTCTGCATGCGGAAGTCGTACGGGTCGCGCCCCAGCGCGCGCGCGATCTCATCGATGTGGCTCTCAAGCGCGAAGACGGTCTGCGGGCCGCCCGGCGTGCGCATGTGCCCGCCCGGCACGGTGTTCGTGTACACCTGCGTCGCCTCGACGCGCGTGTTCGGGATGCGGTACGGCCCGGCGGCGTGGTTCGCCCCACCGATGACCCCGGCTGGCTTGTACCCCGCGTACGCGCCGCAGTTCACGAAGAACTGCACGTGGTGCGCCGTCATCGTCCCGTCGCGCTTCACGCCCGTGCGCAGCTTGATCAGCGTCGCGTGTCGAGGGTTCCCCGCGAGGAACTCCTCGATGTAGTCGCTCACCATGCGGACGGGCCGTCCGCTCTCCCGCGCGAGGTAGTAGCAGATCGGCATGTTTAGCGGCGTGCCCTTCCCGCCGAAGTCGCCGCCGATGTACAGCGCGTGCACCGTGATCGTGTCCGCTGGGATGCCGATGGTGAACGCCAGCCCGTCGCGCGTGGCGTACGGCACCTTGCTGTTCGTCCACACGTTGGTGTGTCCACCCTCGATCGCCACCACCGTCGTGTGCGGCTCGAGGTACGCCTGGTGCTGTCGCTGCGTCGTGTAGATGTGCTCGATGATCTCGTCCGCCTCGGCGAACCCGGCGTCGAGGTCGCCGCGGTTCTGCACCGTGCGGTGGTACCCGTTGCTCGGCGCGTCGAGGGGCTTCGAGCCGGGATATGTCCCGTACGCCGGGTGGATGATCGGCGCGTCCGCGCCCAGTGCCTCCTCGATGTCGAAGACGGCCGGCAGGTCTTCGTACTCCACCTCGATCAGGTCGAGCGCGCGCTGCGCCGTCGCCTCGTCGTCTGCCGCGACCGCGGCGATGCGCTCGCCCACGTAGCGCACGACGTCCACCGCGAGGACGGGCATGTCCTTGATCGCGCGCCCGTACAGGTTGCCTCGGATGTCGTCGCCCGTGATCACGGCACGCACGCCCGGCAGCGCCGTCGCCTCGGTCGTATCGATGCGCACGATGCGAGCGTGGGGCCGGCTGCTGTGCAGCACCTTGCCCCAGATGATCCCCGGCAGCGCGTGATCCGCCGCGTACTCCGCGCGCCCCGTCGTCTTGTCGACGCCGTCGACGCGCGCCGTCGCGGTGCCAACTGTCTGGTATGCGGTCACGCAGTGACCGTCCTTTCCGATGCAGGCCTGTCGGTACCCCTCGCAGGGCCGTCCGAGGATACACCGCACGCCGAGGTTCCCTCGGGGCTCGGCACTCGGTGCGTTCGATCAATTCGATAGTGGGGCGTGGCGTGTGCGGCCCTCACCCCAACCCTCTCCTCGAACGGGGAGAGGGGCCAGATCCGGCTCAGAACCCTCGCCCCCATTGAGGGGGAGAGGGCAGGGTGAGGGCTTCGGCTTCCCAGGACCGGGGAGTTTGAGGGGGCGAAGCCCCCTCTTGTTCATCCCCCTTCCCGCGCCGGGAAGGGGGCAGGGGGGGTGGGCCGCCCCACGCTGCCACCTCGACTGCACTCGCACGGTCGAGGTCACACTCGATCCGACGTCCCGCGCATCTACTTCGTGCGGGTGAGCTTCGTCAGCGAGGGCAGTTCGCGCGGCGGCGTCATGTGCTGACCGCGGATCGTCCAGGACACCTCGCCCACGTACACATCGCCGCGCGAGTCCACCGCGATGCCGTGCGGCGCGATGAACTGTCCGGGTGCGCTGCCCTCCTCGGGCGCGCCGAAGCGCCCGAGGAGGCGCCCCCCTCGGTCGAACACGCTGACGCGGTGCCCGATGCCGAGCGCGCCGTCGAGGTTCGCCACGCCGTTCAGCTCACCGACGTAGATGTTGCCGTCCGGTCCGACCGTGAGCGCGCAGGGGCGGTGGATATTCGGCCACACGTCCAGCAGCGTGCCGTCGTAGTCGAACACCTGCACACGGTTCGCCTCGCGGTCCGCGACGTAGAGGCGGTCGTGGTAGATGCCGAGGTTATGCGGGATGAGGAACTGCGCGTGCTCGATGCCCGCCTCGCCCCAGGAGTGCAGCAGCTTGCCGTCCGCTGAGTAGTGGTGGATGCGCGCGTTGCCGTACCCGTCGCTGATGAACAGCGTCCCGTCCGAGGCGACTACCACGTCCGTGCAGCGGTTGAACGGCTTGCCGCTGTACCTCGGCGAGGGCTTGCCCGGCGTGCCGATCGTCATCAGCAGTTTGCCGTCGGTCGTCCATTTCGTGATCGTGTGCGACCCGTCGTCGGCGGCGTAGATGAAGCCGTCTGCCGGCGCGTAGATCGCGTGCGTGCGGTTCGTGAACACGCCCTTGCCCCACGTGCGCAGGAACTTCCCCGCCTTCGAGAACACCACTACGGGCGCCTCGGTGTTGCGCGTGAGCAAGTACACCGTGTCGTCCGGCGCCACCGCGACGCCGGGAGTCTCGCGCAGCGTCATGCCCTTCGGCAGCTTGTGCCACGCCCGGTTCGCCGAGTAGTTGAACGTCTCGCTCTTCGTCTTCGTCGCCATTGCGTGCTCCTCGAGTTATCGAGCTAGATGCGGTCCAGCCGGTACACGCGCATGGCGACGTCGTGGAACATGTCGGCGCGCTCGGAGGCCGAGTAGCCCTTCGTGAGCTTCTTGAACGTGTTCCAGATCACCGTGTACGAGCTGGACGCCTTGTCGGGCGGGAAGTTGCTCTCGAACATGCAGCGGTTCGGGCCGAACGATTCGATCGTGTGCTCGAACCAGCGGCGCGTGCCCTCGAGCATCTCGTCCGAGGTCGGCGGCTTCGCGCGCTTCTCCCAGCCGAAGCCGTTGAGGTACGACATGCCGATGCCGCCCACCTTCGCGTACACGTTCGGGCACTTGCCCAACTCCGCGATCGCCGGCTTCCACGCCTCGAAGACCTCGTCGTGCTTGCCCTCCCACGCGCCCACGCCCAGCGGGCCGGCGAGGTGGTTGAGGATGATCACGTTGTCCGGGAAGTCACGTGCGAACTGCGTCAGCTCTGCGATCTGCGGGAAGAACAGCCACGCCTCGTACGACAGGCCATAGCGGCGGAGGTGTGTGACTCCGCGGCGGTACTGGGGATCCTGCAGCATCCCCGGGCGCTGCCGCGCCTGGTCGCGGACGGGCGGCTCCGTCCACCACGTGCTGTCGCGGATGCCGCGGAACCGCGAGGGGCTCGCCGCGAGGTGCGCCTCGAGGATCGGCACCACGTCGTCGCCGAGTGACAGCGGCGCGTGCCCGACGATCCCGGTCGCGACGCGCGTCGGCCCCCAGAGTCCGCTCGCGCTCTGCGTGGCGATGCCCTCGACCCACCGGGTCTCGTTGACGAAGCGGAACGGCGAGGTCTCGTCCGGGTTCTGCATCCCGCTGGCCTGGATGAACACGGTCTGTCGGACGTTGTTGCCCTCGGTGTCGTCGAGGATGTCCTCCAGCACGTACTTCACCTGGCCGGGGCGGTGCATCAGGTGGTGGTGCGGATCGATGATCGGGATGTCTGTCTCGATCGGCGCTTCGTCAGTCAGCGACAGCCAGTTCGGGTCGTTGGTCACGCGGTCACCCTCTCCAGGATCCTGCCCTCGACGGGCACGTTGCTACGCGGGGACTATATGCGACCCCGCAATCGCGACGCGCATCGCCCGAGCTGCGCGATTCAGAACCCTCTCCCGCGCAGTGGGAGAGGGCAGGGTGAGGGTCTGCGCTCGATCGGTCCCAGTAGGGGCCGCAACAGAACCGCCCACGCGGTGGGAGAGGGCGAGGGTGCGGGCTCTTCGGTTCCCCCCTCGGCGCGAGGACCTCGAGGGCTACTTGCCGGCGACTTTCACCGCTTGCCCGTCGCGGAGCGTGCTGTGGCCCTCGACGATGACCACGTCGCCCGCCGCGAGGCCCTTGGTGATCTCAGTGCTCGTGCGCCCGACGATGCCGAGCGTCACGTCGAGGGCGCGTGCCTTGCCGTCGCGCACCACGAACACGCGCGGGCCCTGGTCCGTCGGCACGATGGAATCGTTCGGCACGGCGAGCGCGTCCGACTTCTGTGAGGTGAGGATGCGCACCTGCGTGAAGGTGCCGGGTCGCAGCGCTGTCGCCGGGCTGTCTGCGCTGATGTGCACCTCGACAGTGTGCGCGCGTGGGTCGCCGATCGGGGCGATGGTCAGCACGCGGCCCGTCAATGGCTTGGTTGCCTCAGGCGTCGTCACCTCGACGGCGGCGCCGGGCTTGATGTTCGCCGCGTCGGTGTCGCGCAGCGTGACCTGCACCTGCGCGCCCTTCGCGACGAGGACGAACAGCGGCGTGCTCGTCGTTACGTTCGCGCCCGGCTCGACCAGACGCTGTGCGACCACCCCATCGAACGGCGCGGTGATCGAGGTGCGCGCCAGGCTCGCCTCCATCTGCGCGATCTGCGCGGCGGCGCGAGCGACGGTTGCGTTCGCGGCCTGGATATCGGCGTCGGTGTATGGGTTCGCCTTGTTCTCGAGCGAGTCTCGCGCGACCTGTACCTGCGCGCGCTGCGCCGCGATGTCCGACGCGGACGGGTTGAGGAGCGCATCGAGCTTAGCGCTGGCCGAGGCCACCGCCTGTTTCGCCGCCTCGGCCCCCGCAAGCGCGCCACGGTAGTTGCCGTTCGTCTGGAGCACCGCGACCGCGCGCTGGCCGAGGTCACTCCGGGTGTCGCCGCTGCGTGACTGCAGGAAGCCGGCAATCGCATCGCTGGTCGCTGCGGGCAACGGGATGTCGGTGCCGTTGCACGGCACGGGGATGCCCTGGCCCGGCGGGAGGTTGCACGCGTTCCCGATCGCACCGAGGAGTAGCGCGCGACTCGTCTCGATCGCGACTTCGTTCGAGGCGAGCGAGGACTGCGCGGTTGCGAGGGCCGAGCGCGCGATGGCCACGTCCGTCGCTGAGGGCTGCAGCAACTGCGCGAGCTTCGCCTCGGCGGCGGTCAGCACGGCCCGCGCGCTGTCCACATCCGTGCTCCGCGCCCCCGCACCCAGCAGCGCGCGCCGCGACTCGGCGGCCACGAGGTCGGCCTGCGCCTGCCGCAGCTGCGCGGGGAGGGACTCGGTGGTGATGCTGGCGAGCCGGTCGCCGCTGCGGACGCTGTCGCCCACGTTCGCCGTCATGCTGGTGAGGGTCCCCGCGCTGAGCGAGGTGACCGTCGCCTGCTGCGGCGCCTGCACGACGCCCGCATAGACCAGCTCAGATCGGATCGCGCCGGGTGCCAGCGTCACCACATCTACGGTGGGCTGGAACGCCGCCTCGGCCTGCTCCTGCGCCAGCTGGCGCACACCCAGCACCGCCGAGATCAGGAGTCCGACGCACGCCCCGATGGAGCCCGCGATGACGAAGGGCGAGCGAGCCAGCGACGGCGCACGAGCGGCGGATGCTTCCAAGCGAGCGGCTTTCGATATCCCATACGGAATTGGGGGACTATACAACGTCTCGTCGAGAGCGCATCGGTCGCCGTCCCGCTGGCGCACCCGGTGTAGGCTACCCTCGCGCCCGAGCGCCAGACCTCTAGATCAGGCCCGGCCGCTCAACCAAGGAGTGCCATGTACCGCAGGCTGCCCTGGTGGATCCTGGTGACCTGGGCGGTGCTTGTCGCCGCGGCGGTGCCGCTGCTGCTCTGGGGGCTCCAGACCGGTGTGCGCTACGCGTACGACCGCACGAACTACGTCTTCGCCAGCACCGCGTCCGTCTCGGGCGATCTCGTGACCGTGGCGTCCGTGAACGCCGGCCGCGTGGCGGCGATCCGCACGACCACCGGCGCGAAGGTGCGCGAAGGCGACTCGCTCGCCGAGATCGAGATGGCCGCGCCCGTCCGCACCACCTCGGGCGGCACGTCCGTGCTCGCATTCCTCGGGTCGACCGACCAGCAGGTGGCGACGACCGCTCCGGTCGATGGCGTGGTCGCATCGGTGATGGTGACGGAGGGCTCGGCCGTGACCGCGGGCCAGTCGATCGTGCGGCTCATCGATCCGAAGCATCTGCGCGTGACCGCGTACGTGTCCGAGGCAAACGTCGCCTACGTCCGCTCAGGGCAAGAGGCCGAGGTCTATCTCACCGCTCTCGACCGGACGCTGCGTGGCGTGGTGCAGGCCGTGGCGCCTGCGACCTCGGGAGCGTTTGCGACACCGGCCGCGTCCGGCGCTGACGCGAAGCCGCCGAGCCCTGTCTTTCCCGTGTTCGTCCGCATCGATCTGAGCGACTACCCGCAGTTGCTCGGGAGCACCGCCGAGGTGCGGATCCGCGTCCGATGACCCCGCAGCCGCCCCCGGGATCGCGGCGCGAGCCGCTGATCACCCACGGGCGGCTGGCCACGATCGTCGCGGCGCTCTTCGGCATCATCGCCGTCCTGATCATCGAAGGCGTGCCGGCGCAGCACATCGTGCCGCTGGTGATCGGGCTCGCGCTGATCGTGGCGTTCATGGTCGTCACCGGGCTGCGCGACGTGCGTGCCGCCTCGGCGGCGCTCCCGTCCATCGAGGAGACTGGCGAGTGGAATGCGCCGGTGAAGGGCTGGCTGCACACCACGTTCGGCGCTCTCGAGGACGTGAACTTCCGGCGCCTGTACCTCGGCAACCTCGCGCAGTTCGGCTCGATGCAAATGCAGCAGGTCGTACGCGGGTACCTGGTGTTCCACCTCACCGGGTCGTTCGCGCTGCTGGGGACGATGGCGCTGGCGAATGCCGTGCCATCGGTGCTCGTCTCGCCGATCGGCGGCGTCGTGGCCGACCGCGCGACGAAGAAGACCGTGATCCAGATCGCGCAGGGCTACAATGCGATCAACGCCGCGCTGCTCGCGATCGTCGCCGCCGGGTGGTTCGGCCTCGAGCTCCAGTTCTGGCACCTGTTCCTGAGCTCGTTCCTGCAAGGCGTCGTGAACTCCATCATGCAGCCGTCGCGACAGGCGATGATCTCCGACCTCGTGCCCCGCGAGCGGCTGATGAACGCGATCGGCATCAACTCGTCGGGGCAGACGCTCATGCAGCTCGTCGGTCCTGGGATGGCGGGCTTCCTGATCGCCGTGCTCAGCCCGTCCGTCGTCTTCGCCGTCATGGGCGCGATGTACGCGATCGCGATGCTGTATACGATGGGCCTGCCGCGCGTCCCGCTGTACTCGTTCACGCGACGCGTCCGAGGCAATGGCCTCGCGGACCTCGTCGAGGGCTTCCGCTACCTCAGCCGCGACCGCACGATCCGAATGGTCCTGGGCGTGAACTTCCTCATCGTCACGGTGTCGCTGCCGTACACGCAGCTCCTGCCGGGCTTCGTCGCCGCCGTGCTGCACGAGGGGCCGTTCCGCCTCGGCATCCTGCAGAGCATCCAGGGGGTGGGCGCGCTCATCGGCGCGGTGTTCGTCGCGTCGGCGCCGTCGAAGGGACGCGGGCGGCTGCTGCTGGGCACCGGCGCGCTGCTCGGCGTCGCGATCGTCGGGTTCTCCATCTCCACGATCTACTGGATCACGCTGCCGATCATGGTCGTCCTCGGCTTCGCGCAGGCTGGGCGCATGGCGATCGGGCAGGTGCTGATCCAGGAGTACTCCGAGGAGGAGTACCGCGGCCGCGTCGCCGCCGTCTGGTTCATGCAGTTCGGCCTGGTGCAGTTCGGCACGTTCGTCGTCGGGTTCCTCGCGAGCATCCTCGGCCCGCAGCTCGCGATCGGCGGGCTGGCGGCGCTGCTCATGCTCAGCATGGGCCTCACCGCGCTGCTCAGCCCGACGATGCGCAACCTCGAGTAGCGCGCGCTATGCCTCCGTGCTTGCGGGCGCCGAAGGGCGCAGCACGACGTCGTAGAACGCCCCGCCCAGCGGCCCGCCGAACAGCGGCCCGACGATGTACACCCAGAACCCCGCGCGCGGCCCGGGGATCGCGATCTCACCCCACCCCGCAAGGAACGCGATGACGCGTGGCCCGAAGTCGCGCGCCGGGTTCCACCCGGCCTGCGTCAGCGGCGCGAACAGGCTGATCAGCACCGCCACCGTGAACCCGATCAGCAGGGGCGTCATCGCGCCGGGCGTGACCGTGTTGCGCGGGTCGGTCAGCGCAAAGATCACCAGCACGAGGACCGCCGTGCCGAATGCCTCGACGGCGACCGCGCGCAGCGGAGACACCAGCGCTGCCGCGTCTCCGCCCGTGCCGAAGATCGCCGGGTTGGGGAAGTACTCGCCGAACACCATCGCGGACGTCTCGCTGCCTGCGGCGCCGCGCGTGATCGTGTGCTCCGTCTCGAACCGGCCGATGAACGGCCCGAACGTCGCGAGGATCACCGCGCCGGCAAGCATCGCGCCGATCATCTGCGCGGCCCAGTAGGGCAGCACGCGCTCGCGGGGGAACTCGGCGGGCCGGAGCAGCGCGAAGGCGAGCGTCACCGCGGGGTTGAGGTGCGCGCCGGATGCCGCCGAGCTCGCGTAGATCGCGATCGTGATGCCGAAACCCCACACCACCGCGACCTGCCAGAGCCCCGTCAGCGCCCCCGTGAGCACCGCCGAGGCCACCGCCCCCGTCCCGAACAGCACGAGCAGGAACGTGCCGATGACCTCACCGATGCAGCTCTTCGTCAGGGAATTCAAGCGTGTCCGCCTTCCGTGCTCGTCACATCCACCCCTAGCTCCGCCAGCAGCCCGCGCACGCGCTGCCCGATCTCGTCGCGGATCGGCCGTACCGCCTCGATGCCCAGCTCCGCCGGATCGTCGAGGTCCCAGTCCACCACGCGCACACCCGGGTACACGGGACATTCGTCGCCGCAGCCCATCGTCACGATCACGTTGACCGCGCGCGCGACCTCGTCCGTCCACGGCTTCGGGAACTCATCGGCAATCGAGATGCCGACCTCGCGCATCGCCTCGACGGCGACCGGGTTGAGGTCGGACGTCGGGTCGGAGCCGCCGGAGTATACGGTCGCGCGACCTCCGGCGAGGCTACGGAACCACCCCGCCGCCATCTGCGATCGCCCGGCGTTGTGCACGCACAGGAACAGCACGCTGGGCAGCGCCCCGGTTCGGTCCGAGGTGCTCGCCAGCGCCTGCAGCCGCTCGCGCGTGAAGCGCTCCGCCAGCGTCGGCGTGAACGAGGTCACGCGCGCCGCACTCAGCGCCTGCAGCGAGTGCTCGTACAGCATCTCGATCGTGGCGCGGTCGATGGAACCCTTGAACTCCCCGAAGAGATGGTCCACCGCCGTGGTGGTCTGGAGACGCGCCGCCGCCTGCTCCAGACCCGCTGTCGATCGGTCGTTCATCGCGATGTGCCTTTCATGCGCTGATCGCCTCCGTGAGCATCGCGACGCGCGATGCGACCGCGTCCCACGCCAACTCGAACGACCGCGGCTCTCGCGTGCGTGCGGGGTCGGGGATCGACCAGTGGATCCGCTGCGTGCCTACGCCGTCTCGAAGCTCCTCGTTCGCCTCGTCGCACACCGTCACCACCAGGTCGGGCGACGAGGCCGGGTCGATCGCGTGCGGGATCGCGCCCGACAGGTCGAGGCCATGGCGCCGTGCGGTGCGTCGTGCCTCGGCGTGCACGCGGTCGGCAGGGTGCGTCCCGGCCGAGTCCGCGGGCACCGTCGACGTGCGCCGCCACAGCGCGAGCGCGAATTGCGAGCGCGCGGAGTTCTGCGTGCAGACGAAGAGCACGGACGCCGGTCGCAGCGTCGAGGGCGCGACCACGGCTCGGGCTGCGTCGCGCAGCCGCACGTACCGCCGTCGCCGGTCGCCGTCTGACGCGACCGTCTCGATCAGTCCCGCCTCGCTGAGAACCAGCAGGTGGTGTGCGAGCAGGTTCGTCGCGATGTTGAGGAGCACCGCGAGTTCCGAGGGCGACCGATCGGACAGCGCCAGCGCGTCGCAGATCGCGAGCCGGTGCGGCTCCGCCAGCGCGGCGTGCAGCGCCACGCGCTCCTCGAACGTCGGGACAGGGGGGGTCGTGGCCACGTTCACCTCGCCAGTCGCTCAATCGTGGTTGAGCGAATGGCGAGACTATCGCACAGGTGCGGCCTGCGCGCGTTAAGGCTGTCTTAGCTCCCCGCGCGGCCCGCGAGGGCGCTCGACGCGTTCGCGGCAGTCGTAGACCGCGCCCCGGTACTGCGCGGGCAGCGAGGCGTCCGTGACCGCCGTGCAGGCCTGCTGCACCGCGCTGATCACGCCGCCCCCTCGACCGAACGTCCCGCCGCCGAATACCCCGCCGCCGGTCGGGGGCGCCGTCGAGGGCGCCTGCCGGGAGCCGCCTCCGGGAACGACCCCGCCGGGTCGAGTACGCCCGTCGCGCCCGAAGCCGCCCGGCGCGCCGCCGGGGAACGCCGGCGTGGTGCCTCCCGGAACGTGTACGTGTTGCCGAGTCCCTGCCGCGACACCTGCCACGCGTTCAGCGGGAACGAGGTGCCGACTACCGCCAGCAGCGCGATCCGCGGCCACCACGCCGCGAGTTGCGCGCGCCCGTCGGTGACGTCCTGCGTGGCCTCGGGCTGCTCGATTGTCGTCATCAGTGGCTCCTGCTGCGCGCGGGCTCCATGCCCGTGACGGCCTCGGAGGCTGGTCGGCGGAAGACAGCGCGGTCGCCCACGACGAAGTTGAGGCACGAGCCCGCGAGGATGCCGAGCGCGGAGGCCACAAGCACCGGCGTCATGTCCCGCGCCACCTCGAACACCGCGAAGTTCATGATCGCGCTCATCGTGACCGTGAGCATGAACGCCAGCCAGCGTCGCACGCTCGGATCGCCTCGATCGGCCCAGGTGAAGCGGCTGCTCAGCAGGAAGTTGGCCTGTGCCGACAGCGCGAACGCCGTGACCTCGGCGTTCCACGCCGGCACGTCGAGGGCGATCAGCGCGCTCATGAGCGCAAGCTGGATCGTGGCGGCGATGCCGCCGACCAGCGCGAACCGGCTGGTACGCGAGTGGAACACGAGGACTCCGGACGCAGCCTTGCCCTGCTGTATCGGTGCCGTGTTCAACCGTAGGCCACCTGATGAGGCCGTTCGCTAACGATGTGTGAGCGACCGTCCACCGTTCGGTGAATCAGCCGGCTGCGTCTCGCGCCTCGGGAGCACTGGCGCGTTCCGGGCGCACGGTAAACATCTGCTCGTGCATGTACTCCAACGCCACCGCGAAGGTGACGAAGCGCGCTGACTCGACTGCCGCCCAGGCGAGGGCGGTGCGGCTGCCCCAGCCTACGCCACCGCCCGACAGTGCGGGATCGACGATGAGCATCGCCAGCCCGAAGGGCAGCACCGCGTTCACGACGAAGCGCACGACACGCGCGCGGTGGCGCAGCCCGACCAGCGGTACGACCGCCGCGAGCGTGAGCGCCACGACCAGGAACCCGGGCCACGTCAGCAACTGGCCGAGGAGCTGCGTGCCGCGGAACGGCGTCGTCGCGATCGGCTGGCCGAAGCGCGACCAGACGACGATCGCGCCGTTCACGATGTTCGACGCCATGAGCCCCACGACCGCCGCAACGATGCCGGCGCCCAGGTTGGTGAGCAGCGAGGGCGTCAGCGGCTGCGCCATGAACCTCGATCGCCGCGCGTGGCGCAGCCCGAGGGCAAGGAGGCCGAGCGCGAGCAGCGACAGCAGTGCCGAGGTAGGGATGGCAAGGCGCGTGATCAACCGGATCGCGGCATCGCCCGCGTACATGCCGACCACCGTGTAGAGCGCCAGGTAGAGGAACGAACCCAGCGCGAGCGCCGGCAGGAACCGGCGCGCCTCGAGGTTCGCGAGCCCCGCACCCATGACGATGAAGATGCGCAGTCCGGGCGTCAGTCGTCCGAGGACGACGGCGCGGAACTGGTACTGCCGCAGCCGCCCCTCGATCACCGCCAAACGCTCCGCGTCCATGCCGATGTACCCGCCGTACTTCAACAGCACGGGCCGGCCGAGTCGCTTCGAGGCGTAGTAGAGGAGCGTCGCCCCCGCCATCGTCACGACCTGCTCGACGAGCAGCACCTGCCACAGCACAACGTTGCCCCGGGCGATCTCGATGCCCGCGACCATCATCAGGATGTCCCCGGGCACGAAGAGCGGCACGCCGAGCTCTTCAATGAAGATCACGACCGCGACGGCGATCAGGATGTGTTCCGCGAGGAATTGCTGTGTCGCGTTGATGACCCAGTCGAGCACGTGACCTCCCGGTGGCGCCTCCGCGGCGCCCGTCCATCATCGGCGATCAGGTACTCAGGATGTGTCCAATCCCGGAAGCGATAGCGGTGACCATGCCGCGCCTACTTCGGGCCCCCGTCCAGTTATGGGCGCAGCTCCCCACACCTGGTTCTTCTTCCTCCCCACTCCTCCCGCGCCGGGAGGGACGGGAGGGGGCCGCCCCATGCAAGCACCTCAATCGCTACTTGTGCTGCCCGAGGCTCCCGCGCCCGCGCGAGGAGGGCACGTCACTCCGCGCACTCAGTGCCGTCGCATCGGGCGCGTCGAGGACGCCTCCAGCGTCCGCAGCGTCGGAGCCGCCCACCCCGCGGCAAGTGCGAGGACCACGAGTGCGCCCGCCATCAGCGCCATCGTGATCTGCACGCCGATCACCGTGGAGCCGAGCGCCGCCATCATCGTCCCCGCCGGGGCCAGACCACGGTCGAGGGTGAGCGTGCTCAGCACCCGGCCCCGGTAGGCCGGATCCACGTTCGTCTGGATCAGCACGTTGTTCGCCGCCTGGTACGTCTGACGCAGCAGCCCCAGCACAATCAGCGCCACGATCGACAGCACGAGGGACGTCGACAGCGCGAACAGCGTCAGCGCCAGCCCGAACCCCGCGAGCCCGACCAGCATCCACCACCCCAGCCGCGCCCCCGAGCGCAGCGAGGCGATCCCGAGCGATCCCGCCACCGCGCCGACGGCAGACGCCGTGTTCAGCGCGCCGAGTCCTCCGCCGCCGATGTGCAGCACGTCCGATGCGAAGATCGGCAGCATCGTCACGTACGGCTGGCCGAGGAGGATCGGCACGAGCGCGAGCAGCACGAGCAGCCGTAGCTGCGGGTGATGCCGCAGGTACTGGAACCCGTCCACGAGGTCAGCGAGCACGCTCGTCCGCGCACGGGCCTCGGTGCGGTTCGGGAACGTCATCATCGCGAGGGCGCCGAGCAGCAGCACGAACGTCGCGGCGTTGATCCAGAACGCGCCGCTCATGCCGACGGTCGCGATCAGCAGGCCGCCGATCGCGGGGCCGATGACGCGCGTAGTGTTCATCGTCGCGGAGTTCAGCGCGATCGCGTTCGACAGGTCGTCCTCGGGCACCAGCTCGGAGATCAGCGACTGGCGCGCGGGCTGGTTGAACGAGTTCATGATCCCGCGCCCGGCCGCGATCGCGATCACCATCCACACCTGCGCGATGCCCGCCGTCACGATGACGGCGAGCGCCACGGCGAGGACCATCGCGGCGCTCTGCGTGCCGAACAGCAGCTTGCGCCGTTCGACGCGGTCGGCGACCACGCCGCCGATCAGGGTGAAGACGAGGATTGGGAGGAACCGAGCGAAGTTGGCCCACGCGAGCCAGACGGGCGAGTGCGTCAGCTCCCAGACCAGCCAGTTGAACGCGATCTGGTCCATCCAGTCGCCCGAGCTGGACACCAGCGTCCCGAACCACAGCAGCCGGTAGTTCCGGTGCCGCAAGGACGCGAACGTCGAGGGCAGCCGCAGCCCTCGACGCCGCCCTGGCGGGGGAGCGCCCTCGAGGTCGGGGGCGGGCGAGGTGCCGAGGCGGGAGCCAGGCTCGATCATCCGCGAACTCTAACGCGCACGTGAGAGTTGGTACAGATGCTCCCAATGTTTGTCGCGAGACACCCCGATGGTGCTACGCCCCGCCGGCCGCCAGCCGCGCCTGCGGGCGGTCGAGGACACGTTGCAGGGCCGCGGCCAGTTCGGCGTCCTCAAACGCGAATCCGGCCCGCTGGAGCGCCGTGGGGACCGCGCGCGTGCTCGACAGCAGCAGCTCGTCCGCCGCCTCGCCGAGGAGCACGCGGAGCGCCAACGGAGGCACGGGGAACAGCGTCGGGCGGTGGAGTACGCGTCCGAGTGCGCTCGTGAACGTGCGGTTCGTCGCTGGCACCGGCGCGGCGATGTTCACCGGCCCGCTCACCGCCTCGTGTGTCAGCGCGAACTCCAGCGCGCGCACCTCGTCGTTCAGGGTCACCCAGGGCATCCACTGCCGGCCGCTGCCGAGGCGGCCCCCGACGCCGAAACGGATCGGCATCACCATCTTCGGCAGTGCGCCCTCGTCCTCGTCCAGAATGATCCCCGACCGCGCGCTCACCACACGGATGCCGAGCGCCTCCGCTTTGCGCGCCTCGGCCTCCCACTCGACGACGAGATCCGCGAGGAACCCGGCGCCGCGCTCTGCCGTCTCGTCCAGCACCTCATCGCCGCGGTCGCCGTAGAACCCGACGGCGGAGGCGCACAGGAAGACGCGCGGCCGCCGGCTCATCGTCGCGAAGTGCTCGACGAGCAGTCGCGTGGAGTCGAGGCGGCTCGATCGCAATACTTCCTTGCGCGCGCTCGTCCAGCGCCCGTCCCCAATCGACGCACCGGAGAGGTGAACCACTGCCTCGACGCCTTCGAGGGCGCCCGGTGCGATCCAGCTCTTGGCGTCCCACATCCCGCCTTCGGTGGCCGCCCCTCGCGTGACTTCGATGACCTCGTGGCCCCCGGCGCGGAGACGCTCGGAGAGGGCCGTGCCGACCATGCCGGTGGCTCCCGTGATGGCGATACGCATAGCAGCCTCCTCGTCACCCTCGACCATGCGCCGCGGGTGATGCGTTGAGCATCGCGCATCCCGCGCACGCGCGCGTCACGGCAACCGTGCATCGAGGATGGCGGAAACCTCGTAGCTCGTCCGTGGAGGTCAGGCGAAGCCGTGCGTGAGCGCGAAGGCAGTCGCCTCCGTGCGGCTGCGGCAGCCGATCTTCGGGTAGAGGTTCGTCAGGTGGCGCTCGACCGTGTGGACGCTCAGGCCGAGGTCGTGCGCAATTTCCTTGTTCGCACGTCCGCGCGCGACCAGCCGGAGCACCTCCTGCTCGCGCGGCGTCAGCGACTCGGGCGCCAGTGCCTCGGGGGGCGAGGCACTCGTGGGCGCTTCCGCCTCCTCATCGCCGAGGCCGAGGAAGTGCTCGATCGCTGCGACGCCGGCATCCACGTCCCCGGAGAACGGCGAGGCGGCGTCCCCGGCCAGCACGAGGAGTTCGGCGCGCGGGATCCCCGTGGCCAGCTCGCGCGCCAGGTCGATCCGTTGCACGGTCGCGTCGCGCCGTTGCAGCACCAGCGTCCGCGCGCCGACGTGGGGGAGGAGTGTGCGCACGTCGTACTCGCGCGCGGCGGCGAAGGCGCGCAGCGCCGCCATCGGCCCCACACTCGCGCGGAAGTAGGCGGCCGTCGCCTGCGTCTCGACGCGGTCGCCCGCCGTCCACACGCGCGCCGCGGTGTCGATGAGCATCGCCCAGTTCGCGTCCGCGATCTGCTCGTTCACGGCGAAGGGCAGCGGGAACATGTCCGTCCCGCGCGCGTACGCGCCCCACAGCACCAGGTCCGTCACGGCATCCTCGTGCGTCGCGGCGTACGCGATCGCGACCGGGCCGGCGTTGAAGAACCCGCATAGCACGAACTGCGTCCAGCCGAGGCTCTGCACGACGGCGTCGAGGTCACGTCCGAGCGCCTCGACGCCGAAGTCCGTGACGTCGCGGTCGGAAAGTCCCGTGCCGCGGCTGTCGTAGATCGCCACCTGCGCATGCCGCGCGAGACGCTCGAACCAGTGCGCCGTGCCCGGCAGCTCCCACATCGCCTCGAGGTGGCTGAACGGCGCCGCGGGGACGAAGAGGATCGGGACGCCCTCACCGATCGTCGCGAACGCGATCGAGACGCCGTCCCGTGTCTTCGCGTAGCGGATCGAGGGGGTCATGCGCTCATGGTACGACGAGGTGCGGTCGAAGGCCCTCGACAGGCTCGCCTCGACGGCCCGCTACCGGCGCAGCACCACGATGTCCGTGGACTTGATCGTCATGAGCGAGTTGGTCGGCGCGCCGACCACGTGCGCCTTCCAGACCTGCGTCGCCGTGTCCATCCAGAACACCGCGAGCACCTTGAACGACTGCGCCGCCATCAGCGCCTGCAGATCGCTCGTGCCGGACTGGACGAACACCACGCCACCCACCGGAGGCGCCTCGGCGATGTTCGGCGTGCCGCCGCCGTCGTAGCCGAAGCCGCTCGTCAGCATCGCGATCTGGCCGTCGGGGTTGGTCACGATCACCGGCACCGTTCCCCCGACGTTCGAGGGCACCGTGATGAGGATCGAGGTCGTGTTCACGACGGGGTTCGGTGCGGTGAACGCGCCGAACATCACCGTCGCACCGGTGACAAAGCCCGTTCCGGTGATCGTCGCGACCATCCCGGCGGTGCCCTTCGTCGGCGAGATCGCGGTGATCGTCGGCGCGGGGTTCGCGCTGTAGGTGAAGCCCGTCGCGAAGACCGCGGACTGCCCGTCCGGGTTCGTCACGACGATCGGCGCAACGCCCGCCAGCCCGGCCGGCGTGGTGGCGAGGATCGCCGTGGTGCCCGCCACCGTGCTGCTGACGGCGTAGTTGTTGCCGAAGCGCACGAGGGCGCCCGATGCGAATCCTGTGCCGGTGATCGTGACGCTCGTACCGCCGGTGAGCGGCCCGGCGGCGGGCGCGGCGGCGGTGACCGTCGGCGCGGCGTTCGCCTTGTAGGTGTAGCCGGTCGCGTTGGTGCCGCTCAGTCCGTCGTAGTTCGTGACCGTGACTGACACCGCGCCTGCCTCATGCGCTGGTGCCGTGGCGGTGATCGTCGTCGCATTGACCACGCTGACCTGCGTCGCCGGGGTGCCGCCGATCAGGACGACCGCGCTCGGCAGGAACCCCGTGCCAGCGATCGAGATCGAGGTGCCACCAGACGTCGTGCCGGTGTTCGGCGTGACCGAGGACACCGCCGGTGCGGTGTTCGCGGCGGCCGTGAAGCCGGCGAGCAGCGTGCCCGTCTGTGTGTCGCTGTTCGTGACGCTGACCGCGAGCGATCCTGCGGCGCGCTGCGGCGTGATCGCCGTGATCGAGGTGGACGTGACGACGACCACGCTGGTCGCGGACACGCCGCCGATGCTGACGCTCGCGCCCGTGACGAACCCGGTGCCCGTGATCGTGATTGATGTACCACCCGCCGCTGGGCCGGTCGCGGGAGAGACACTGCTTACCGTCGGTGCCGCGAGCGGGTTGTACGTGTAGCCGCTAGCGAGCGAGCCGCTCTGCGTGTCGGGGTTCGCGACGCCGACGGTGACCGCGCCCGACGAGGTCTGCGCGGGCGTCGTTGCCGTGATCGTTGTGCTGTTCACCACGGTGACACTCGTCGCCGCGAGCCCGCCGAGGCTGACCGTTGCGCCGGAGACGAAGCCGGTGCCGGTGATCGTAATCACCGTTCCGCCCGCGACGCTGCCCGCTCCGGGGGCGACGCTGGTGATCGTCGGCGCTGCCGCTGCCGTGTAGGTGAAGCCGCCCGCGAGCGTCGCCGACTGCGCATCGGTGTTCGTGACGGTGACCGCGTTCGCGCCAACCAGGCCCGCCGGGGTGACCGCCGTGATCGTCGTCGCGTTCACGATGACGACCGAGGTCGCCTGCGCGATCCCGCCGACCCGCACTGTCGCGCCCGCGCGGAAGCCCGCCCCGGTGACCGTGATCGCCGTGCCGCCAGCGGACGTGCCGGTGCCCGGCGCGACCGCGCTGACCGTGGGCGCTGGGTGCTGGTACGTGAATCCGCCACCGACGTTGGCCGCCTGCAGATCCGCGTTGCGCACCGTCACCGTCGCCGCTCCCGGCGTGCCGGCCGGCGTCGTCGCTGTGATCGAGGTCGCGCTCACCGCCGTCACGCTCGTCGCCGCCGCGCCTCCAACGGACACCGTCGCCCCCGCCACGAATCCCGTCCCCGTGATCGTGATCGATGTGCCGCCCACCGACGCGCCGCTGCTCGGCGTGATGCTGCTGATCGTCGGCGCGGGCGCCGCCTCGGCAACCCGGCTCGTGACGAGCGTCAGTGCGACGACCCCCACGAAGGCGATCGACAGAAGCGAGGCGAGGCGAACGAGTGTGAGCGACTTCATGCGAGTCATCGTGTCGCCCGCGCCCCTCCCCTCCCATGAGGGAACCCGAGCAACCCGCCTCGGCCATCCCCCTACACACGCGCGATCGACAGATTCGCGCGCACGATGCTTCACGGAGGGACTAGTGCCTCGACGGTGCGAGTGCCGTCGGTGTCAGCGTGAGGTGGCATCCGCTGCCGCGGTGCGAATCACTCGCACGAACCTGACGCGGCCACATCGAGTTACGCCGGGAGTGCGAGGGGCGCAGCTCCTCACGGTTGGTTCTCTGCTTCTGAACCCCTCCCGCGCCGAGAGGGGCAAGGGTGGCCGCCCCACGCTGCCTCATCGACGCGACTCAGCGACGAGGTGACCACGCCCGGTCGGGTGTCCGCCGCCCGTCCCGCGATCACGCGAAGCGGGGCGCGACCTCTGCTGCGAACAGGTCGAGGGAGTCGATGATCTGCTGGTGCTTCAACCCGCCGATGTGGTCGAAGAAGCTCACGTACTCCACGCCGATCGACTCCAGCCGCCGGAGCATCGCCTCGCATGTGTCGGGGGAGCCGAACATCGCCGTGTCGCGCAGGTCCGTCGTGTCGAACGGTGTCGGCGCTGCCACCAGCGCCTCGGGCGACGAGGTAAGCCGTGACACGTTCTCGCGGAACCGGCGGTACAGCGGGTCCACGAGGTCCCACGCCGTCTGGTCGTCCTTCGCGCAGTAGATCGCGCGCGCCAGCACCACCTTCATCGGGTCGTAGGTCTTGCCCGCCTCGGCCAGCGCCGCCTTGTAGTTCTGCACGATCGCGTCGACCGACGCGAACGAGGTGCCCTGCGGCAGCATCACGCCCCAGTCGTTGGCGACGCAGCGCCGCAGCCCCTCAGGGCTACCGGTCGCGAACCAGATCGGCGGGTGCGGCTGCTGCAGCGGTCGAGGAAACACCTGCACGTCGTCGAACTGCCAGTGCTTGCCGCGGTGGTTAAACGGCTCCTTCGCCGTCCACGTGCGCGTGATCAGATCGAGCGACTCGTCGAAGATCTGCGCCCCCTCGGCCAGGTCCACGCCGAAGCCGTGGTACTCGGTCCACTGGTATCCGCGCCCGACGCCGAAGTCGAAGCGGCCGTTGGACAGGATGTCCACCGTCGCCACGGACTCCGCGAGCCGCAGCGGGTTGTGGAACGGCAGCACCGACACCGCCGTGCCCAGCCGGATGCGCTCCGTGGACGCCGCGAGGTGCGCGAGCAGCCCCAGGTTGTCCCCGGTGATGCCGTGCCGCGCGAAGTGGTGCTCGGTCAGCCACACAGAGTCGAAGCCGATGCGCTCAGCGTGGACCGCCTGCGCCAGCGACTCGTGGATGCGGTCGCGGGCCTCGGTGCCCTCGGGCCACTGGACGGTGTGGAAGAGGCCGAACTTCATAGGGAGTCCCGTCGCTGCGTCTGTTTCGGCGAATATTCGTATCACAGGACTCGGCAACGCGACGTGCGGGTGGGACGATCGCGGCATGGCACGTCCGAGTACCCAGACATCCGCGCGAGGTGGCCGATTCCCCGCCGAGCGCCTCCGCGCCCAGCGGCTCCTCGACCCGCCCGACGCGACGCCTGCCGAGGTCGTCGCCGACCTCCTCGCCGTGCAGGCGCAGGACGGCCTCGCGACGAAATGGGCCGTCGGCGTGCGCACCCCACGAGGTGCCTCGACCGAGGCAAGCATCGACGAGGCGCTCGCCGCCGGGACGATCCTGCGCACGCACGTCATGCGCTGGACGTGGCAGCTGATCACACCCGCCGATGTCCGCTGGATGCTCGCGCTCGTCGCGCCTCGACTGATCGCGAGCGCCGCCGGGCGCGACCGTCAGCTCGAGCTGGACGCGCAGACCTACCGCGAGGCGAACGCCGCGCTGGATCGCGCCACGCGCGATGGCGCACACCTCACGCGCGCCGAGATCGTCGAGGTCCTCGAGCGCGCGAAGGTGTCCTCGGCGGGCCAGCGCCTGTCGCACATCCTCGGCCACGCCGAGCTAGCCGGCGTGATCACCAGCGGCTTCACGCGCGGCAGGCAGACCACGCACGCGCACCTCGACCTGCGTGCCCCCAACGCCCGCCCGCCGATGCCGCGCGATGAGGCGCTCGCGGAGGCCGCGCTGCGCTACTCCCGCAGCCGCGGCCCCGCGACCGACGTCGACTTCGCGTGGTGGATCGGCCTGTCGCTCACCGACGCGCGCGCCGGCCTCGCCGCGGTGCGGGACCACCTCGTCACCGAGGAGGTCGAGGTGGACGGCAAGCGCGTGACGATGTGGCGTGGCCGCACGTCCACCGCACCGATGAAGGCGCCCGACGCTTACCTGCTTCCGGCGTTCGATGAGTACCTCGTGGCGTACAAGGACCGCGCGGACATGCTCGACCCGGAGCACGTCCGTCACCACAACGCGGGCGGTGGCCTCCTCGCCCCCACCGTCGTCCTCGATGGCCGCGTCGTCGGCACGTGGCGTCGCGCGCTCGCCCGCGACGCGGTCGAGGTCGTTGCCACGCTCTTCGCTCCCGTCACGAAGACACGGCAGGCCGCCATCGAGCGCGCCGCGAAGCGGTACGCCGCCTTCCTCGACCGCCCGCTCGCGCTCACGGTCGACGTGTTGCCGTAGGCTCGCCGAGGCACCAGCGCGCGGCTATGCTCGCGGGCAAATCGACGACACCACGAGGGGGACGAACATGAACATCGGAGACATCGCGGCAGCTCTGCGCCGCACGCTGCTCGGCAGCACCGTCGCACACGCGACTTCGGACGACGGGGCAGCCGAGGGATTCGTGCGCATCATGAACGAGAACGTGCAGTGGACCACCGATGCCGACGGCAGCGGCATGCAGCGCGCCGTCATCGCCGGCGACCCCTCGCAGCCCGGCCTCTACGTGATCCGCGTGAAGTTCCCCGCCGGCACGATGAGCCGCAACCACTGGCACCGCGAGGATCGCCACGCCACCGTCATCTCTGGCACGTGGTGGACCGGCACCGGCGACGACTTCGAGCCCGACAAGACCATCGGCCTGAAGCCCGGCTCCTACATGAAGCACCCCGGCGGCGCCCACCACTTCGACGGCGCAAAGGACGAGGACGCTGTCGTCCAGATCGTCGGTATCGGCCCCAGCGAGACCACCCGCCTCCACCCCGAGCTCGGCAACTACGGCCCCTCGACCAAGTAGCGCCGAGGCGGGAGGGCCCTCACCCCAACCCGCTCCCCAAACGGGGAGAGGGGGCCGAGCCGCAGAACCCTCACCCGCGCCCTCTCCCGTAAACGGGCGAGGGCGGCCAGAAACCGTGTGGAGCGTGGCGCTCGTTCAGGACCCTCTCCTGCGAAGCGGGAGAGGCAGGGTGAGGGCCCTCGTCGCCTCGCCCTCCGACGCGAGGTCCGAAGCATCCTCGGTCCCGGCGGGAGTGCGCGGGCGAAGCCCTCGCCATTCATCCCCCTTCCCGCGCAGCGAAGGGGGCAGGGGGATGGGGCGCCCCCGGGGCCACCTCGACCTCACTCCTCACACCGGGCAGATGCGAGAAGGCCCGCCGTGAGGCGGGCCTTCTTCGTGCATTCGACGCCACCAGGCGCCTTCAAGGCGTCGACGGCTACGCGTCCGGCGCGTACTTGCCAGTCAGCTGCTTCGTGAAGCCCTCGAGGCCCGCCTTCAGGCGCTCGCCGCGCGTCTCGCGCTTCCACGTGCGCTTCAGGTCGTCCTTCACGGTCACCGTCAGCTTGCCGAGGCCCTCGGTCTCCAGCGTTACCACGTCGCCGTCGTGGAACGGGTTCAGCCCGCTGTGGTTCGTGCCGGTGGCCAGGATGTCGCCCGGCTCCAGCGTGTGGATCGAGCTGATGAACTCGATGCAGCGCGGCAGCTTGTAGCCCATGTCGTTGGTGTTGAAGTCCTGCATCACCTGGCCGTTCACGGTCAGCTTGATCTGCAGGTTCTGCGGGTCGGCCACCTCGTCAGCGGTGACGATGAACGGGCCGATCGGCGCGAAGGTCTCGCGCGACTTCACCTGGTAGAACTGCGGCGCCAGCGCACGCGCCGAGCCGTCGATGAAGTTGATGTAGCCGAAGACGTAGCTCATCGCCTCGGCGGCGGGCACGTTGCGCGCGCGCTTGCCGATGACCATCGCCATCTCCGCCTCGCCCTCGAAGATCTGGGCGGGGGCGTCCGGCAGGACCATCGTGTCGCCATCGCCGATGATCGCGCCCGGCGACTTGTTGAACGCGTTGATCGGGTTCATCTCGGGCCGGCCCTCGAGGTAGTTGACCGCCATGCAGGCGATGTTCGCGGGGCGCGGCAGCGGCGGGCGCACGCGCACGCTCGACAGCGGCACGCCGGCAGCCTTCGCAGCCGCCTCGAGCTTCGGGCGGTACTCGTCGAACCGCTCGATCAGGCCCTTCATGATGTCGTGCGGCTCCAGGTGCGGGATGTCCGCGACCACGGCCGAGACGTCGACGACGTTGTCGCCGTTCATCACGCCCAGCTTGAAGTCATCAAAGAACAGCAGCTTCATCTCACGCTCCCCACGCCGTCCGTAATTCAGTGGCAACCGAGGCAGCATACGGGCGAACCGCCGGAGAGCAACCCGCGCCTCCGGAACCCTCTCCCCCTCTGAGGGGAGAGGGCAGGGTGAGGGTTCCCCGCCTACCGCCGGCCCGGCGGCGCGACCGGCTCGTTGAGGGCATGGATCGCCGCCGTCAGGTCGAAGCGTCGCACCTCCGGCACCAGCGCGATCAGCGCCACCAGCACCAGCACGCCCACGCCCCCCGACAGCGCCGAGGCCATCGCTCCGAACGCCTCGGCGACCAGGCCGCCCTCGAACTGGCCGAGCTGCGGGCCGCCGCCCGTGAACACGCTGTTCACCGCCGCGACGCGCCCGCGCAGGTCATCGGGGGTCAGCAGGTTGTTGCTCGTGCTGCGCAGGACGGCGCTCACGCCGTTCCCGACGCCCGTGCCTGCGAGCAGCAGCAGCGACAGCGGGAACCATGAGGACAGCGCGAACCCGCAGATGCACGCGCCGTAGAACCCCACGCCGAGCAGCACCCACTTCCCCGCACGGCGGATGCGGTTCGTCGACCCCATGATCACGCCCGTGATCACCTGCCCGACCGAGGGCGCGGCGTTCAGCAAGCCGAAGCCCACCGGCCCCACGTGCAGGATGTCGCTCGCATAGATCGGCAGCAGCGAGGTGGCGGTCCCGAAGAACGTCGCTCCGAAGTCCAGCACCATGAACGACAGGATGACGCGCTGGCCTCGGACGAAGCGGATGCCGTCTGCCAACGCTGCGAAGGTGACGTTCGATCGGCGTTCGCTTTGCAGCGTGCTGCGGAGCGACAGCAGCACGGCAATCATCGCGAACCACGACAGTCCGTCGACGAGGTAACACCACGAGGGCCCCGCTGCCGCGAACAGTGCGCCCGCCAGCGACGAACCGACAGCGGGCGAGGCGTTGCGCCCGACGTTGTTCAACGCCACAGCCGATGCGAAGTCTGTCCTCGGTACGAGGTTTGCAACGACCGCCTGTCGCGCGGGCGTCTCCAGCGCCGACCCGACGGCGAACACGAGGTTGCCGAGCATCAACGCCCATGGCGAGATCAGGCCGCCGAGCGCGAGCGCGAACAGCGCGAGTGACGCGACGGCTTGCAGCAGTTGCATCGCGACCATGAACCGCCGCCGGTCGAGCGAGTCCGCCAGCAGCCCGCCGACCAACGCCAGCCCGATCTGCGCAATCGCCCGGCTCAGGCCAAGGGCCGCGAGCCAGAGCGCCGACCCGGTGATCTCCCACATCTGCCAGTACAGGACGACCGTCGTGAACTGGCTGCCCGCCGTGGTGACGATCGAGCCGAGGAAGTAGTTCCGGAAGTCGCGGTGCCGCAGCGAGGGCGGGAGGTGCAGGGCCATCGCGTGCCTTTCGTCCGGACTATCGCGCGACTCTAGACCTCGGGCGGTCGGTCGCGCGACCACCATCAAATCGCCGTGGCGCGCTCACCGGTTCTCCACATTTCAGCGCGAGGATGGACATGCGCCCGACGGGGAGCCGTCGGTGAGAAAGGTCTTGAGTATGGGCGGTCACTGGTGGGGACGCGCACTCGCGTTCGTCGGGCTGCTGGTGGTGGTTGGCCTCGTCGCCGGGCTCGCGTACAACGCGGGCACGATGCACGCGGTCGATGGCGCGGCGATGGCCGCGCGGCACGCGGGTGAGGCCGCACCGATGTACGGGTACGGGCAGGGCCATGGGGGCTGGGGCCACGGCCCGTTCTTTGGCGGGTTCATCATCTTCCGCCTGCTGTTCGGCCTGCTGTTCTTCTTCCTGCTGTTCCGGCTGCTGGGCTTTGTTATCTTCGGCAGACGGCACTGGGGCGGCGGCCCGGGCGGCTTCGGTGGTCCCGGCGGCTACGGGGGCCCGCCCTGGGAGCGCCCGCAGGCGATGTTCGAGGACTGGCACCGCTCCGTGCACGCCTCGGAGGCCGCGGGGGCGACTCCGCCTCCCGCGCCCGCTGGCTCGACCGCATCAACCGCGGCGACGGAACCGCAGGAGCCTGACGAGCCGCGTCCGTAACGACGCGGTGCGCATCGACGAGAGGACGGGTGGCACATGACATCAGTCCTCATCGTCGATGACGAGCCGCGCATTCTCGAGCTGGCGCGGGACTACCTCGAGCGGGGCGGATTCACCGTCTTCGCCGCGGAGGACGGGCGGGCGGCGCTGGAGACGGCGCGCGCCCGCCACCCGGATCTCGTCGTGCTGGACCTCGGCCTGCCGGGGATGGACGGCCTCGATGTCGCCCGCGAACTGCGGCGCGACTCGGACGTGCCGATCGTCATGCTGACGGCGCGCGACGATGAGATGGACCGCATTCTCGGCCTCGAGCTCGGCGCGGACGACTACATCACGAAACCCTTCAGCCCCCGCGAGCTCGTCGCGCGCGTCCGCGCCGTGCTCCGCCGCTCGGAACGCGCGACGGCAGAGCCTGCCGGCGCGCAGATCGTCGTCGGCGACCTGACGATCGATGAGCCATCGATGCACGTCGAGGTGGCCGGGACGGTGGTCGACCTCACGGTCACCGAGTTCCAGCTGCTGGTCACGCTGGCCCGGCAGCCCGGCCGCATCTTCACCCGCTCGCAGCTCCTCGACGCCGTGCATGGCGTGGCGTTCGAGTCCTACGAGCGCGCCATCGACACGCACATCAAGAACCTGCGCCGCAAGATCGAGCCGGAGCCGCGGCGTCCGCGATACATCCTGACTGTGTACGGAGTGGGGTACCGCTGTGCCGCGGACTGACGCCGAGCGCGACCTGCGTCGCACCCGCCGTCACTTCCGCGGCGGTCCGCCGCGAACGCGGCCGCCGTGGTGGCCGGATGACGAGCCGTGGCCGCCTCG
>CANIRU010000010.1 GCA_947470025.1 Chloroflexota bacterium
AGTGGTCAGCACCTCGCCCGTGTGATGACGAAGCGCATCCGCGACCGCTTCGGTCAGCGATGGAACCTCGTGCGATGTGGGCTCGGGAGTCGCGGACACTGGCTTTCGAGGACGACGAGGCATACGCACCATTTCCGCGAGCGCCGGCTGATCTCCCATTCTCTGGATGCCCCGCACGAAACCGGCAACGGGCGATGCCCGCACCGTTGCAGCGCCGTGCACGATGTTCGCTACCGCCGCCGCGGCGTCCACACGAAGCGGGGCGGAGCCCCTCAGAAACGATGCAATTCAAGTCCCGGTCGGCCGTCCCTCACTATCGCGGCAGGTCGACGGCGAGGAAGTCGTGCCAGTCACCACACGGCTCGCAGTAGAAGCGGCGCACCGTGATCCCTGCGAGCTCCGTGTCTCTCTCCACGTGATCGTCCTCACGGTGTCCACAGTGCTGGCAGACCAGCGTCACCGGAGTCTCGTCTTCGCCTGGTGCATCGGTCGTCATGGCTGCCTCCCGTCATCGGTGCGGGGATCGAGGTTCACTGCGCGCGCCACGCCGCGAGCCTACCGACGCCACGCGACGACGCCTCCGAGCGGATCGAGGGCGGTCGCGGCTCGTGCGACGAGGACATCGACGCGCTGATCCAGTGCCTGCCGCAGCAGCGCCTCACCGTCTTCCTCGATCAGGCAGGTCGGGTCGAAGGCCACCGTGCCTGCTCCCCGGTTCTCGAGGAGTCGGAAGACGGGGCCAAGCTGCGAGACGTACTCGCGCTCGCCGAGCAGTCGACTGATCTCCGCGATCTGGCGGGTCGTCGCCACCGACTGCATGCGCGGCCAGATATGCTCGACCACGTCCTCCTCGGTCGCATCCTGCTCGATGCGTCCCATGAAGGAACTCTTCTCCCGCACGGCGGCGGGCAACTTCGAGCGCACGAGAACCGCGATCTCCTCCGCGCCCACGATCGCCACCTGCCTCGCGTTCACGGCCCCGACGGCGTCGGCGATCGCCGACGCGACATCCTCGGCGTACCGCTCGAGGATCACCTGGTGCGCGCGCTGCCGGCCCGCGGTGCGCCACGCGGCGCGTGCGGAGATGCGCGTCGCCCCCCAGGTGTGCTCGTCCAGCCCGTCCAGCTCGCGGACGCCGGCATACCCGACATCGACGAGCCGGAGGTGCTCGGTGTCCACCATGGCGATCAGGCCCTCTTGAGCACCCTGCACCATCTCCGCGAACGGAAGGAGCCGCGGGCGGTCGCCGACGTGCACCATCGTGTCCGTCGGCACGACGGACTGCTGGGCAAACCACAGCCCCCGGCCATGCGACGCGAAGAACACCACGCTGCGCGCGCCGTGGTCCACTTCTGTCGCCAGGTACGTCGAGATCCGCGCCGCATCCGCGACGAGCGAGGCGTGTTCCTCGCTGCGTGCCGGTCGCGTCGCGAGGGCCTCGCGCAACTGCTTCTCGATCACCGTGGGCGCTTCGTGGCGACCGCGACCGCTGACACGCCAGTCCGCGTAGACGCTGACGACCGGGATCGTCGAGGGTTCGAGTCTGACGAGCCCGAGCGGGATCGTCAGGCCGTGACTCGCCGTTGCCTGGTTCATCGCCGTCTCCTTCGTCACTGCGGAGGTCGGACGCCCTCGACCCACCCGCCGGTACGCACGCTGGCTCGCCCGTGATCTCGATCTACTTTGGGCCCGCGGGCGGCTTTAACCGCGCACCGATCTCGAGTGCAGGGAAGCTCAAATCGTCCGCACCGTATCGAGCACCGTCCGAGCCGCATGCTGCCGAACTACCCGGAAGGTGCGGGACGTTTGTCCCGAAGCGTGGCTGCACGGGTGTAGTCAGGCCGAATGTCACCCCGCCGGCGGAGGTATCGCGCAGCTGCAACCCGGGCGTGGCGCGCCGAGTGCCGACTCGATGGCCCGCGCTCAGGCACGCAGCCGGACGCCGTACAGTTCGAAGGCCTCGCGCGCCAGGCGTTCTCGGAAGGCCGGCGCGGCGATATCGAGGAGCCGCTGGGCACGCTCGCGGATCGACCGCCCGTGCAACGCGGCGATGCCGTGCTCGGTCACGACGTAGTGCACATCGCCGCGCGTGGTCACGACCCCCGCGCCCCGTGCGAGGTGCGAGACGATCCGCGAGACCTCGCCCTCCGGCGTCGCGACGGTCGAGGTGAGCGCGATGATCGGCCGACCGCCTTCGGCGCGCGCGGCGCCGCGGATGAAATCGAGCTGCCCGCCGATGCCGCTGTAGAAGCGACCGCCGATCGAATCGGCGCAGACCTGCCCGGTGAGGTCGACCTCGATCGCCGAATTCACCGCGACCATCTTCTCCTGCTGCGAGATGAGCACGGGATCGTTCGTGTAGTCCGAGGGATGCATCGCGACCGTCGGGTTGTCGCGCACGAAGTCGTAGACGCGCTGGCTTCCCATCACGAACGAGCTGACGATCTGCCCCGGATGCACGCGCTTACGCCCGCCCGTCACCACGCCCGCCTCCACGAGGTCGACGACGCCGTCCGAGAACATCTCCGTGTGGATCCCGAGGTCGCGGTGGTCGCGCAGCTGCGCGAGCAGCCCATCCACCGTCCCGCCGATGCCCATCTGGAGCGTCGAGCCATCATCGACCAGTGACGCCACGTGCCGTCCGATCGCGACGTGACGCTCGTCGAGGTGCGCCCGGGCGACCTCGAGGATCGGACGGTCCGACCGGATCGCAAAGTCAATCTCATCCGAGTGCACCAGCGAGTCACCGAGCGTCCGCGGCATCTGCTCGTTGACCTCCGCAATGACCGTCCGCGCATGACGGACCGCGGACTGCGCGACGTCCACCGAGACGCCGAGCGAGCAGTAGCCGGACGAGTCGGGGGGCGAGACCTGGATCAGCGCCACGTCCAGCGCCAATCCGCCGTCCGCGAAGAGCCGCGGGATATCGGAGAGGAAGACCGGCGTGTAGTCCGCGCGCCCTTCGGCCACCGCCAACCGCACGTTCGCGCCGATGAACAAGGCGTTATGCCGGATATGCCCCTCAAGGTCCGGGGCAACGTGAGGGGCGGGGCCTTCAAGGTGCATGGATACGGTCTGGACGTCCCGCAACCCCCTCGCGCGCTCCTTGAGCGCGTGCAGCAGCGGCGTGGGCGTGGCAGCCCCGCCATGGATGTACACGCGCTGTCCGTCTGTGACGGCGCGCATTGCCTCGACGGCGGTCGTCAACTGCATCGTGTCCTCCGCCCGATCCTCGACCCACGCAATCGTGCGACGAACCGCGCCGGCGCGCGAGGGAATACAGCGCCTGCTGGATCATCCATCGAACCGTCATCGCTGCCCCCGGACGAAGGTCCGGACGCCGGATGACGTTCGTCTCCGACTGGGGCCGTCACGCGATGCCAGACTTGCTGCGCAAGCGACCATGCGGGCATCACGCCCACCGCCGAGGAGGTCACACGTGGCGCACATTGATGGGACTCGGCACACCGGCAAGATGGCGCTGCTCACGGGAGCAAGGTCGGGCATCGGCCGGGCCACCGCGCTCTGGCTGGCAGCATTCGGCCTTTCGCTCGTGCTGGCGCAGCGCGCCCCGTCCCGCTAGCGTTGGTCGCGGTGCGCCGGGAAGTCTGGTCGGCAATCGATTCGTCGATCGCCGATTCAGGAGTGCCCCCATGCCCGCGGACGTACCCAGCAGGATCCTCGGCCACGGCTCGTGGGCCGAGGCGCGGCGCATCGCCGCCATTCTTCGCCAGGAAACCGTCAGCGGCGCGCTCGTACTCGTCGCGACACTCTGCGCGCTGATCTGGGCGAACTCCCCGTTTGCGAGCTCCTACCACGCGCTGCGCGAGGTCCACTTCGGCCCCGCGGCGCTCCACCTCGACCTCAGCCTCGGAGCGTGGGCGGCGGACGGGCTGCTCGCGATCTTCTTCTTCGTCGTGGGCCTCGAACTGAAGCGCGAGTTCGTCGCCGGAGACCTGCGATCACCGCGACGGGCGGCGCTGCCCGTGCTTGCCGCCGTCGGAGGCATGGCGGTGCCGGCGATGCTGTTCGTGACGATGAACCTCGGAACGACCGACGGCGCGTTGCGCGGCTGGGCCATCCCGACGGCGACGGATATCGCGTTCGCGCTCGCTGTCCTGGCGATCGTCGGCACGCACCTGTCCATCGGGCTGCGGACCTTCCTCCTCACGCTCGCCGTCGTGGATGATCTCCTCGCGGTCGTGATCATCGGCGTCGTGTACACGTCCGACCTGAACTTCGCTGCGCTGATCGCGGCAACCGTTCCGCTGGCGATCTTCACCGTCGCGGCGCAGCGCCAAATGCGGGCGTGGTGGCTGCTCCTTCCACTGGCCGCGCTCACGTGGTTCTTCGTGCATGCCTCGGGCGTGCACGCCACGATCGCGGGCGTCCTGCTCGGGTTCGCCGTCCCGGTGGCGCACCGCGCCACTTCGATGACCACCGAGGACGAGGTGGGACTGGCGGAGCACTTCGAGCATCGGTTCCGCCCGATCTCCGCAGCCTTCGCCGTCCCCGTGTTCGCCTTCCTCGCCGCCGGCGTGACGGTCGGTGGTCTCGACGGATTCGTGGACGCGCTGACCGATCGAGTCGCCATGGGGATCGTCGTCGGGCTGGTGGCCGGCAAGACGTTCGGCATCTTCTGCACGACCTACCTCGTCACGCGCTTCACGCGCGCCGAGCTCGATGTGAGTCTGCGGTGGCTCGATGTCCTGGGCGTCGCCGTGCTCGCGGGGATCGGGTTCACGGTTTCGCTGCTGATCGGCGAGCTGGCGTTCGGCGCGACGAGCACGCGCGAAGCGCACGTGAAGATCGGCGTGCTGACTGGCTCAGTGCTCGCCGCGGTGATCGGCGCAGTCATCCTCAGCGCGCGCAACCGCGCATACCGCCGGATCGAGGAAGCTGAGGCGCTCGACACCGACCATGACGGGCTGCCGGACGCCCACGAGTCCTGACGAGGCGGTCGCCGTCTCCTGCTAGACGGGCCGGCGAGCAAAGACGGACGCGCTGACCAGACCGCTGTCTGAGGGCGCATACTCCGCGGCGACATCCTCGAAGCCTGCCGCGCGAATCGCGGCCACGTAGTCGTCTACGAGCATTGCGCCGGCGACGCACCCGGCCCACTGCTCGAGGCTTGCACGCGTCGCCTCGCTCGGCTCCGCCGTCCAGACCATGTCAGAAACGCGCAGGCGACCGCCGGACGCGAGGACGCGATAGGCCTCCGCGAACACGCGCGGCTTGTCGGTCGAGAGGTTGATGACGCAGTTCGACATGACGAGGTCGAATGAGGCATCCGAGAACGGGAGGTCCTCGATCTCGCCGAGGCGGAAGCGCACGTTGGATGCGCCGACCTTCGCGGCGTTGTGACGCGCCAGGTCGATCATCTCCGGCGTCATGTCGAGGCCCCAGACAGCGCCGGTCTCGCCGACCTGCTGCGCGGCGAGGAAGCAGTCGATGCCACCACCCGAGCCAAGATCGAGCACGCGCTCGCCCGCGGTGAGTTCGGCGATCGCGAGCGGGTTGCCGCAGCCCGCGGATGCGCCGACCACACTCTCCGGCAGCCCGGCGAGGTCGTTCGCCGCGTCGTAGTTGGCGCTGCCGTAGTGCAGCTCACCGCCACTCTTCGCGAGCACGGCGCGGTCGAGCGCCTCAACGAACTCGATCGGCTGCGACTCCGTCGGGGTCGCGGGCGGGCAGCACGCAGCGGTCGAGGGTGCGACGCCCGCGCTCTCCAGCACCGCGCGGGCACGCGCGGCGTAGCGGTCGACCACGGCGCGGCGCACCGCGGCGACGTCCGGCTGGCTCGTGAGATCCGAGGCGGTCATCGGTCGCTCCTTCGTTACGCGATCTATCTGCGCGCAACGGTACCCCGCGCCCTGAGGCCACACATCGCGAGCCGGTTAACGATCGCCGAGGCTGGCACAACACGATCTTCACACGATCGGATCGGAGTGATGACACTCGTCGATCACCACTTCATCACGATCAGACGAACAGCAGCGAGGAGCACGCATGACGACCACTGAACGCGAGACCAACTCCCACGCTCCATCCCCCCTCGGCGAGACACCCGTCAGTCACCCGACAGCGCGCGTCAAGGACTCGATGCTCGGCGCGTGGACGAGGATCGGCGAGGCGACGTCCATCATGGAATCGAGCATCGGCGATTACACGTACCTCGTGGACCACTGCCAGGTCATCTACAGCGAAGTCGGCAAATTCTGCTCGATCGCGAGCCACGTGCGCATCAACCCCGGCAACCACCCGATGTGGCGGCCGACGCAGCACCACATGACCTATCGCCGTGTCGCGTACGGCTTCGACGAGCACGACGACATCGAGTTCTTCGACTGGCGCCGCGAGGCGCGCGTGGTGGTGGGGCACGACGTCTGGATGGGCCACGGCGCAATCGTGCTGCCGGGCGTGACGATCGGCACCGGCGCGATCATCGCCGCGGGCGCGGTCGTCTCGCACGATGTGGCACCATACACAATCGTCGGCGGCGTGGCGGCGAAGCCGATCCGCCAGCGCTTTCCTCGCGAGATCGCTGACGCGTTGCTGCGCATCGCCTGGTGGGACTGGGACCGCGCGACGCTCGAGGCGCGCTTCGACGATCTGTCGATGGACATCGAGGCGTTCTGCGAGCGGTACGACCGTGCGTGACCTCCCGGTGCGCATTGCCACCGTGAACACGTGGAAGGGCGACGGCCCGTACGAGGCGCGTCTGGCGACGCTCTGCGACCAGTTGCACGCACTCGATGCTGACGTGATCGCGCTGCAGGAGGCGCTCGTCGCCGTCGACGGCTCCCTGTCGACGCCTGCGTGTCTCGCTCGCGAGCTCGGGATGACGATGGCGACGTACGCGCATCGCCGCAAGTGCCGTGATGTCGAGGGACGCGAGGTGGACTCCTGGAGCGGGCTCGCGCTGCTCAGTCGCTGGCCAGTCGTCGAGGTCGTCAGCCACGCTCTGCCATCGGACGACGAGGATGGCGAGCGAGGCGTGCTGCTCGCGGCGATCGAGAGCCCGGCCGGCGTCGTGCGCATCGGCAACACGCACCTCACCCACCTCCGCGCGCGGTCCGCGCTCCGGCAGGCCCAGCTCGGCGCGGTGCTGAGCGATCCATTCTTCGCGCGGCCGGCCAGGGCACGCCTCGTTTGTGGGGACATGAACGCCACGCCGGGGACTCCGGAGATCGGCTGGCTGCTTGGCCGTCCGCAGGAGTGGCACGTCCTCGACGCCTACGAGGCCGCAGACGGGCCGGAGATGCGCGCGACGCTCAGTGACCGGAATTGCCACGTCAAGCCCGGCACCGGTGAGCGCGTGCTGGACTACATCTTCTCGCTGGCCGACTCGGCGCACGACCACCCGTACCTTGTGGATGCGCGCGTGGTCCTCGACCGGCCGTCGGACAGCGGCGTCTTCCCCAGCGATCACTTCGGCGTAACGGTGAGCCTCGCCGTTTAGACGTTGACGGGGCTAGACCTCGAAGCAGCGGCCCGAGGCCGCCGCCTGGACGTCACCCCCGAACGAGGTCGCCGCCTCGGACACCGCGAGCGCGCGGTCAGCGGTGTACCAGAAGTGCGACAGCACGAGGCGTTCCACCCCCGCCTTCGCGGCCACCGCGGCGGCGTCGACAGCAGAGAGGTGCGTCGCGGGGTCGTGATGCCTCGGCGCGCCGCCGGCGAGGGTCGCCTCGGCGAGCAGGGTGTGTGCCCCCTCGGCGAGCGCGCCAATCTCCTCGCATGGCACGGTGTCCGAGGTGTACGCGAGGACGCGATCGCCGTCCTCGACGCGCATGCCGAACGAGCGGATGCCGTGTCGCACTTCATGCGGGCGCGCGGTGAGCGTACCGAGGGCGAGCGGGACGCCGGGCTCGTACTCATGTAACGCGAGCGCGCCCTCCCAGAACGGAGTCGTGCTCGACAGCGCGCTCGCGAGGCGATCGAGGTGCGCGATGCCGCCGGGAGGCAAGTAGACATCGATCGGCCTCGCGTCCGCGACGCCGTAGGTGCGGCCGTAGCGGAGCGCGACCAGGTCGAGGTAGTGGTCGGGGTGCAGGTGGCTCACGACGATCGCGCGCAAGTCCTCCAGCGCGACGTGGCGCTGGAGCGGCCCGAGCGTGCCCGAGCCGCAGTCCAGCATCACGTGCGTATCCCCGGAAGACACGAGGTATCCGCTGCACGCTTCGCCCGGTCCGGGCTGCGACGCGCAGGAGCCGAGGATCGTCAACCTCATCGCGCGAGCCTATCTAGTGGAGAGCGCCATCGTGCGCTCCTGCATCCGCTGCGCACGCCCGTCCGAGTAGACGACCGCGCCGCGGTACAGCGCGTCGTGCACCAGCGGTCGTCCCTGCTCGAGGTCGACGAGTACAAGGTCGCCCGACAGGCCCACCTCGACCCGCCCGCGGTCGGCGAGACCGAACGCCGCGGCGGGGTTCGCCGTGACCTTCGCCACCGCCTCCGGCAGCGTGCAGATGCCGAGCTCCACCAGCTTCGCCGCCGCGACCAGCATCGAGGGCGTGTGGTAGTCGGCACAGATGATGTCCGCGAGGCCCTCGCGCACCAGCTCGGTGGCGTCGGAGTTCCCGCTCGTGGAGCCGCCGCGCACGATGTTCGGCGCACCGACGGTGATCCACTCACCAATCTCACGCGCGCGGCGGGCGGCTTCCATCACGACGGGGAACTCCGCGATCGTGCAGCCCAGCTCGTGCATCGCGTCCACCTTCTCGGCAGAGTCGTCATCGTGCGAGGCGAGCACGAACGGCTGCGCGTGGTACTCGGAGCCCACGCGACCGAGGACGTCCATGACGGCCGTCCGGTCCTGCCGCGCCGCGATGCGCTTCTGGATGTCGGCATCCGCGTCGTACCCCGGGTCGCTGCCGTGGTACGCGGTCATCGTCTTCTTGAACTCGTCGAGGTTGCGGTATTGACCCTGCCCCGGCGTGTGGTCGTTGAGCGACATCGCCTGCACCGGCGACAGGCGAAGGGAGTCGAAGATCGCGTCGAGCGCGTCCGGCGTCCACACGTCGCAGCGGTGCAGCACCTGGTGATCCATCGAGGCGACCGAGCGGCTCTCACGGACGAGCTGCGAACGCAGGGCTGCCTCGTCCAGGGTGCGGCCGGAGCGCGGCATGTCCGCGAACGTCAGCGCGTGGAACGAGGTGGTAACGCCACCCATCAGGCAGCGGCGCTCGTAGTTCCGCATCGCGAACAGGCCGTCGAAGTTCACGCGCGGCCGCGGGTTGATCTCGACCTCGAGGCCGTCGCAGTGGGTGTCGATCAGGCCGGGGAGCACGTGCAGCCGGTGGTCGGCGTCGATCACCTCGTCCGCATCGGACCACGACACCTCGCGGCACGGGCCGACCTCGACGATCTTCCCGTCGCGGATCAGCACGGCGCCGTCCTCGAGGACCGCGTCGGGCAGGACGATGTTCGCGTGGACGATGGACACACTGCTCATCGGGAGACCTCCATCAGTTCGTCGGTCAGGCTGTCATCGGCGATGCCGAGGTCCTCGTCGGGGGCGACCTCGCGGGCGATACCGTCGGCGAGCACCAGCACGCGGTCGGCGAGACGGCGGATCAACTCGCGGTCATGGAAGATCGCGATCACCGCCGTACCGCCCGCCTGCGCCTCGCGCAGCAGGTCGATCACGCGATCACGGTTCTCGACGTCCAGCGCCGAGGTCGGCTCGTCCAGGAGCAGCAGCCGCGGCGGGTCCACGAACGCCTTCGCGACGTTGACGCGCTGCTGCTCACCGCCCGAGAAGAGCGCGGGGTACGAGGTCTGAAGCGACGGCCCCATGCCAAGCCGCGTGAGCATCGCCGATGCGCGCTCGCGGGCGACCTCAAGGTCCACGCCGCGCCGCGTCAGCACGGAGGCGACGACATCGACGGCGGGGACGCGCGGCGGCGCCTTCAAGAACTGCGAGACGTAGGTGATCTCGGTACGCCGGAGCGCGACCACCTCGCGCTCTGGCACCGAGAACAGATCCACAGCCTCGCCGGCGCGGGTGATGTACCGCGCCGTCCCCGCCGTGGCGAGGTACGTGCGGTTGAGGCATTTGAGGAGCGACGACTTACCAGCGCCGGACGGCCCGGCGATCGCGAGGAACTCGCCCGGTGCGAGGTCGAACGAGACATCACGGAGCGGATGCACCTCCGCGCCGTGCAGGATGTGGAGGGTGATCGTCTTGGTGAGGCCGGAGACGGACAGCATGGGTTCGGCCAAGCTCGGCTCCTAGTTCGTGACGCAGTTGACGAGCAACTGCGTGTACGGGTGTTGCGGATCCTCGAGGATCTGGTCGGTCAGCCCGGATTCGACGACGTGCCCGTCTTTCATGACGAGCGTCCGGTCCGCCAGCAGCCGGATCACACCGAGGTCGTGCGAGACGATGATCGCCGTGACGCCGTACCTGGACTGGATGTCGCGCACGAGGTCGAGCACGCCCGCCTGTACCGACACGTCGAGGCCCGTCGTGAGCTCATCGAGCAGCACGAGCTCGGGGCTATTGGCCAGCGCCTTGGCGATCTGCACGCGCTGCTGCATCCCGCCCGAGAAGAACGCGGGGAAGTCGTCCATGCGCTCGATCGGCACCTCGGTGCGGACGAGGTAGTCGGACGCCTTCGCGCGGATGTCGGAAACTCGACGCCAGTCGGCCGCCAGCAGGCGCTCCGCGACGTTGCCGCCGGCGGTCACCATCAGGTTCAGCCCCTGTCGCGGGTTCTGGTACACCATCGACATGCGGTGCGTGCGTAGTTCGCGGCGCTCGCGGCGGTCGGCCTCAAACATGTTGCGCTCGCCCTCGTGGAACGAGGTGAGGTACGCGGCGCCCGAGGTGGGGACGACATCCTGGAACAGGCACTGGAGCACGGTGCTCTTGCCGGAGCCTGACTCCCCGACGATGCCGAGGACCTCGCCCGGGTACACGTCGAACGAGACATCCTCGCACGCGACGATGTGGTGGCCTTTGCCGCTGTAAATCTTGGTCAGGTCGCGGACGCGCAGCAGCGGCTCTACCACTGGTTCTCCACCTTTCGCCCCGCCAGCACGTCGTCGCAGTACGAGGTGTCGGAGCACACCGAGAGCGTGCCGCCGTCCGCCTGCGGAGAGGTGACGAGGTAGGAGTCGGTCGCGCCGCAGCGCCGGCACGACATGTTCGGGAACGCCTCGATCTCGAACGGGTAGTCGTCGAACTCGAGCGGCTGCACATTCGTGAATGGAGGCACGGCGTAGATGCGCTTCTCACGGCCCGCGCCGAAGAGGAAGAGCGTGTCCGCCTGGTTGAGCTTGGGGATGTCCCAGCGCGGGATCGGGCTGGGGGCCATGACGAAGCGGCCGTTCACCATCACGGGGTAGCCCGCGCCAGCGGTCACCTCGCCGTTGCGCACGACGTCCTCGTACAGCGCGAGCCACATGCGCGCGTAGTCGGCCTCGGCGTGCATCGCGCGCGCCGAGGCCACCGAGCGTTCCACGTGGCGCAGCGGCTCCGGGATCGGCACCTGGAGGATCAGGATCTGCGCCGCGGTCATCCGCTCCTCGGGGATGCGGTGCCGCGACTGGATCAGCGTCGCCTCGCCGGTCGTCAGCGTCTCGCGTGCGCCCGTCGTCTTGGCGATGAGCCGTCGGAGGTTCACCGCGTTGACGCTCGCATCGTCGCCCTGGTCGATCACCTTGATCGTGTCGTCGGCGCCCACGCAGGCCAGCGTGATCTGGAGGCCGCCCGTACCCCAGCCGCGAGCGATCGGCATCTCTCGCGAGCCGAACGGCACCTGGTGACCGGGGATCGCCACCGCCTTGAGGATCGTGCGACGGATCTCCCGCTTCGCCATGTCGTCGAGGAAGCCGAACGTGTAGCCCTCGAACTCCGCGCCACGCTCGTCGATGAGCGCTCGCACTCCCGTCGCGCTAACCACGGCGTGCCGCCGCGACCAGCTCGCGCACCTTGCTCGTGCGGTGCACGGAAGCCACGAAGTCCACGTAGTGCGGGAGCTTCAGGTGCTCGACGAATCCCATCGCCTCGATCGAGTCGATGTGGTACATCACGTACTCCTCGTCCTCGATCGCCGCGCCGGACTTTGTCGTCTTCTTCAGCGAGCCGTCGAGGATGCTCATGGAGATCGCCTTCCGCTCGTTGCGGCCCACGACAATGCCGTACGAGACGACGTACTCCGGGTTCTCGCCCTGTACGTGCTCGTGGTCCTCGGTGCCATCGTGCGTGTGCTGCGCGCCCTCGTCGCCGCCGACGACCTGGTAGCACTCGGTCACCGGCACCCAGCCGATGCGCACCGGACCGCCTGTGATCGGGTGCGAGATCTGCACCGGCAGGTCGCCGTAGCGCAGCTCCGCGATGTACCCGTGCGCCCCGCCGTAGCCGCGCATCCCGGCGTACGCGAGCGAGAGCATCGCGCCCGTCTCACCGCGCGCGAGCACCTGCAGCCGCGCCGCGCGCGTCGAGGGGAAGCGCAGCGGCTCGCGGGTCACGTCGAACGGCTCGTCGTCCGAGGTGCGCCGGGGGGCCTCGTGCATCAGTCCGTCGGCACGCAGCGTGTCGATGACGAGCGGGAACTCCTCAGGCGCGGCGCCCGAGGGCAGTGCGTCGAGGTCGCCAGCGGGCGCGAGCGTCTTCGGCGGGGTGTCGCGCAGCGCGAAGTCCAGCAGGCGCTGTGTGTAGTCACGCGTGCGGCCGAGCACCTGGCCGCCCGGGATGTCCCGGAACGCCGAGGACACCCGGCGCAGGATGCGCATCTGGCGTCCCGACGAGGGAAACGAGTAGCCGACGCGCGGAAGCGTGGTGCGGTACGCCCGCAGCAGGAAGCCGGCCTCGATCGGGTCGCCCTCCGCCTGCTTTACGGCGAGCGCACCGAGGTCGAGGTCGTACACACCGCCCTCGCCCATCACCTGGTCGAGCAGCAGCTCGACGTGATCGGTCACCTGCGGCAGCGCAACCGGGTGATCGGAGTCGGTCACCTGCGCCGCGATCAGCGCCTCGGCGTGCTCGATGGCGTCCATGCCACCTCGGACAGAGCTGTATCCCATCTCAGTCCTCCACTTCGATGCGAGCGCTGCGGGGCAGGCACGCGACGCGTCCCTGCGGGTCCACGAGCACGATGTCGATGCCAGTGGGGTACAGGGCGTTGCGCTCGATGAGCGCGTGCAGCGCCGAGGCATCGAGACCCTCGATCGCCAGCGATTGCACGGTCTCGATGCCGGGGCCGCTCAGTACGGCTCGCAGCGATCCGCTGCCGATGGCATCCACGCGGACGACGACGGTTGCCGATCGCTCCGGCTCCTCGAGGTAGCCCTCGCTCGCCATCTCGATCACCTCGAGCGCGTGCGCGGCGTCGGCAAGCACGTAGCCAGCGGCGGCGAGCACGTCAGAGCGGGCACCCGTGCGGCGCAGAATCTGCTCGTGCACGGAGCGGTCGTCCGCCTCCACAGCGAACGTCACCTCGTGGTCAAGCAGGCACTGCATGACCACGAGCGCGCTGCCCCACGCGCCGTCAGTGGCGCGCGCCTCGGGCAGCTCGTGGATCGTGCCGGGCCGCGACATTGCGTCGAGGAGCGCACGGAACGCCCGCTGCTCCTGGTCGGCGACGACCGTCTGGCGCGGTGCTTGCGGAGAAGTGTCGATGGCCATTACGTCACGTCCTCAAACTGGACACGTGTCGGCGCAACCTCGGCCCAGCGCGCCGCCCAGCGGCGCTCGTCGCTCGCGATCGCACCGTCGATGAACGCGTCGATGCGCCCGCACAGCGGGTGCTCAGCAGCCAGCGCGGCGTCGAGCACCGCGGCGGCCAGCGCGTGTTCCATCGACTTGCCCATGACCATCGCGTAGCCACGGTGCTCGCCGGCGGCGACCTCGGCCTCGGCGACCGTGACCTCTGTGAAGTTGAACGGCAGACGGTCCGCCGGCTCCTCCACGCGCACCATCAGCAGCCCCACGGTGGGCCCGCGCGTCACCTCCACCGCGAACGTCTCGAGGACGTCGTCCGCGAGGGCGACGATGGCAGCAGCATCCGCTGCCGCCATCGCCTCCAGCCGTTGCTCACGATTCATGTCGCCTCCCTGCTCGCTGTTCGGCATCGATCGGCCCGAGGGCCCTCGACTAGCCCTTCTCGGCGAGCTCCTTGAGGTCGAGCTTCAGCAGCTTCGCGATGTCGCGGAGCGGGTTGTAGAAGGCATCGAGGGTCTTGAGGTTGAGCTTCTCGTGCGGGTCGGCGTACCAGTAGCGTGCCGACGAAACGAGCTCCGGGTTGTCCTTCACGCTCAGGAGCGCGTCCTGCACGGCCTTCTTGAAGGTGACAGGCAGCTTCTGCCGAATGCCGAACGCGGTGTTCGGGATCGGGTCCGTCACGTCGACGATGGCGATCTTGCCGTCCGGGCAGGCATCGAACGTCTTCTTGATCTCCTCGGCCGTGCGCGGCTTGGAGATCTCGCCGTCGGCCCACATGCAGGCTTCGATCTGCTTGCCGGCGATCAACGTGAGCAGGTTGCCCTCGTTGGTTGCACCGCCCGGCGCCTTGCCGTTCCACACGGAGAGGACCGCCGTCGGGTGGCTGCCGGCGAAGACGGTCTTGAACTCCTTGTCGGGGTCGAAGCCGCGCTTGATCAGGAGGGTCTTGGGCGCGAGGTGACCGGAGGCCGAGGCCGGGTCAACGAAGTTGAAGCCCTTGCCCTTGAAGTCCTCCAACTTCGTGATGCCGCTGCCCTTCTTCGTGAAGACCACCGACTGGTAGTACGGCACGATCTTGTCGTCGTACTTGCAGTCCTTGGCGGAGGCCGGGCAGGAGATCAACGTCGCGATCGCCTCGGCGTTCGCCTCCTGCACTGCCAGCACGTACGCGAACGGGCCGACGAGCATCGCGTCCACGCGGTCGGCGCGCATCGCCTCGATCACCGCGCCGTACGAGGTGCCAGTGAACAGCTCGACCGGCATGCCGAGCTTCTCCTCGAGGTACTTCTTGAACGGGCCCTGCTTCTTCAGCACGGACTCCGCGTCGTCGCCACCGAAGTAGCCGACGACGAACTTCTTCGGCCACCCCGCCTTCGGGTCGGCCGCCGTCGTGGACTGCGCGCTCACGTTCTTCGCCGCCGCTGCGTCGTCTTTGGCCGTGTTGCTGCCGCAGGCGCTCGCGGCGAGCGCGGTCGCGCCGATCGCGGCGAGTGCGAGATGACGCCATCGCAGGTTCATTCGGTATTCCTCTCGTTCCCTCTGGGTTGCCGGTGCATTTGTCGGACACGTGCTGGGGTAGATGGGCACTGGGTGGATGGACCTCGACCGCGGCCCCCGGCACGCCCTCGGAGGGACGAGGCGTGCCGGATGCCGCGAGGAGCCGTCAGATGAAGCGCCGCCGCACGTAGTCGCTGAAGCGATCGACGAGCGTGACCATGAGGACGATGAAGATCAGTGCGCCCAGGAGCAGGTCGTACTGGAACAGCGCCATGTACTTGCTCAGCACGAAGCCCACGCCGCCCGCCCCGACCAGGCCGAGGATCGTCGCGGAGCGCACGTTGTGCTCGAACAAGAGCAGTGCGTACGACAGCACCATTGGCATCGCCTGCGGCAGCACGGCATACGAGATGACCTGGCTCCGGCTCGCGCCGGTCGCGCGGATCGCTTTCACCTGTTCCGGGTCGATCGCCTCGATCGCCTCGGCGAACACCTTCGCCATGAAGCCCACGGAGCCGACGGCGAGGGCCATCACTCCACCGAACGGCCCCAGCCCGACGGCCGCGACGAAGATCAAAGCGAAGATGATGTCCGGCACCGCGCGGTTGGCGTTCAGCACCATGCGTGTCGTCTGGTACACCAGCGGATGCGGCGCGATGTTGCGTGCGGCCAGCAGCGCGAACGGGATCGACAGGACAATCGCGAAGACCGTGCCGACAATCGCGATCTGAATGGTCTGGATGACCGCATACAGGATCTCGGGGAACGGGAACGTGACATCGGCGAACCCGATCCGCGGGATGGTCACGAAGCCGAGGGCGATCGCAGGCGTCTGGAGCGCTTCATCGACCATCTCGAACTTCGGCGGGAACATGCGCACGACGAAGTTACGGATGTTCGGGATGCCTGCGATCAACTCGCTCGGGCGCGCGTTGGTCGCCTCCAGGCCCCACAGCAACAGCAGCGTGATGCCGAGAACGATCAACACTCGGCTCAGCGAGAAGCGGGGCCACACCCGCAGCAGGTCGAGGCGGCCTTCGGGAGTGATCTGAGATGGGGTGAACCCGGCGGAGTCGATCAGCCCCGCCATCAGCGGGCGCTCCCCGCCAGCACCGGCTCCGCCTCGGTCGGCGCAGGGGCGTGCGTACCGATCGAAGGCGGAGCCGTGGGCGGTGTCGGCGGCACGACACCGCGGGAGAAGGACTTCCACTCGCGGTCAAAGCGATAGGTGCGGTTCAGCACGTCGTCGGTGAGCCCGGACGGCGGCCCGTCGTACACCACGACGCCCTGCGCGATGGCGCAGATGCGGTCGCAGCACTGCACCGCCAGGTCGACATCGTGGATGTTGATGAGCGTGGGCACGCCTTCGTCTCGCGCGATGCGCGCGAGGTCCGCGAGCACCTGCTCGGACAGTTCGGGGTCGAGGCTCGCGACGGGCTCGTCGGCGAGGATGACGCGCGGCTGCTGTGCGAGCGCGCGGGCGATCGAGACGCGCTGCTTCTCACCGCCCGAGAGCTGGTCGGCGCGATGGCTGGCGCGGTGCAACATCGACACGCGCTCCAGCGAGCGCACCGCGATCTCGCGATCCTCAGCCGGGAAGTGATAGACGAGCGACCCGGCCGTCCGCCGGTGTCCGAGGCGGCCCGACAGCACGTTGTTCATCACCGACAGCCGCTCGACGAGGTTGTATTCCTGCCAGATGAACCCAACCCGCCGCTGGATCGTGCGGAGGTCGTCGTTCGACGCGGCGAGGACGTCGTCGCCGTCGATCGTGAGCGAGCCGGTGGCGCCGCGTTCCAGACCGTTGATGCAGCGCAGGAGCGTGGACTTCCCGGCGCCGGAGCGCCCGATGATCGCACACACCTCGCCATCCTCGACCGTAAGGTCGATGTCCTTCAGCGCTTCGTAGCCGTTGGGATAGACGTATCGCAGGTGCTTGATGCTGAGCATGCACGTCCTCTTGCGTCGCGCGCGGGTCGCATGCGGGTCGCATGCGGGTCGCATGCGGTTGGTAGACGGGACGCGGGGAAGGTCGTCGCCGCCTGATGAGGAGACTAGGGAGAACCCTGTGTCCCGAAGTGAAGGCCGCGATCGGGGATCAACAAACTCTCGTTAAGGGGGTGAGCGACTCAAGGGCCACACGAGATTCAGTGGATCGCGTTGCAATCTCGTCGAAGCAAACGCGACCTTAATCAGCACCGGCCGAGCGGCGTTGATACTCGGCGCGGACGACAAAGGAGTCGCTGTGTCGACAATGCTGGTCGTAGAGGACGACAGGACGATTGCGGAAGTCGTCGCGTACCAGCTCCAGCGCGAAGGGCACCGGGCGACGATCGCGTCCGATGGCATCGAGGCCCTCGAGCGGCTGCGGGAAGCGGCCTACGACCTCGTCATCCTCGACCTCATGTTGCCGCGGCTGTCGGGGCTCGACGTGCTCCGGATGCTCCGGCGTGACTCCGCCACCCCCGTCATCATCCTGAGCGCACGCGACGGAGATGCCGACCAGGTCGCCGCGCTCGATCTCGGCGCGGACGACTACATCACCAAGCCGTTCTCGATCCGCCAGCTCCTCGCACGCGTCGCCGCGATCCTGCGGCGGCGCGCCCCCGCGCCGCTCGATGCGATCGCGGCATCTGACGCCGAGTGCGAGATCGTGATCGACGAGGAGAGCCACGAGGTGCGCAAGCGTGGGGAGGTCATCCCACTCGCACCGAAGGAGTTCGAGCTGCTCGCGTTCCTCGCGCGCCGCCCGAACCAGGTGTGCTCACGCGACGCCGCGCTGAACGCCGTATGGGGCTACGGCTACGAGGGCGAGACACGCACCGTGGACGTCCACATCCACTGGCTCCGTCGCAAGCTCGAGGACGACCCCGCACAACCGCGCTACCTCGTCACCGTCCGCCAGTACGGCTACAAGTTCGTCGCACGGCCCGCGTGTGAGGACCAGGGCGCCCGGGCCGCACATGCTGAGGCACTCGTCCCGCACGAGGAGGCACCGGCCTCCTGAGCCCAGACCGCGTCACCGCGTGCATCTGGGCTTCTGTCTCCGCTCGCCGTTAGCGCGCGGGGTCCACGCTGGAGAGCGCGAGGTCGGCGCCGTGCCGCAGGGTGCGAATCGCGATCACCTTCGGCCATGCGAAGCGGCGCATGAACCCCGGCTCGGTGGGCTGCGGCCCGTCGAGGGATGAGAGCAGCGCCTTCATCCCGGACTGACCCGCTACGACCCCCGCAATCGCGGCGCTGAACGATCGGAACGAGCCCCCGTCGCACGCCACGAAGGAGATCGCCGGCGTGCCCGCGAGCGCCACCACCGTGCCAACGCCGCCCGGCACGATGGTGAGCACGTCACGCGGGACGCCTGCCTCGTGCAGCGCCTGGACCACGGGAAGCAGCGCAGGCGAGTCGACGAGGGCGACCGCATTCCCCGCGAGCAGCGGCGCCACCAGCCACCACACCGCGCCAGTGCCGTTCGCAGACACGACGCCAACGCCACGCGGCGTGTCGTAGCGCATCCGCGTGTCCTGCCCCGCGACCGGCACCGTGGACGCGGGCGCTCCGATCTCCGCAACTGCGCGCCCTACAGCCTCGATCAGCACTGCCGCGAGGGGCCGGTCGTCGCGACCGAGCACCTCCGCCGCCCGCTCCACCGTCGCCACGCGCTCCTCGAGCGGCGCGTCCCACGGCAGGATCGCCAGGCGCGGAGCCTCGGCGGCCGGGGCCACGTCGCCCCCGTCCGCCGGGGGCGTGACGGTGACCACAATCTCCGCAGGCTTCGGATTGCGGAACTCGTTCGGCATGACCGCTTTCGTCGTGAGCAAGCGCGAGCACGAGACGTTGCGCCCGTCACGCACGAGAGCGACTGCCGCGCGGGTGACCTCCGGGGTGATGAAGTTGAGCGTGCCGAACTGGTCGTCCGCGCCCCAGCGTCCCCAGTTGCTCAGCCGCTGCCGGTACGCGGCGTACTCCTCCTGCGTGGGGATCGTGCGCTCGGCATAGCCCATGACGTTGCTCCTGCTGCCTCAGCGGTTGTCCGGCGGATGGTAGCGCACCGCCCGCGGGCCCCGCGCCGACGAGGGCGTAGAATCCCCGCAGGCGACACGACGACGGAGACCCCATGACGCGCGCTGCGGCACCACGCTGGACGTAGATCGCGTGCCGCGCGCCCCCGTGCCGTGGGCAGAGGCGCTCCGCGGCCGGCTGCGGCCCATGTTCGTCGCCTTCGAGGCTCGCAACTTCCGCTACCTCGCGCTGTCGACGCTGTCCCTGGGCATGGCGCAGTGGGCACAGCAGATCGGTCTGACCTGGCTCGCGCTCCAGCTCACCGGCTCCGCCGTCGAGGTTGGCATCGTGTCCGCCTTCTCCGCCGGCCCCGGGGTGATCGCCGCGCCGATCGGCGGTTACCTCGCGGACCGCTTCCGCCGCCGCAGCGTCCTCGTCTGGACCACGTCCGCGAGCGGCGTGCAGGCGACGATCCTCGCGGTGCTCGTAGTGACCGGTCGCATCGAGCTGTGGCAACTCTACGCCCTCGCGATCACGGGCGGCGTGCTGCAGTCGATCACCCAGCCCGCGCGACAGGCGTTCGTCTACGACGTCTCTACGGACGAGACGTTGGCGAACGCGGTGGCGATGAACTCCGGGATGCAGAGCCTCGCCCGGGTCGCCGGGCCGCCTGCGATCGGCGCGATGATCGTGTTCAGCACGGCGGCGCCGTTCATGTTCATGGCGTTCGCTCAACTGATCGCGATGACGCTCACGCTCCGCATCGGCACCCAGACGCGGCAGGCGCAGGCGACGCTCGGCGGCAGTCCCATCCGGCAGATCGTCGAAGGCGTACAGGCCGTCCGGCACGACCGGCGGATCCTCGGACTGATCGTGATGTGGGGGATCGTCTCGCTGATCATCTTCCCGTACGTCCCGTTCCTCGCGGTCGTGTCAAAGGACGTGCTGCATACGGGCAACGCGGGATACGGGCTGCTCGCGTCGATGGCCGGGTGGGGCGCCATCCTCGGGCTGCTGTACATGACGTGGTGGGGCGAGTTCCAGCACAAGGGCTGGGCGATGATCCTCAACTACGTCGTCTACGGCCTCGTGCTGATCGTCCTGGCGTTTTCGACGAACCTCGCGCTGTCGCTGCTGATGCTGATCCTCGCGGGCTTCTTCTCGTCGATCTCGAACACGCTGAACCAGACACTGCTCCAGTTGATCACCGACAACCATGTGCGAGGCCGAGTGATGTCGATCTGGCAGCTCTGCCAGGGCCTGCAACCGCTGGGCGCGCTGCCCATGGGCTTCCTGATCGCGTACGCGGGCCCGCAGATCGGCATCGGCGCGTTCATGGTCGCGGGCACCGCAGCAATCATCGTCTACAGCCTGGTGTGGACATCCGTCCGGCGCCTCTAGCGCATCGAGCCTCGCGCCTTGCGGCGCGCACGCACCACATGTATCAACGACAGGGGAGGCCGCCACCGTGCGCCTCGCCACCGCGACTGACGAGGGGAACCCGATGCCCGACGTGAAAGACCTGTACGACCTCGGCGAGACGCCGCCGCTGGGCCACGTGCCCGCGAAGATGCACGCCTCCGTCATCCGCGCATCGCGCTTCGGCGAGCCGTTGCAGGCGTTCCAGAGTGAGGTCGTCGACACGCCCTCGATCGGCCCGAAGCAGGTGCTGGTCTGGGTGATGGCCGCGGGGGTGAACTACAACAACGTCTGGGCCGCCCTCGGCAAGCCGGTGGACGTGATCGCCACGCGCAACCGTGCGGGTGAGACGGAGGGCTTCCACATCGGCGGCTCGGACGCCTCGGGCATCGTGTGGGCGATCGGCGACCAGGTCAGCAACGTGAAGGTCGGCGACGAGGTCGTCCTCGGCTTCGGCATGTGGGACGAGGACGCGCCGGACATCCAGGCCGGCGCCGACCCCACCACCTCCGTCACCAACAAGATCTGGGGCTACGAGACGAACTTCGGCTCGTTCGCGCAGTTCACGCGCGTCAACTACACCCAGTGCTACCCGAAGCCGAAGCAGCTCACGTGGGAGGCCGCAGGGGCGTACATGCTCGTCGGCACGACCGCCTACCGGATGCTGATGGGCTGGGAGCCGCACACCGTCCGCGAGAACGACGCCGTGCTGATCTGGGGCGGCTCGGGCGGCATCGGCAGCATGGCGATCCAGCTGACCAAGGCCTTCGGCGGCATCCCGATCGCCGTGGTGTCCGAGGAGTCGAAGTACGAGTTCTGCTACCAGATGGGCGCGAAGGGCGTCATCAACCGCAAGGACCCCGCGTTCACGCACTGGGGGCGGCTCCCCGACCTCGATGACCAGGTGGCGTTCGGCGAGTGGATGAAGGGCGCCCGCGCGTTCGGCGCGAAGTTCTGGGAAGTCCTCGGGGAGCGACGCGCTCCGCGCATCGTGTTCGAGCACCCCGGTGAGTCCACCATCCCGACCTCGACGTTCCTCGTCGACAACGGCGGCATGGTCGTGATCTGCGCCGGCACCAGCGGCTACAACGCGGACGTCGACCTGCGCTACCTGTGGATGCGCCAGAAGCGCCTCCAGGGCTCGCACTGCGCGAACGTCGAGCAGAGCACCGCGCTCAACGACATGGTCGCCGCCGGACAGATCGACCCCGTCCTGTCGAGGACCTTCCCCTTCGACGGCATCGGCGAGGCGCACCAGCTCATGCACGAGAACCGCCACCCAGCGGGCAACATGGCCATCCTCGTCAACGCGACGCGCGAGGGCATGACCACCCTCGAATAGGCGCTGCGTTAACTCACTCGACGGGACACGGAACGGCCCGCCGATTGGCGGGCCGTTCTGTGTCCTGCTCGACCTGGCGCGCTTCGGCGCTAGGGCATGTAGACGAGCGTCTCGCACGCGTTGCTCGCCGGGTTGTCGTTCTGCCGGTAGTAGCACGTGTCCGTGTTGTTACCCCCGTTGAAGCTGTTGTTCGCGTACTTCCCGCCGATGAGCACGTCGTTCCCGGCGCCGCCGTCGAGCGCATTGGTGATCGAGCTGCTGGCCCCACTCGCGATGATGCAGTCCGTACCGCCGCCGCCTGCGAGCGTCTGGTTGCGCGAGCCGTTGCCGATGATCAGCTCCGCGGCGTTCGTGCCTGTGCCGCTGGCGCCGGTGACGACGATCATGCTGGTCAGCGTGAGTCCAGCGCACTGAGCCGGCTTGAACTTGTTCGCGCCGATCTGCGTGCTGTCCACGACGCGCTTCGCGCCGGCCATCGTCGGGATGCTGACCGAGGCGGCATACGCCGGCATGACCGCGTTCGCGCCGAGGAAGACCAACGCCGCGAGGATGAGGATGCGTACCCGCACGATTAGGCCTCGACTCGCTCGGCTTCGTGAGCCGTGACGACCGCGGGGACGATCCAGTAGACGTAGGTCTCGGACATCGCGCGGACGAAGTAGACGTGGATGTCGCCGTCCAGCATGTGGCCAATGGTCGTGCCCTCAGCGGCGGCAACCGTCTGCAGGTCCTGGAAGCGCTTCACGAACACCGCGGACTCCGGGACCGGGCTGCCTTCCGCCACGTCCACCATCTGGTTCGCGTAGCGGACGCGGATGCGGTCCGCCTCGCCCATGCGGGACAGCATCAGCGTCGACACCGCGCCGAGGACCAGCACCAGCGTCGAGACGCCGATGGCAATCGCGGCCGCCTGCGGCAGTTCCCGGTACTCGAACGACAGGCCGGTCATCGGGACGACCAGGTGCCGTTCTGTCTCGCCGGTCACCTTTACGGTCGGCTTCTCGTCGAGCGAGAGCGCCGTCTTGCCGACGGTGGAGTCCAGCGACATCACGCGGTTGTTCATCGAGAACTGCATCGTCTGCTCGACGTCGCGCTCAAACGGGACGCCCGCCGTCGTGCCGGTCGCGTGAACCTTCGCGAAGACGCGCAGGGTGTAGGTGGTCAGGCCTTCCTGGATCTTCAAGGCCTGCTCCATCTGGGAGGCCAGCGCGTTCACCTGGTCCATGGAAAGGGTGCCCGTGCCGTGGAGGTTGCCCGTGAACGGGGTCTCCGCGCGCAGCGTGATCTCACGCTGCCACCCCGTCTCGTGACGAAGCTGCGCGACCAGGCTGTAGGTGCCCGCGACGTTCTTCGGCGCGACGTGGCCGTCGCCCTCGGCCAGCTGGTAGTCGTAACCGATGTCCACGCTGCGGGTCGCGCCGCGGATGATCGGCTGCGGGGCGACGATGCGGTTGCCGTCGTACAGGCCGACCGGCGCGTCGCCGGAGTAGTTCAGCTCACCGTGCTCGGCGAAGGCGACCGCCGTCGAGGACGGCGTCGTGTAGCCCTGGCGTTCGACCAGCATCAGCAGCCCGGCGGCACCGACGATGGCGATGGCCGCCGCGGTCGCGATCTGGCTGCCGGTCGGGTGCGAGAAGGCGAAGACCTCGAGGCCGTGCGTCGCGGCGGGGGTGCCGATCGGGCGGCGCACGCGGCGCATGCCGCGGCGGATCCGCTTCGAGGAGGCGGCGCCGGCCAGCATCGTGACCAGCGTGATGGCAATCACGACCTTGGGGTTGGCCGCGTACTGGAGGTAGGTGATGCCGTTCGGCACCGTGAAGGAGAGGCCACCGACGACCTCGTTGTACGCCGGGCGGTAGGGGTCGACCGTTGTGCGGTTGTCTCCCTGGAAGGTCAGGCGGCTGCCGTCGTCGCCGATGACGCGGTGAATGACGACGCCGAGCTCCGGGCTGCGGTACGCCGCCACGTCGCCCACGCTCGGGCGACCGTCGTTGCTGACGAACGCGATGTCGCCGCGGTGCATGCCGGGCTCCATCGAATTGCCGTTGACGACCAGCATCGTGAGCTGGCCGCCCAGGGCGGGGGGCGCGAAGGCCACCCAGAGTGCGGCCGTGAGCAGCAGGGAGAACCCCACGCCCAGCGTCTTCAGGAGAGTCCGACCGCCAATGGTTCGGCGCGCAGCGCCTGCGGGAGCAGTACCGGGAGTGTCGTTGTAGGTCACGATCTACCTCGATCCTTGCGTCCCGCAGGACACGCCAATCTATCGGTCGGAAACGTCGGTTCCGGGCTTACTGGACCAGGAGCACGTCGAAGGTGGTGGTGCCGCTGACCGTCTCGCCCAGCGTGCTGCCGTTGTTGCAGTTGATGGTCCACGGGCTCACCGATCCCGTGATGCTGCAGCTCTTGTACGCGCTGGAGAGCTTCACCTTGGCCGTGCCCGGGATGACCGCGCCGGTCGCCGTGAACGAGACCGAGTCGATGTTCGCCGCGTTCGTGGCGTTCAGCGTGTAGGACGGGGCCGAGATGGTGTACCCGGATACCGCCTGCGAGTTCTGACCGGCGACGTTCGTCGCGGCGTTGAAGGTGTTCGACGTCGCGAACGCCGAGGTGCCGAGCGACAGCACGCCGATGCCGACCACTGCGGGCAGGAGACCGATGCGGCCGAAGATGTTGAGCAGGGACATGGGGGCTTCCTCCGAAAGATTGGTGCAGCGGTTGCTGCTTCGATAGTCAGAACATTACGGATGGGGTGCCTCGATGCTTCGGATGGTCGGGGTAGTCCCCCCGTGCACCTGAATGAAGATCGAGTAGAGGCGGGTAGTGAAAGCCTTCACTCAGGGTTGATTCGCGTCTCGATCGACTCGAAACGCCGCTCGCCCGGGCGTGCGGGTCGAGCATCGCCCGCGCATCTGCGAAGATGCGGGCGCCACACCGGTAGACACGGCTGCGAGGAGCACGACATGGCAGACAGCGACACGGTCCTCTACGAGCGCGAGGGCCGAGTGGCCTACCTCACCCTGAACCGGCCGGAGCGCCTCAACGCCTTCAACGTCGACCAGTGGCGCAGCCTGGAGGCGGGGCTCGCACGAGCGGGCGACGACCCCGAGGTGCGCATCATCATCATCCGAGGCGCGGGCCGGGCGTTCTCGGCGGGTGCCGACGTCCGCGCGAACGAGGGCCGCAGCCCGGGCGAGATCGCCGCGACCGCGCACGCCGATGTCGTAGACGATGCCATTAGCCTCTACGGGACGATCGACCGCTACCTGAGGATCTTCAACTTCCCGAAGCCGATCATCGCGCAGGTCCACGGCTACTGCCTCGGCGTCGCGACCCAGCTCGCCGTCATGTGTGACATCACCGTTGTCGCCGAGGACGCCCACATCGGCGTCCCCACCACCCCCCGCGGCGGCGGCTACATCAGCCCGATGTGGGCGTGGCTGATTGGTCCGAAGCGCGCGAAGGAGATGTCCTACACCGTCGGCGGCAGCATCGACGGCATCACCGCCTCGCAGTGGGGCTGGGCGAACCGCGCCGTCCCAGCTGCCGACCTCGACGCCACGGTGCGAGAGATGGCGACGAGAATGGCGAACCTCCCGTCGAAGTTCCTCCAGCTCAAGAAGTCGAGCATCAACCGCCAGATGGACATCCAGGGCTTCAGCGCCGCCATCCGCACCGGCGCCGAGATCGACGCCCTGCTCCACTTCACCGACACCGCCCAGGTCGTCCGCAAGGCCGTCACCGAGCTCGGCCTCCGCGGCACCATCGAGGCGTTCAACGCAGGCACCCTGCTCTAGACATTCGGCCAGATTCGGGGGGGGCAGCGCGACCCTACGGTCGCAGCCGGCGTCCGCCGGGAGTGTGAGGGGGGCAGCTCCTCACACCTGATTCCTCCCCTGCTCTCCCCCTCCCGCGCCGGGGGGGGCAGGGAGTGGGCCGCCCCACGCTGCGGCCTCGACAGGACTCGCCAGCCCCGAGGCCGCGCCCCGCAGCCCCCGACTACAGCACGAGGTCCATGTCCCGGTGCTCGATCCCCGCGTCGAGGTACACGGGCCCTCGTGCGACGTACCCGAGCCCCTCGTAGAACGGAATCGCGTGCGTTTGAGCCGCCAGCGTCACGCCGGGGAAGCCCAGCCCGCGTGCCGCATCCTGCAGCGCGCGCATGATCGTGGCACCGTACCCTCGGCCGCGGTGCTCGGCCAGCACCGCGACGCGGCCGATGTGCGGGTACCCGCCGTCGTGCGTCGCCAGCAGCAGCCGCGCCGTCGCGATCACCGTGCCGTCGAGGCGGCCGATCACCTGCAGCACGTCGGCGCGCACCCACGGCTCCGCGTCGAAGCGGTCGATCTCTTCCTCGACGGGCACGTGCTGCTCCTCGACGAAGACGCGCGTGCGCACGGCCAGCGCCGCCGCCAGCTCCGCGGGGGTGCCGACCCGGGTGACCTCGAACGCCATGTACGTCTCCCAGGCCGACGCTACCCGAGCAGGTCCGCGGCCGCCACGGGCGCGGGACGGCTCGGCGGGCGCAGGAACAGCAGCACGACCACCGCGCCGAACCCGGCGATCGCCGCGAACGTCGCCAGTGGCAGCGAGTAGTCGCCGGTGCGGTCGTAGGAGTAGCCAAGGAACGGCGGCGCGAGCACCCCGACCGTCGTGAACGTGTTCATCATCCCGTTGATCCGACCGAACGAGCTGCGCCCGAACATGTCCCCGATAATCGAGAGGTTCGCGGGTGCCATACCCTCCTGAAACGCGACCAGCACGACGAAGAGCAGCATGAGCGCCCAGTCATCGGGCCCCACGAACAGCAGCAGGAGCATCGCGCACATGCTGCTGACGTGGCCGGTCGCCATCAGCGTGACCTTGCTCGTGCGGTCGGCCGCGTAGCCGATCGCCAGCAGCAGCCCACTCGCCACCACGGCCCACAGGCCGAGGTACCCCGCGCCCGCCGCCTGGCTCATCCCCTTCGCGACCACGATCGGGATCAGCTGCCCCTGCACTGCGCCCGTCAATGATGTCCGCACCACCGTGCTGAACACGATGATCCAGTACGTGCGGGTGCGCATCCCCTCGCGGAGCGTGAAGTCGTGCGAGAGGTGAGGGGCCACCCGCGACGCGCCCGTCGCCCCCAGCGGCGGCTCCACCGCCCCATCCGGGCGCTGCCCGATTGCCTCCGGGGAGTGCTTCACGAACGCGGTCAGCGGCAGGACGAAGACGAGCACCGCGATCCCCGCTCCGACGGTCGCTGTCTGCCACCCGTACCGCGCCGTCGCCAGCGCGAGCAGCGGCACGAGGATCGCGCGCCCCGCGCGGATCGAGAACGAGAAGATGCTCAAGACCCTGGTGCGATGGCGCACGAACCAGACGTTCGCCACCTGCTGCAGCGAAAACGCGAAGCCGATGTTGAACCCGACGGAGATCAGCCCCATATAGAGCAGCACGAACATCAGATAGTTGTCGACGAACGGCAGCAGCATCAGCCCCGTGCCGCCCATCAGGCAGCCGATCGTCATCAGCAACCGCGGCCCTCGACGGTCCAGCACCCACCCGGCCACCGGCCCGATCACGCCCGTCTCGAGCCGCGCAAGGGATAGCGCGAACGCCAGCGACCCGTGCCCCACCCCCAGCTGCGCCGTCAGCGGCAGGAACAGCACGGAGGACACGGCCTGGTTCATCGAACCGAAGCCATTGATCACGGACCCGACGACGACGATTACCCAGCCGTAGTAGTGCCCGCCCGGCACGCGGACGGCGGTCTGGGTCGGACGGATCGCCATCGAGGCTCCCTCAACACGAAGTGACGCGTGGGCTCGCAACGCGCCGCACTATATCGGCATCGCGATTGTGATGCAGGACGCGTGGGAGGCCCGTCGGGGCGGCGTACGCTGGATGCATGTTGCGTCGCGCCGCCGGGCTCCCCGCCCTCCTTCTGCTGGCATTCGCCCTGGGCTGCACCGCGGCGGACGCCCCGGCGGCCGAGACCCCGGCTGTGGCTCGGACCGCGACGCCGAACGCCACCGCGACCCCGACCGCCTCGAGTCCCACGCCCACCCCAACACCCGCGCCGGAGCGGCTCGATATCCGCGCGAGCCGCCTCGCCATCCCGTCGCTCGGCATCGACGCCCCGGTGCAGGACAGCCGGATCATCCCCGCCTCGACGTACCCGCCGACGCCCGGCTGCCCAGCGCCGCCTCCCGACGAGGAGACGTTCACCGTCCCGAACCAGGGCATCGCCACCCCCATCGAGGCGATCGATGGCCTGGAGAACCGGTCGTGGATCTTCGGGCACAGCCGCTGGCAGAACACGCCGGGGCTGCTCTACTCGCTGCAGGACATCAACCTCGGCGACGAGGTGTTCGTCGAAGGCACAGAGCGCACCTCAGGGGCGCGGGTTCCTCGTCGGCGGTTCGTCGTCGATGGCATCTACCTGACGGACATCGACTCCGGGGGCACGCTGGTCGGCGGCGAGATGCCCGCGAAGCCCACGGTGATCCTCCAGACCAGCGTGCGGGAGGACGGCGGGGGAAAGGCGTGGCTGCTCGACCAGCAGAAGGTCACCGCGAAGGCCCGCAACCTGATCGAGGGCGATGTGAACGATCGCTGCAAGTACCTCCTGCTCTTCGTCTTCGCCCGCGCCTCGTAAAACTGTCCTGATCATGAACTGCCGCAGATCGTTAACTCTTCGTCGGTTCGGCCTGGGATACGATTCCCGTCCGCCCCTCCCTCCGGGGAGACCGGCGCGGCCACCGTTGCGTGACCACCACCGCGCCCTCGCAGGCTCGTCGATGCGACGAGTAGCCTCGACGGAGAACGCACCGTGACGCTGGCCCCTCCCGGCCCCGGCGCTCCTGACCCTCACAGCGGCACCGCCACGCCCGAGGATCGCCCGCCTCGACGCCACTGGCGCCTCGGCTGGCGGTGGCTCGCACCGCTGGCGCTCGGGATGCTCGGCTCGCTCGTCGGGCTGCTCTTGTTTACCTCGCTCCGCACGGAGCCGAGGCCGCTCACCCGGACGGACGTTCAGCACGCCGTCGCCACCGCCGTCGCGAAAGCCGCCGAGGCCCCCGCCCGCTCGACCGAGGTCTTCCGGGTGATCCTCCCATCGCTGGTCTACATCCGCACCGAGGGCAACGAGCAGACCTCCGAGGGCCAGGGCATCGGCACCGGCGTCATCATCCGCGACGACGGCATGGTCCTAACGGCGCACCACGTGGTGCAGGGTGCGCGCCGCATCATCGTCACCTTCGCCGACGGGACCGAGTCGAGCGCGAAGCTCGTCAGCGCGATGCCGAACGACCTCGCAGTGCTGCAGGCTGAGAAGGGCCCCGAGCTCATCGTGCCGGCGGTCCTCGCTGGCGGCGCGACGGTCGGCGATGAGACGTTCGCCGTGGGCAACCCACTCGGCCTCACGGCCTCGCTGAGCGCAGGTGTGATCTCCGGCCTCAACCGCACGATCCCACCCCGCCCCAATCGCGAGGCGCTGACGAACCTCATCCAGTTCGACGCGGCGGTGAACCCCGGCAACTCCGGCGGCCCGCTGCTCAACCGCGAGGGCCAGGTGATCGGCATCGTCACGGCGCTCGCCAACCCGAACAACGAGCGTTCGTTCACGGGCATCGGCTTCGCCGTGCCGATCAGCGCCGCCGGCGGCGCGGGTACCCTGCCCCGATAAGCACGAGGTACCACCCAGTACAGACGAGGTACAGAGGAGCGCGTTGATGAGCATGTCCCCGAACCATCTGTCCCCCGACAGCCACCGCCCGATGGAGCAGGTGCTGTACGAGATCAAGAAGGTGATCGTCGGACAGGATGTGCTCCTCGAGCGGCTCCTCGTCGCGCTGCTCGCGCGCGGCCACGTGCTGGTCGAGGGCGTCCCGGGCCTCGCGAAGACGCTGGCGATCAAGACGCTCGCGGCGGCCGTCGGCGGCGACTTCAAGCGCGTGCAGTTCACTCCCGACCTCGTGCCCGCGGACCTCACCGGCACGCGCATCTACAACCAGCAATCCGGCGAGTTCCAGACCTCGCTCGGCCCGGTGTTCACCAACCTCCTCCTCGCCGACGAGATCAACCGCGCCCCGGCGAAGGTCCAGAGCGCACTCCTCGAGGTGATGCAGGAGCGCCAGGTGACGATCGGCCGCGAGACGCACCCCGTCCCCAACCCGTTCCTCGTGCTCGCGACGCAGAACCCGATCGAGTCGGAGGGCACCTACGCGCTGCCGGAGGCGCAGCAGGACCGCTTCATGCTGAAAGTGCTCGTCGGCTACCCGACGCAGACCGAGGAGTTCGTGATCGTGGAGCGCATGACGCGCGCCATGGAGCACACGCAGCAGATCGTCGATGGCCCCGGCCTGCTCGAGTTGCAGCGCGCCGCCGACAACGTGTACGTGGACCCCGCGCTGATGGAGTACGCCGTGAAGCTGGTGCGCGCGACGCGCGAGCCGGCGCTCGTCGGCCAGCCCGAGGTGGCCCGGCTGATCGAGTTCGGCGCGAGCCCGCGTGCCTCGATCAACCTCATCCTCGCCGGCCGCGCGCTCGCCTTCGTCCGCGGGCGCGACTACGCGCTGGCGGCGGACGTGCGCGACCTGGCGTTCGATGTCATCCGCCACCGCCTCGTGCTGTCGTACGAGGCACTCGCCACGAACGTCAGCGCGGACGACATCCTCGAGCGGCTGTTGCCCGGCATCCCGCTCCCGGAGGCGTCGCTCATCGAGAGCCGCGCAGGAGCGCGCGCCTAGCATGGTCACCGCGCCCAGAAGCGGGACGGGGACGCCGACGCCGGAGCAGGTGCTCCAGCGACTCGACTGGCAGGTCGTGCGGCGTCTCGACGGCCTCTTGCAGGGCGACTACCGCACGCTGTTCTACGGCGCAGGCGTCGACTTCGCCGACCTCCGCGAGTACCAGCCGACGGACGATGCGCGCTACATCGACTGGAACGTCACCGCGCGGATGAACATGCCCTTCGTGCGCGAGTACCTCGAGGATCGCGAGCTCACCGCGTGGATGCTCCTCGACCGCTCGCCCTCGATGGCGTTCGGGCCGGACACGCACACGAAGGGCCATGTGCTCACCGACGTAGTGACGACGCTCGCGCAGCTCCTGAGCCGTCGAGGCAACCGCGTCGGCGCAATCCTCTACAACAACGTCGTCGAGGAGACGATCCCGCCGCGGAGCGGACGCCGCCACGTGCTGCGGCTGACCCACGAGCTGATGAAGCCACCCCCGCGCGACGGCACCGCGACCGACCTCGGCGGACTGGTCCGCGCCGGGCTCAACACGATCAAGCGCCGCTCGCTCGTGTTCCTCGTCTCCGACTTCCTCGGCGAGGCGGGCTGGGAGCGCGCGCTGCCGCTGCTCGCGCGCCGTCACGATGTCGTCGCGATCCGCCTGTGGGACCCGCGCGAGGTCGAGTTCCCCGATGTCGGCCTGATCGTCCTCGAGGATTCCGAGACCGGCGAGCAGATCTCCGTGGACACCAGCGACCCAGTGCTGCGGCAGGCGCTCACCGCCTCGGCCCGCGAGCGCGAGGCGCGCATCGCCGCGGCCTTCCGGCAGGCAGGCGTCGAGGGCTTCGACATCTCGACCGACGAGGATCTCGTCGGTGCACTGGTGCGGCTGGCCGCGCAGCGGAAGCAGCGAGTCCGTCGATGACGTTCACGTGGCCGCTGATGCTGCTGTCGCTGCTGCTCGTGCCCGCGCTCGTCGCCGCGTACCTGGTCGTGACGCGCCGCCGTGATGCCGCCGCGGGCGCGCTCGGCCTGCGCTTCACCGACACCACGCCCCGCACGACCACCCGCCGAGGTCGCCTGCCTCGACGGCACATCGCGCCCGCGATCTTCCTGCTGGCAATCGCGCTGCTGCTCGCCTCGCTCGCGCGCCCGAAGGTCGTGCTCGCGCTCCCGCGCCTCGAGGGCACGGTGATCCTCGCGTTCGACGTGTCGACGAGCATGAAGGCGGACGACCTGAAGCCGACGCGCATGGACGCGGCGAAGGCCGCCGCGAGCGCCTTCGTGAAGCAGCAGCCCTCGACGATCAAGATCGGCGTGGTCGCATTCAGCGACAACGCCTCCACGATGATCCAGCCCAGCGACGAGAAGGACGAAGTGCTGCAGGCGATCGACCGCCTGTCGCCGCAGGGTGGCACGTCGATCAGCGAGGGCATGTTCGCATCGCTCGGCGCGATCGCGGGCAAGGCGATCCAGGTGCCCGAGAACGTGACCGAGGAGGACCTGGTGTCGATGGACATCGGGCACTTCGGGTCGGCGGTGATCGTGCTGCTGTCTGACGGCGAGCACACGTCGCGCGTCGACCCGCTGCTCGTCGCCGAGCTCGCATCGGGCGCGGGCGTCCGCATCTACCCGATCGGCCTCGGCAAGCCGCAGGGCGCCACCCTCACCGTCGATGGCTACCGCATCGCGACCGCGCTCAACGAGCCGCTGCTGCGCGGCATCGCCCAGACCACCGACGGCACCTACCTCCGTGCCGAGGATGAGGCGCAACTCGCGGAGACGTACAAGAAGATCGACCTGAAGCTCACGACCAGCGGCAAGGACTACGAGGTCACCTCGCTGTTCGCCGGAGCCTCGATGTTGCTGTTGTTCCTCGGATCGGTGCTGACGATCCGCTGGTTCGGACGGGTGCCCTAGCCATGACGTTTGCCTGGCCCTACGCACTGGTCCTGCTCCTCGTGGCGCCGCTGTTGCTGGCGGTCTACCTGATCATGCTGCGCCGCCGCCGCCGCTTCGCCGTCAGCTACGCCAGCCTCTCCCTGATCCGCGAGGCGCTTCCGAAGCGCTCGAGGTGGCGACGCCGCATCCCGTTCGCGCTGCTGCTGCTGTCGCTCATGTTCCTCGCGGTCGCCGCGGCCCGCCCGCAGGCCGAGGCATCCGTGCCGATGAGCCGCACGACGATCATCCTCGCCCTCGACGTGTCCCGTTCGATGTGCTCCACGGACATCGAACCGAACCGGCTCGCTGTCGCGCAGCAGGTCGCGAAGACCTTCGTCGCGGATCAGCCCTCCGGCACGCGCATCGGCTTCGTCGCGTTCTCGGGCGGCGCGCAGCTCCTCGTCCCCCCGACCACCGATAAGAAGCAGCTCACGACCGCCATCGAGACACTCACCGCGGGTCGAGGCACGGCTGTCGGCACGGCGCTCCTGCGCTCGATCGACGCGATCGCGAGCATCAATCCCAACGTCACACGCGTGGACGTCGATCCCGGCGGGGCGGCCGCCCGGTCGCTGCCGCCGGGGGGATACCAGCCCGACATCGTTGTCCTGCTGACGGACGGCGCGACGACCCAGGGTGTCGCCCCGCTGAAGGCGGCGCAGCAGGCCGTCGACCGCCGCCTCCGCGTCTACACCATCGGCTTCGGCACGCCCGAGGGTGGCCAGCTCGTCTGCTCTCGCGAGCAGCTGGGGACTGACGTGTTCATGCCGCAGTTCGGTGGCGGGGGCGCCGGCCGCTTCGGCGCGGACGGGCCACCTCGAGCCGCGTTGCGCATCGACGAGAAGACGCTGCAGGGGATCGCGGACCTGACCGGCGGCACCTACCACCGCGCCGTCGACGCCCCCCAGCTCGTCGAGGTCTTCCGCAACCTCCCCCAGCAGATCGTGCTCCAGAAGCAGCACATCGAGATCAGCTTCGGCTTCACCGCCATCGCCGCCGCGCTCGCCCTCGCCGCCACCGGCCTGTCGCTCGCCTGGAACCGCTACAGCTAATCCGCCTGCTGGCCCCCTCCCCCTCTACGGGCGAGGGTTGGGGTGTGAGTTGCTCTGCGACGGCGCGCCAAGGTGGACATGGCACCCGGCACGGTCGAGGCACCGCGGCCGCCGATGGCGATCCGGTCGGGTGCCTGAGACGATAGTTCCAGGCACATCAGCCCTCTGATCGGCCTCGAACGGCGTCGGCGGGAGGGCTCGATTCATAATGTATGCTATCGGCCTCCGGACCTGGAACGTGTGGGTGATGCCGTGACGGACACGCAGGCGAGCGGCGGGGACGTGGAGCGAGCGCGACTGACCGTCGATGCCCTCGCACGGTTGCCCGGCGCCCTGCTCCCCATCCTCCACGCCCTGCAGGACGAGTTCGGGTATGTCGATGACGCCGCGATCCCGCTGATCACCGACGCCTTGAACCTCTCCCGCGCCGAGGTCATCGGCGTGCTGCACTTCTACCACGACTTCCGCACCACCCCCGGCGGCCGTCACACGCTCCAGGTCTGCCGCGCCGAGGCGTGTCAGGCCATGGGCTCCGACGCCCTCGTGCGGCACGTCGAGGAGCGCCTCGGCGTCGCCATGGGCGAGACGACCGAGGACGGCGCGGTCACCCTGCGCGACGTGTACTGCCTGGGCAACTGCGCGCTCTCCCCTGCCGTGATGCTCGATGGCCGGCTGCATGGCCGCGTCACCCCCGACCGCGTCGACGCCATCCTGAACGCGACCGTCGAGGCGCCCGCCGGGAGCACGAGGTGACCACACGCGTCTTCGTCCCCCGCGACGCCGCCGCGCGCTCCGTCGGCGCAGACGACGTCGCACTGGCGATCGCCGCAGAGGCGCACGCGCACGGCCTCGACGTGACGATCGTCCGCAACGGCTCGCGCGGCATGGTCTGGCTCGAACCCCTCGTCGAGGTGGAGACGGATGTCGGCCGGGTCGGCTTCGGCCACGTCGCGCCCGAGGAGATCGGCGGCCTCCTCGACGCCGGGATGCTGGAGGGCCGCGGCCCGCGCCGTCTCGGGCTGATCGAGAACATCCCGTACTTCGCGAAGCAGCAACGCCTCACCTTCGCGCGCTGCGGCGTGGTCGACCCGCTGTCGCTGGACGACTACCTCGCGCACGGGGGCTACCTCGGCCTCACGCGCGCCCTCGGCATGACCGGCGACGAGGTGGTGACGGAAGTCATCGAGTCGGGTCTGCGCGGCCGGGGCGGCGCGGGCTTCCCGACCGGCATCAAGTGGCGCACGGTCCTCGGCGTGGCCGCCGACCAGAAGTACATCGTCTGCAACGCCGACGAGGGCGACAGCGGCACCTTCGCTGACCGCATGCTGATCGAGGGCGACCCGTTCACGCTGATCGAGGGCATGACGATCGCCGGCATCGCCGTCGGCGCGACGCGGGGCTACGTCTACCTCCGCTCGGAGTACCCGGACGCCTTCCGCACGCTGACCGAGGCGGTGGCCATCGCGCGTGAGCGCGGCTACCTCGGTACGTCGGTCGCCGGGAGCGCGCACGCCTTCGACCTCGATGTCCGCCTTGGCGCAGGCGCGTACATCTGCGGCGAGGAGACGGCGCTCCTCGAGAGCCTCGAGGGCAAGAAAGGCGTCATCCGCCCGCGCCCGCCGCTGCCGGCGATCAGCGGCCTGTTCGGACAGCCGACCGTCGTGAACAACGTGCTCTCGCTCGCCACCGTCCCGGTGATCCTCGAGCGCGGCGCAGCGGCCTACCAGGCGTTCGGCATGGGCCGCTCACGCGGCACGCAGCCGGTGCAACTCGCGGGCAACGTGAAGCGCGGCGGGCTCATCGAGCTCGCCTTCGGCGTCACCCTGCGCGAGGTGATCGAGGACTTCGGCGGCGGCACCGCCACCGGCCGGCCGCTGCGCGCTGTGCAGGTCGGCGGCCCGCTGGGCGCTTACTTCCCGGCGTCGATGCTCGACACGCCGCTGGACTACGAGGCGATGGCCGCCGCGAGCGGTCTGCTTGGCCACGGCGGCATCGTCGTCTTCGACGACACGGTCGACCTCGCGCAGCAGGCGCGGTTCGCGATGGCCTTCTGCGCCGTGGAGAGCTGCGGCAAGTGCACCCCCTGCCGCATCGGCTCCACCCGCGGCGTCGAGGTGATGGACCGGATCATCGCGGGTGAGAACCGCACCGCAAACCTCGAGCTGCTCGACGACCTGACCACGATCATGACCAGCGCATCGCTGTGCGCGCTGGGCGGACTGACGCCGATCCCGGTGCGCAGCGCGCTCCAGCACTTCCCCGAGGACTTCAGCCGGCCGATCGTGCCGATCGCCACCGCCTGAGACGCGCATACTGAGATCGCCGGTGAGGTGATGCCATGACCCTGATCCACGAACCCGACCTCGGCACTCCCGCGCGCCAGTCCGGCGTGCTGGTCACGGTCGAGATCGACGGCAAGATGGTGATGGTACCCGCGGGCACCTCGGTGATGCGCGCCGCGGCGCTCGCCGGCGTCGGCGTCCCGAAGCTCTGCGCCACCGACAACCTCGAGCCCTTCGGCTCCTGCCGCCTTTGCCTCGTGGAGATCGAGGGCCGCCGCGGCACACCCGCCTCCTGCACCACACCGGTCGAGGACAACATGCGCGTCACGACCCAGACGCCGCAGCTCGCTGGCCTCCGTCGGGGTGTCATGGAGCTGTACATCTCCGATCACCCGCTGGACTGCCTGACCTGCGCCGCCAACGGCGACTGCGAGTTGCAGGACATGGCGGGCGCCGTCGGCCTGCGCGAGGTGCGCTACGGCTACGAGGGTGCGAACCACCTCGACGCCCCGAAGGACGAGACCAACCCGTACTTCACCTTCGACGCCGCGAAGTGCATCGTCTGCTCGCGCTGCGTGCGCGCGTGCGAGGAAGTGCAGGGCACCTTCGCTCTGACGATCGCCGGGCGCGGCTTCGACTCGAAAGTCTCCGCCGGCGGTCACTCGTTCGTCGACTCCGAATGCGTGTCGTGCGGCGCCTGCGTGCAGGCGTGCCCGACGGCGACGCTCACCGAGAAGTCGATCATCGAGGCCGGTCAGCCGGATCACAGCGTCGTCACGACGTGCGGGTACTGCGGCGTCGGCTGTTCCTTCAAAGCCGAGATGAAGGGCAACGAGGTCGTCCGCATGATGCCGTTCAAGGACGGCAAGGCGAACCACGGCCACTCCTGCGTGAAGGGCCGCTTCGCATGGGGCTACGCCACGCACCGCGACCGTGTGTTGAGCCCGATGATCCGCTCGAAGATCACCGACCCGTGGCGCGAAGTCTCGTGGGACGAGGCGATCTCCTACGCGGCGTCCGAGTTCAAGCGCATCCAGGCGAAGTACGGCCAGGACGCCATCGGTGGCATCACGTCATCGCGCTGCACGAACGAGGAGACGTTCCTCGTGCAGAAGCTGGTGCGCGCGGGCTTCGGCAACAACAACGTGGACACCTGCGCCCGCGTCTGCCACTCCCCCACCGGCTACGGCCTGAAGACGACGCTCGGCACCTCCGCCGGCACGCAAGACTTCGATTCCGTCGAGGCCGCCGACGTGATCATGGTGATCGGTGCGAACCCGACGGACGCGCACCCAGTCTTCGCGTCGCAGATGAAGCGCCGCCTGCGCGCGGGCGCGAAGTTGATCGTCGTCGACCCGCGGCGCATCGACCTGATCAAGCTCCCGCACGTCGAGGCGGACTACCACCTCCCGCTGCGTCCCGGCACCAACGTCGCCGTGATCAATGCGATGGCGCACGTCGTGGTGACCGAGGACCTCGTGGACCACGCCTACGTGCAGGAGCGCTGCGACCCCGCCGCCTTCGCGCGCTGGGCCGCCTTCGTCGCGGAGGAGCGCAACTCCCCCGAAGCGCTCGAGGCGACGACCGGCGTCTCCGCCGCCGACCTGCGTGGCGCGGCGCGGCTGTACGCGACCGGCGGCAACGCCGCGATCTACTACGGCCTCGGCGTCACCGAGCACAGCCAGGGCTCCACCATGGTCATGGGCATCGCGAACCTCGCGATGGCGACCGGGAACATCGGCCGGCCGGGCGTTGGCGTGAACCCGTTGCGCGGCCAGAACAACGTGCAGGGCTCCTGCGACATGGGCTCCTTCCCGCACGAGTTCTCCGGCTACCGCCACGTCTCTGACGAGGGCGTCCGCACGATGTTCGAGAACGCCTGGAACGTCGGCCTCCAGGCGGAGCCGGGCCTGCGCATCCCGAACATGTTCGACGCGGCCCTCGACGGCACGTTCAAGGGTCTCTACATCCAGGGCGAGGACATCGTGCAGTCCGACCCGAACACGAAGCACGTCACGGCGGGCCTCGGCGCGATGGAGTGCATCATCGTGCAGGACCTGTTCATCAACGAGACCG
>CANIRU010000011.1 GCA_947470025.1 Chloroflexota bacterium
CCCGCCAGCCAACCCGTTCGCACTTCAGTACCGCCCTCCACGAGCGGTATCCCTGAAACCGTTCCCACTCCCGACGTCGAAGCGCAGTCCCACTGGGCGGAACGCCTGGGCAACGCGGTTCCGATCGTCATCTCGATCTTCCTCGCCAGCCTCGTCTTCTGGATGCCGCTCACGCGGACGACCGCGAACTGGTTCGCTGTCGGCATGACGATCTGGTTCACCTACTGGCTGCTGCGCTCGTACTCCGTCGCCGTCGCCGTGTGGGTCGGCCTGCGCCGCATCCGCGCCTGGGAGCGCACCGACTGGGCCGCGAAGTTCGACGCCTGGCGTGCCGACGGCAAGCACCCTGAGCGCGCTGCGATCGAGGCCTGGGACTGGCCGCGACACATCGTGATCATCCCGAACTACAAGGAAGAAGAGACCAGCCTCTCCCGCACTGTGGAGGCGATCGCCGACCAGGCGAACGCGAAGCAGGTCGTCGTAGTCCTCGCGATGGAGGCCCGTGAGCCGGGCGCTAACGAGAAGGCCGCGCGCATCGTGGAGAAGTACGCCGACAAGCTCGGCGACATGTTCGCCACGTTCCACCCGTACGGGCTGCCGGGCGACACGCCGGGCAAGGGCTCGAACGAGGCGTGGGCAGCCCGCGAGGCGTTCTCCCGCCTGATCGAGGATGGCGGGGACGACATCCGCCGCTACTCGATCACTTCGTGCGATGCGGACGCCCTGTTCCACCCGCGCCACTTCACCGCCCTGAACTACATGTTCCTGACGGCGCGCGACCGCTACCGCACGTTCTGGCAGCCGACGATCTTCAACAGCAACAACATCTGGGACATCCCCGCGCCGCTGCGCATCCCGGACGGCCTCTCCGGCATCAACCGCACGGCGAACCTCGTCCTGCCGATGAGCCTGAAGTTCCCGACGTCCTGCTACGCGCTGTCGTGGGAAATGCTCCACACCGTCGACTACTGGGACGAGGAGGTCATCCCGGAGGACTGGCACATCTACATGAAGTGCTGCTTCTCCCTCGGTGACCGCGTCCACGTCGAGGCGCTCTATCTGCCGCTGGGCAACGACTGCGTGCTGACGGACAACTACAAGAAGACGCTGTTCGCGCACTACGAACAGTCGAAGCGCCACGCCTGGGGCGCCAGCGACATCCCCTACGCGTGGCGCGCCGCGTTCGCAAAGGACACGAAGCTCAGCCGCGCGCGAGGCATCCTGATCGCGACGACCGTGACGAAGGTGCACACCTTCTGGTTCGCGCAGTGGTACATCGTGAGCCTCGGGATCATGATCCCGACAAAGCTCGCGGCGATGGGCATTTCCCCGATGCCGCACTGGTGGACGCACAAGGCGTTCCAGGTCCCCGGCCCCGGCTGGCACCCGGAGAACGCCACGACGCTCTCCGGCTGGCTGAACATCGGCACCAAGGCGGGCGTCATCGAGCCGTGGATGTGGCTGAACCTCGTCGGCCTGCTCGTCGCGCTCTGCATCATCCCGCTGTTCGTGATGATCGCCTTTGAAGGCCGCACGCGGCCGCCACGCCCCGCGCACGTGAAGGCGCACCACCTCGTGTTCCAGTACGCCATGTGGCCGGCGATGATGATCATCACCTTCTTCTGGGCGAGCCTCCCCGCACTGCACGCGCAGTGGCGTCTCGCCAGTGGACAGGGCCTGATCTACCTCGTCGCCGAGAAGAATCGCCGCTCCGCCCCCGTCGCGCTGGTGCTCCAGACCGCTGACGTGCCGGCGGCCGCACCGCTTCAGGAGAACGCATGACCTCGACCACCGCGCCCGCCACTCAGCTCGAGTGGCAGGAGATGGCCAACAACGACCGCTACGTCATCCACGACATGGCGATCGACTCGTTCACGCTCTCTGAGACCGTGCTCCACGCGGAGCAGTCGACGAAGGGGCACTCCCACCCGTGGCCCGAGGTCTACCTCGGCACGGCGGGCGAGGGGGTCCTCTACCTCGACGGCGACGAGGGGCACCCGCTCGTCCCCGGATCGCGCTACGTGGTGCCCGGCGACGTGCACCACCGCGTGTCGACCGTGACCGGCGTGACCTTCACCTGCGTCTTCGAGGGCCCGCGCCGCTAGCGCGCCTCGGCCGCACGATGCACAGACGAAGGGGGCGACGGATGTCGCCCCCTTCTCGTTGTCCGGCGACCTCGTGGCCCCTAGCGCGCGTTACAGGCGACGTCGGCGCCGCCGGCGACCGTCAGCGCAGCGGGCGGGATCGTGCCGATGAGTGCCGCACCGGCCGCGGTCTTGACCCCGCCGACCGTCGCGTTCATCGGGCCGAAGGACTGGATCGGGAACGGCAGACTGAACGATCCATCACCGGCGATGGGGCTGTTCACGCTGGCGGGTGCGCCGGTCCCGCCCGTGAGGTTGACGGTGATGATGCTTCCCGCCGGGACGTTCACCAGCAACCCGCAGACGATGCCGGCGCTGCTGCCACCGAGACCAGCGTTGCCCGGTCCGAACGGCGGGTGGTCGAACCCGAGCGCGATCTTCCCCTCGAACGGCGCAGGGGTCGCGGACGCAGCAGCGGCTGCCGCCGTCGCAGCAGCGACCGTCGCGGTCGAGGTCGGCGTCGGGGTGGGGGGCGGCGTGCGCATGAGCGCCTCGCGCATCATCTGCTCCTGCTGGAGCCGGAGGTCCTTGTCGGTGTAGCTCTCGCAGACCTGGCCTGGACCACAGGCCATCAAGAGCGCCGCGAGCGTGGTGACACCGATGAGCAGAGCGCGCTTGCCTCCGAGGTCAGTCATGGCGGCGTCCTTCCCCGACGAGGCGAGTTGATCGGAAGGTTCATACCCGTGCCCGATGAGCGGTGCAACCGATGTCGTACGCCAGTGTCTTGACGACGTTGTGCGGTTGCGGTTAAATACAACTAAATTACTCAACATTAGGGTGTTAGTCACCTGCAGGGGGATCCATGACCATCCGACTGGGCGACACCGCCCCCGACTTCACTCAGGACTCGACCGACGGCCCGATCCACTTCTCCGACTGGAAGGGCGACTCGTGGGCGATCCTCTTTTCGCACCCCGCCGACTTCACTCCGGTCTGCACGACAGAGCTCGGACAGGTCGCTCACCTGAAGCCGGAGTTCGACAAGCGCAACGTGAAGCCGATCGGCCTCAGCGTGGACGCGCTCGACTCCCACGAGAAGTGGGTCGGCGACATCAAGGAGACGCAGGGCGCGGCCCTCAACTTCCCGCTGCTCGCCGACGCCGACCGCAAGGTCGCGACGCTCTACGACATGATCCAGGGCGAGGGCGCGACGACCACCGTCCGCTCCGTCTTCATCATCGACCCGAAGGGCATCGTCCGGCTCACGCTGACGTACCCGGCGGCGACCGGGCGCAACTTCGACGAGATCCTCCGCGTGATCGACTCGCTGCAGCTCACGGACGGCTACAAGGTCGCCACGCCGGCGAACTGGAAGTCGGGCGAGGACGTGGTCGTGCTCCCGGCGATCAAGAACGAGGAAGCGGACAAGCTCTTCCCGAAGGGCTACACGGAGCACAAGCCGTACCTGCGCACCACGCCGGATCCCCGCGGATAGCGGCTCGCGCTCGCAATCGTTCGGGCACTATCGGAACGCCGCCCTCATCGGGCGGCGTTCCTGCGTGTGGGTCGCCGTGTCTGTCGAGGCTCCCTCACCACGTGGTTCGGTGTGACACGCGCCTCGATACAACACTCGGTACAACAACTGTGTACCCCCGGGGGGTTTGACAGGGGGCCGCGGCCTGTGTTTCCGTACCGCCGCGCACAGGAGGACACCTTGCCTTACGACCCCATCCCCGACCGCTGGGACATCGACACCGACGTAGTAGTGGTGGGCGCCGGCAACTCCGGGCTGCCCGCCGCGATCGAAGCCCACAACAAGGGCGTCAAGGTGCTGCTGCTCGAGAACAACAAGTACATGGGCGGCCTCATGCGGGCTTCCGGTGGCTTCATGTTCTTCTGCGACACGCACGTCCAGAAGAAGCTCGGCGTCGAGGATCACATCGAGTGGGGCATCGAAGACGAGCTCGTCATGAGCGACTTCCGCGCCGTGCCAGAGCTTGTCCGTACCTACGTCTCCAACGGTGCCGAGACATGCTCATGGCTCGAGCGCCTCGGCCTGACGTGGGCAGACAAGCTCACGAACGGCGACTGGGGCGCCGGCGCGCGCCGCGACCGTCACGTGCTGCGCACGCACTTCGCCGGCGTGTCGCCGAACGGCTTCTACCCGGGCGGCTTCCCGGACGGACAGAACGGCTTCGCGCTCACCACCGTGCTCGAGAAGACGGTGAAGAACCTCGGCATCGACGTGCGCTTCGAGCACCGCATGCGCCGCATCTTCCGCGAGCCGAACGGCCCCGTCGTCGGGATCGAGGTGGAGACGCCGGGGGGCCGGATCAACGTGCGCGCGCGCAAGGCGGTCATCCTCGCGAGCGGCGGCGCGACGACGAACGAACAGCTCGTAAAGGCGTGGGACCCGCGCCTGGTCAACGACGCGATGTACTCGGACGGCCTGCCGTACATGGAGGCGATGGGCGACGCGTTCATCGCGGGCGAGGACGTGGGCGCGGGCCTCAGCGACATGTCGTTCGTCGCGTTCCTGCCGGTGAAGTTCGGCAGCATCTACTACAGCCTCTCCCAGACCGAGGTCGAGGAGGGCATCAAGGTCCAGCCGACCGGCGTCCTGATGACCGCGAAGAACGAGGGCTACCAGCGCGTCATCCTCGTGAAGAACGACGGCACGCGGTACATCAACGAGGCCGAGGCGACGCACAAGAACCCGGACATCCCGCGTGACGTGAACTCCGTCCCGCCGGCGGAGTACCCGGAAGAGCCGTTCATGCGGAAATTCCTGGCGCTCCCGAACCCGAAGAACGTCTGGGCCGTGCTGGACGACGACCAGGTCGAGGCGATGGCCTGGCCGAAGGATCAGCTCAACGACCCGCAGCCGCTGCGCGGCCGTGGCCTTGACCCGAAGAGCGTCGCCGTGGCGAACACCCTCGAGGAGCTCGCCGACAAGATGGGCGTCGACAAGGCGAACTTCCTGGAGACGACGCGCAAGTACAACCGCTTCGTGGACGCGGGTGTGGACGAGGACTTCGGCAAGCCGCAGCCGCTGTTCGCGATCCAGAAGCCGCCGTATGTGGGCGTGAAGATGAATGTCATCCGCCACACCCCGGCGGGCGGCATCCGCATCAACACGAAGGCGCAGGTCCTGGACCGCTGGGCGCAGTGGGACGGCCGCAAGGCCGTGGGCATCGACGAAGAGGCGGTGATCCCGCACCTCTACGCGGTGGGCGAGGCCTCGGCGTTCGTCGGGTTCCGCCGAGCGCACCGCAAGACTGGCCCGATCCTCACGATGGGCCGCATCGCCGGCCTCGCGGCCGCGGAAGAGCCGTCCATCTAGCCTCGACCATTCGAGGACGCACGATCGCGAAGGGGAGGCTCACGCCTCCCCTTCGTCTTGTCTGCGTGCGGGGGCCGAGGGGAGTGTCGCGCTTCGCGAGTTGGCGTCGAGGTGACGGCGCGGGGCGACCATCCCCTTGCCCCCTTCCCCGCGCGGGAAGGGGGATGAGATGCGAGGGCTACGCCCTCGCGCTCCCCCGAGACCGAGCGCGCTTCGCACCTCGGCCGAGACCTAACCCAGACCTCTCCTTCAAGAGGCGCGGGGTTCGACCGCGCAGCGCTCCTCGACGGCGCTGGGGTCGAGGGCTTGCGCTTCTGCGCGTCGAACTCCTCGACGACCGAGCTCAGCCACGATGCATCAAGGGCGGGCCGGGCGTATGCTCCCGCCGATCCGGGCGACTCAACGAATGGCATGGCTCATGAATCCAACGCTCCTGCTGGTCGGCGCGACCTTCCTCGCATCGATCGTCGAGGCCGTCGAGGCATTGACGATCGTGCTGGCGGTCGGACTCACGCACGGCTGGCGCACCGCGCTCCTGGGCGTGATCGCGGGATCGATCGCGCTCGCGCTGATCGTCGCGGCACTCGGGCCTGCGCTCGTCTACGTCATCCGGCTGGACCAACTCCAGGTGGTGATCGGCGTGCTGCTGCTGATCTTCGGGTTGCAGTGGATGCGCAAGGCGATCCAGCGCGCTGCCGGCCAACGTGCGATGCATGACGAGGAAGTGATCTTCCAGCGCGAGCTCGACGACCTCGGACGCGCCGGCGACCTCAACCTCCGTGACATCGACTGGAACGGGTTCGTGGTGTCGTTCAAGGGCGTCTTCCTCGAGGGGCTCGAAGTCGTGTTCATCGTGCTGACGTTCGGCGCGAATGCGAACAGCGCGTTCGGGCCGGCGACCCTGGGCGCGGTACTGGCATGCATCCTGGTCGCGATCGTCGGCGCCGTCGTGCACCGACCACTCGCGCGGGTGCCCGAGAACTCGATCAAGTTCGTCGTGGGGGTACTGCTGGTCGCGTTCGGCACGTTCTGGGGCGGCGAGGGCATCGGCGTGGAGTGGGCGCTCGGCGACTGGATGATCCTCGTGCTCGCGAGCACCTATTTCGTCGTGGCGCTCGCGCTGGTGGCGGTGCTCAGTCGCAGTGAGGCGCGCCGCACCGCCGCGAAGGCGAGCGCATCGTGAAGTACCTCACGGGGTTCGCGGCCTTCTGGTGGGACTTCATCGTCGGCGACTCGATCGCCCTGGCGATCGGCGGAGTGGGTGTCCTCGTGCTGGGCGCCCTGCTGGTGCGATCCGGGTACCCGGGCGTCGCCGAGATCACGCTGCCGGTCATTGTGATGAGCACCCTGGTCGCGAGCCTCGTGCGGCGGTGACGCCCGTGGGGGGGGGCGGAGGCTACATCCGCGGAACCTCCTGGCGGCACACTCGGAGGCTCCGCGGACGCACGCCCAGCGGGACGGCTAGTAATTCCCCGTCAGCGTCATGACCAGTTGGAGATCGACGGACCGAGGACGGCAACGGCGATCCCGCTGACCATCGCAACCCCGGCCAGCAGCAGCCCGTATTCCGCGAGCACCCCACCACCGTCGCGGCGTACCTCGGCGGCCACGGTCGAACACAGTTGGGTGACGCGGCGCAGGTTGGTCATCACGTCGTCCTCCCCCGCACGACCAGCAGCGGCCCGGATGGCGTTTCAGAGTCCGTAACGAGTGCAACGGGCGGCGCGTTAGGCCGACACGCGAGATTGCGCTGACGCGGTACCCGCGGGAGCACCGGTGCTGTATAAACATGCGTGATGCGCGAGAGGGGTGGCCCGTGGCCGACAACGACCGGGTCGAGCTGTACTACCAGCCTGGCTGAAGCTCCTGCCTCCGCGCGAAAGAGTTTCTTTCCAACCATCAGATCGACTTCGAACCCATCAACGTCGTCGGCAACGCCGAGGGCCAGGCCCGTCTGCGCTCGCACGGCTTCGACACCGTCCCGGCCGTGGCGAAGGGTGATGGCATCGTCTCCGGCGGTGACCTGAAGGCGATCGCCAACCTCGTCGGGTTCTTCTACGCCCCACCGCCGATGCTCGAGCCCGTGGTGCTGATGGAGCGGTGGTACGAGATCATCGAGACGGCCGCGCGGATGATCCGGCAGATCCCGCAGGACAAGCTCACGATCACCTCGCCCGACCGCGACCGGCCGCTCATCAACCTCGCCTACCACGCCGCCACGATCGGCCGCACCTTCCGGCGCGTGTACGACGAGGCCGAGGGCAACGAGCGCATGCCCGCCGACGTCACGACCGCCGAGCAGGTCGCGCTGGTCGCTGACGGCACCCGCGTGATCGTCCAGGAGTGGTGGGATGAGATCGGCATCTACGATCCGCTCGACCGCGTCGTCGAGTCATACCAGGGCATCCAGACGCTGCACGAGTACCTGGAGCGCGAGGTCTGGCACACGGCGCAGCACACGCGGCAGATCACGATGTTCCTGGAGCAGTTCGGCGTCACGCCCGACCGTCCCCTGACGCCCGAGGTGATCGCCGGGCTGCCGATGCCGGAGCGCATCTGGGACTAACGACGGAGCCCCGGAGTGGCGCCGCCGCACGCATCGTCCGAGGATGTCCGGGTGGACTTCCTCATCGACGGCCCGAAGCGCTCGAAGCACACGCTCATCCTCGCGCACGGTGCGGGCACGCCGATGGACCACGCGTGGATGACCACCATCGCGCAGCTGATCGCCGCCGAGGGCGTCCGCGTCGCACGCTTCGAGTTCCCATACATGGCCGGACGACGCACCGGCGGTCGCCGTCCGCCCGACCGCGAGCCCGCGCTGCGCGAGGCGTGGCTCGAAGCCATCGAGGCGCTCGGCGGAGGCGCGAAGGTCGCCATCAGCGGGAAGTCGATGGGCGGGAGGATCGCCAGTCTGGTAGCGGACGAGGCCGGCGTACGCGCGCTCGTGTGCCTCGGCTATCCGTTCCACCCGATCGGACGGCCGGAGCAGCTCCGCACCGCTCACCTCGCAACGCTGCGCACACGGACGCTCATCGTGCAGGGCGAGCGCGACGCCTTCGGCACGCACGACGAAGTGGCGCAGTACGCGCTGTCCGAGGCGATCCATATCGCGTGGATGCCCGATGGCGACCACTCCCTCACGCCGAGGAAGGCGTCGGGACACACCGCGGCGGAGCATTTGCAGACCGCCGCCGGCCTCGTCGGCGAGTTCGTCCGCTCGCTCGCCTAGAGGCCGCGGTACGCGAGCGGCCTCGTGCTCCGCGCATCGCAACTGCCGCCGACCGCATTACATCGCCATACCAAACGGGGATCGGACGAGCGCGTGCTACGCAATACCGCCACGACGCCGGATACTCTCCCTCGGGCCATCACCAACCGACCGGGGGAAGCGTGCACCTGCAGGGGCTCCTGACCAACGCGACGTACGTTGGGATCATCGGCCTGTTCGTGTTCGTCGCTGTGCGCGCGGTGCGTCGCCACGCCCGTGCCGACATCGATGCATCGCTCTTCTTCGGCGCACTCGCTGGCATCAGTGTGATCGGACTCGTCTTCGGCCCGTCGAGGCCCGATCAGCCGTTCCTCGTGCACTTCGCCCGCTCCGTGATGGCGCTCGCGCTGCCGCTGTTGCTGATCCGCCTGCTCGAAGGCTTCACCGCGGTGTCCACGCGCACGCGGCGGCTCTTCCAGATCGGGTTCGTCGTCTCGATCCTCGAGGCAGCGTTCCTGTCGGACTGGCCGTGGCTCGCGATACCGGCGATGTACTTCCTCGTCTGCCTCGCGTACCTCGCCGTTCATTTCGTCCGGTTCGCCGCCACCTCGACCGGCGTCACGCGACGGCGCATGCAGTCGATCGGGATCGGCACGGGCGCGTTCGTGGGCGCGGGCGTGATCGCCGTCGTCGCGCGCGTGTTCCCGGAGGCGCGGCCACTGTTCGACTCGATCCTCGCGGTCTTCGGCGTCTCGACGTGCCTCGGCTACCTGTTCGCGTTCGCGCCTCCGGCGTTCGTGCGCCGCATCTGGCAGTACTCAGCGCTGACCGAGCTGATCGGCCTCGTCGCGCGGACACCGGCGAGCCTGCCTCTCGCCGAGTCCTTGCCGTTGCTCAACCTCGGTGTCGCGAGCGCCCTCGGCGTGCCGAGCGCCTCGATCGGGCTCTGGAACGAGGAGCATCAGGTGCTGCTTCCGCCAGGCATGTCGCTGGAGGATGTCCCCGACTACGACCCCGAGCAGGCGTTGATCACGCGCGTGTACCGTGCTCAGCAGGCACAGTTCTTCGACGACGCCGCCAAGGCCGATCCCGCCAACGCCGCGCTCTACGGGCGTGCCGGAGCCACCTCGATCGTGGTCGCGCCGGTGAGCACCGCCACGCGTCAGTTCGGTGTGCTCACCCTCTACTCCGCGCGCGCATCCCTGCTCTCCGCCCATGACCTCCCCATCGCCCAGAGCATCGCGGACCAGATCGCCGCATTCCTCCAGCGCAGCGAGCTGGTGCAGCAGGCCGTGCGGCTCGAAGCACAGGCATCGACGGTGCAACTGAAAGAAGACTTCCTTGCCGCTGCCGCACATGACCTGCGGACGCCGCTCACGGGAATCCTCGGCCGAGCGCAGTTGATGCTGCGCCGCGCGCAGCGCACGACCGGCGCCTTCGGCGCCGACGAGCTGGAAGCACTGGTCGCGGATAGCAGGCGCATGCAGCAGCTGACCGAAGACCTCCTGGAGGTGTCGCGGCCGGACAACGCGCGGTTCTCACGCGATCGCACGATCACGGACTTGCGTGCGCTCGTGATCAGCGTCCTCGACGGCATGTCCACACACGGGCATCCCGTCCGCGTCGATGGGCACGCCGTCGCGTTCGTGGACGCGGGCCGCATCCGGCAGGTGCTGCAGCGCCTGTTGGACAACGCGGTGAAGTTCTCCCGGGACTCCGGGGAGATCGCCATCCGCCTGCAATCGCAGGCAGGGCGCGTGCGCCTGATCCTGGATGTCGAGATGCCGGGGATGGACGGCTTCGCCGTCGCGCGCGCCGTGCGGCTCTTGCATCACCTGGACGCGATGCCGATCCTCGCACTCACGGGCATGACCGGCCCGGACGACGCCGTGCACATCCTGCAGGCCGGCGCGGACGCGTATCGCAGCAAGCCGGTGGACATCGCGGAGCTGCGCCGGCTGGTCGCGAGCCTGCTCGTCGAGGGGCGCTAGCGACCTCTCCGGGACCTCGACGTCTGCGAGGACTACACGTCGCGCGAGTTCACACTCTCAAGGTAGGCCGTGCCAATGTGCTCCTCGCGCACGAGCCGCTCGTACTCCTCGTCGGAGACGCCCAGCACCTCCTTGTAGAGGTACCCGTTGTCCTGCCCCAGCGTCGGGGGTGGCGAATCGGCACGCAGGGGTGTCGCGGGGGCACGCCACTGGTGACCGGGGTAGAGGTGCGTCCCCGCATCCGGGAGCGTCATCTTCAGGAAGAAGCCGCGATCCGCGATGTGCGGGTCGTCGAAGATCTCGCGCTCGTTCTGCACCTTCGCGGCGGGGAGCCCCGCTGCCTGAAGCGTGTGCATCGCTTCGTACGGTGGACGAGTGGAGGTCCACGCCGCGATCGCGACGTCGATCTCGTCGTGCAGGGCGAAGCGTGACTCCAGGGTGCCGAACCGAGGATCCTCGGCCCACTCGGGACGGCCGATGACAGCCGCGAGGGCGCGCCAGTCCTCGTCGCTGCGCGCGGTCAGGACGACCCATGCGTCGTCGCCGGCGCACGCGTAGGCGCCCTGGATGCCGTGCCAGCGATCGCGGTTGCCCAGCGGCACCGGGTCGCGGTGGTTCCACTGCGCGTCGAGGAAGTACTCGCCGACCGCCTGCAGCATGTTGTCAGCCTGCCCGAAGTCGATGAACTGCCCGTGCCCCGTCTGCTCGCGCACGCGCAGCGCGGCGAGCAGCGCGATCGTCGCGCTCGGGCCCGTGCACGCATCCATGTGCGTCACCGTCTGCGACAGACCGGCATCCAGACCCGGGTACCCGCGCATCGCGAGGAGCCCCGACCACGCGTCCACCACCCCGCCGAAGCCCCGGATGTCGCGGTTGCGGCCAACGTTGCCGAACAGCGGCATGCTGATGTTGATCAGTCGAGGATTGACGGCGCGCAGCACCTCGTCGCCGAAGCCGAGCCGCGCCATCGCGCCGTAGCCGTAGTTGTCGACCAGCACGTCGCACTTCGCGATCAGGCGCTTGAAGAGCTCCGCGCCCTCCGGCCGGCGCAGGTCGGCCGTCATCGACTTCTTGTTGCGACTCGTCACGTTGAACGTGCCGAAGCGGTTCCACGGCCGCTCGCCCGGGTCGAGGTCGACATACGAGTTCGCGGAGGGGCCGAGGCGCGCCATGTCCTCCTTGCGCGGGCGCAGCAGCCAGCCGCGCGTCCGCATCGCGAAGTACTGGAGCGACTCCACGCGGATGACCTCGGCGCCGAGGTCGGCCATCAGCATCGTCGTGGACGGCCCCGCCCAGACGGCCGTCATGTCCACGACGCGCACGCCCTCCAGCGGCAGCCGCGGGGCGCTCGACGTGACGCGGGCCGTGCGTGGAGCGGCAACCTCCACGGGCGGCGCGCTGTACGCCGGTGGGGGTGCCGTCGGCGCGGACACGACGCCGGCCACGACCAGATCGTCGAGTTCGGACGGCGTCAGGCCGAGACGGCCGCAGTACACCTCGACGTTGTGCTGGCCGAGGAGCGGCGCGGGACGCTGCTGCGCGTAGCCACCCTCGGCCATGCTGAACGGCGCACCGGGGTAGCGGTTCGTGCCGGCGATCGGGTGCGTCTCGTCCACCCAGAACCCGCGGTCGGCGAGGTGGCCGTCCTCGAACAGATCGCTCAGGTAGTTGACGGGCGAGATCGGGAGGCCGACTTCCGCGGCCAGATCCGTGATCTCGCGCCGCGTGTGCTGCAACGTCCACGCGAGGAACGCGGCGGCCAGTTCCTCCTGTACCTCGGGCCTGTTGAACATCTCGCGCGGCGGCTGGAAGCGCGGCGCCTCCGCCCACTCCGCGTGGCCCATCAGCACGACGAACTCCGCGAAGTCCGCGGCGGTGACGCTGCATTGCACCCAACCATCGATGCAGGGGATGAAGCCGCCGCGCAGGTTCGCGATCTGGTTGCTCGCGGGGGCGCGCGGGACGATCAACTTTGTGTACTGATAGCGGATCATGTGGATCGTGCGCCGGTCCACGCTCGCGAGCTGCACCTCCATCATCGACAGGTCGAGGAGCTGGCCGGTGCCGGAGCGCTCCGCGCTGACGCACCCGGCGAGGGTCGCGAGCGCGGCGAACTGGCCGGCGTAGTGGTGCCGTAGCCCTCCGCCGAGCATCAGCGGCTCGCGGTCCTTCTGGCCGTAGGACGCCATGCTGTGGCCGAACCCATCGAGGACGATCTCCGACGCCTTGTAGTCGCGGTAGGGGCCGGTGAGGCCCCACGGGGTGACGGCAGTGATCACGATCGCGGGGTTCACCTGCGACAGCGTCTCGTAGTCCAGGTGGAGCGCCTCGAGCTCGCGGGGGCTGTAGCTGACGATGATCGCGTCGGCCTGTGCCACGAGCCGGTCGAGGAGCGCGCGGCCCTGCGGCGTCCAGACGTCCAGCGTGACACCGAGCTTGTTGCGGTTGGAGTTCAGGAAGAGCGCGCTCTGCTCGGGATCCTCGACGTCGCCGGGGAACGGGCCCAGCGCACGGGCGCAGTCGCCGGACGGCGGCTCGACCTTGATCACCTCGGCGCCGAAGTCGGCGAGCAGCTTCGCGCCCGCGGGGCCGGCGAGGCCCTGACTCAGGTCGAGGATGCGGAAGCCGTGCAATGCCTGGTCCATGCGCCTCCCAGCGGGCCGAGTAGAGCCCGCGCGCATTCTACGTCGCTGCTCCTAGTGAACACGCAATCAGCGATGTGGTGGCCGCCCGACCGCCGCGCGGGCGAGGTGCTACTCTCCCGCGGGTTCCGGGAGGAAACGCGATGGTCGAGCCGGTGCAGCAATTCTACGAGTCGCAGCGCCTGCGCCTGTCTTACTGGACGTGGGGCGACGACGGCAAGCCGCCGATGCTCCTCGTGCACGGCAACCGTGACCATGCGCGCTCGTGGGACGAGATCGCGAACGCGTTCTGCGACCAGTACCGCGTCGTCGCCATCGACCTCCGGGGGCACGGCGACTCGGAGTGGAGCAAGGGTTCGCTGTACGGCTTGCCGGAGTATGTCCTCGACATCCTTGGGCTGATCGACGTGCTCGGTGGCAAGGTGACGCTGGTGTGCCACTCGATGGGTGGGCGCGCCAGCCTGATCGCCGCGGGCGCCTTCCCGGAACGCTTCCACAAGATCGTCGGCATCGAGGCTACGGGGCAGCTCCGCAAGGAGCTGCCTCGCGGGCCCGAGCGCATCCGCACGTGGGCCGAGCGGGCGAAGGCCCGCGAAGGGAGCGAGGCACGCGTGTATCCGACGCTGGGGGACGCCGCGGCGCGCGTGCAGGAGGCCAACCCCAGGTTCTCCGCCCCCGCCGCGGAGCACTTCGCGCGCTGGGCCACCCGCGAAGTCGAGGGCGGCTACGTCTGGAAGTATGACCCGGCGCTGCAGAACAACCCGGACCTCGAGGTGCCGTACTCGGAGTACGAGCTGTTCTACGCGAACCTGAACGTGCCGATCCTGCACGTCCTGAGTAGCGAAGGCGAGGCGGCGCGCGGATACCGCCACGGGCGGCCGATCGCCTCGTTCTTCCCGGACGCGCGCTCGGTCAACGCGCCCGACTCGGGGCACTGGATCCACATCGATCAGCCCGCGTTCGTCATCGACGCCATGCGCGACTTCCTCGGCAATCCGCCGGCGGCGCCGCGTGTGGACTGAGGCCACGAGGCGTCCCGCGAGGACTATGCTCCCGGCGCGATCAGCGCAGAGCGACGAGGGGGACGCGATGAAGGTACTGGTGACCGGCGGGTCGAGGTTCAACGGGCTCGCGATCGTCGAGGAGCTCGCGCGGCACGGGCACGAGGTGACCACGTTCAACCGTGGCGTCACGCCGGTCGAGTTCCCTCGAGGCGTCCGGCAGCTGCACGGCGACCGTCACGATCATGACGCGCTGCGAGCGACGTTCGCGCACGAGGAATTCGACGCGGTCATCGACACCAGCGCGTACCTGCTCCCCGACGTGCAGAGCATGGTCGACATCTTCCGCGGGCGTATCGGTCACTACATCTTCATCAGCTCGGCCGCCTCGTACGCCCCGCCGACGATCTCGCCGATCAGCGAGATGTCGCCGTTCAACATGAGCGAAGACGAGAAGAACTCGTACGGCCGCAACAAGGCGATCTGCGAGATGTACCTGCTGAAGCAGCACCGCGACAACGGCTTCCCGTCGTCAAGCATCAAGCTGCCGACGGTCCTCGGCCCGCGCAACAACCAGAAGCAGCGCGAGGCGCTGATGTTCTACCGCGTGCTGCAGGGCCGGCCGGTGATCATCCCCGGCGACGGCTCCGTGCTCAGTCACCCGAGCTACGTTTTCGACCAGGCGAAGTCGATCCGGATGATGCTGCTCAACCCGGTGACTTTCGGGCAGGGCTACAACGTCGGGATGACGCAGTACTACACGGACGAGTGGTTCGTGGACACGATCGCGGCGATCGCGGGCGTCACGCCGACGAAGGTCCACATGCCGCACGACTTCACGGCCGAGGTCTACCGGACGTTCCCGTACCAGATCATGCCGCGCCACGGCGTCGGCCTCGTGCCGTGGTACAAGTCCTCGCTCTTCGACACGCGCAAGCTCGAGGATCACATCGGCTACCGGCAGGAACACACGCTGACGGCCGCCCTCGACGAGACGTACGAGTGGATGAAGCGCACCGGCCTCGACCAGTCGTTCGAATGGGACTGGCAGCACGAGGACGGCCTGCTGGCGAAGCTGCGCGACATGCCGGGAGTCCACTAGTGATCATCGACATCCACGCGCACTACCACCCGCGCGCCTACAACTCCGCGATCTCGTCGTTCGCGGAGAACGGCGGCGTTGCGAACGCCGGCGGCATGGGCCGCCATCCCGACACCGACGACGAGGCAGACATCGCACGCCGACTCGAGATGATGGCGGACGCGGGCGTGTCGATGCAGGTGCTCTCGCCCGCGGCGCGCCGTGACCCGTACTCCCGCAACGAGGCGGCTGCGGTCGCCGCGGCAAGGCTAGTGAACGATGCCTCGGCGAGCCTCGTGCGGCGCTACCCAGAGCAATTCAAATCGTTCGTGTCCGTGCCAATGCCGCACGTCGCCGCGTCGGTCGCGGAGCTGAAGCGCGGCATGGACGACCTTGGCATGGTCGGGCTGAACCTGCACATCTCCGCCCTCGGTCGCTCCGTCGCGGAAGACGAGTTCCTGCCGCTGTACGAGGAACTGGACCGCCGCAAGGGCATCCTCTTCTACCACCCGTGCGGCGACGGGATTCAGTCGCCGATGATCAACGACTACGGCTTCTCCGCCGCCGTCGGCACGTCGATGGAGGACGCGACGATCGTGCTGCACCTCATCGCCAAGAGGATTCCGGCGCGGTTCCCAAACATCACCTTCGTCGTCCCGCACCTCGGCGGGCCGATCCCGATGCTGCTCGAGCGCCTGGACAATCAGTACTCCATGAAGGACCACGACCTGCCAGAGCCGCCGAGCATGACCGCGCGCCGGTTCTACTACGACACCGTCGGCCACGGATCGCACGCCGGGCTCACCGCCGCGTGGAAGGCGTTCGGCGCCGACCATGTCCTGCCCGGGAGCGACTTCCCCGTGCTGCTGTCGTACGAGACCTACCGCGAGACGTTCTCGTGGATCCGCGACGTCGAGATCCCCGCGGGCGACATCGAGCAGATCCTGGAGCGCACCGCGTCGGCGGTCCTCGCGCCGAAGGGGTAGGCACGGCAGAGATGATGGCAGCGTTCGATCCCGCGCTGCCGTCGTACGTTGTCGACCCGTATCCCACACTCGCAGCACTGCGCGCTGAGGATCCTGTCTGGTTCAGCGCGGACCTCGACGCGTGGATCGTGACGGGCTACGCCGAGTGCTCTGCGGCGCTGCACGATGCCTCGACGTTCCGGTCCGACTTCCTCGCCGTCGAGGGCGCACGATGGGACGAGGCACGACGGCGCAGCGAGGTATTCCTCGGCGGCGTGCCCGCGCTGTCCGCGATGGCCGAGCCCGACCATCACCGGATGCGCGACACCGTCAGCGGCGTGTTCTCACCTCGCGCCGTGGAGCGGCTGCGCCCGCGCATCGAGGCAATCGTCAACGAGCTGCTCGACGCGACGGAGCCCGGCGAGCCGTTCGACGTGATGGGTGGCCTCGCCTATCCGCTGCCTCGACGCGTCATCGCGGAGCAGCTCGGCCTCGCCGAGGCCGACCGCGAGCCGTTACTCCGCGACGCCAGCCGCATCGCCCGCGCGATGTTCGGCGACGGCTCGTCTGGGGAAGCAGAACAGGCCCTCGAGGCGCACGCGTCGCTCGCCGCGTACCTCGCTCGCGCTGCCTCGACGCCGGGCGCGTACGACGTCGCGGGTGCGCTGGGACGCGTGCTCGAGGCACGTGATGCGGGCACGCTGTCGGAGGTCGAGGTGCTTGCGCTGATGGTGGACGTGGCGCTCGCGGGGAACGACCCGACGGCGTGTCTGATCGGCAACGGCACGCTCGCGCTGCTCCGTCACCCCGAGGAACGCGCACTGCTCCTCGACGATCCATCGCTGATCCCGGGCGCCGTCGAGGAGTTCCTGCGGTACGACAGTCCGCTGCACGCGTTGATGCGCATCGCGGCACGAGACGCCGTCCTCGGCGGGCACGAGGTGCGGACGGGGGACGTCGTCTACCTGCTCCTGGGCGCGGCGAACCGCGATCCCGCCCAGTTCCCCGATCCGGATCGCCTCGATGTCCGCCGAAAGAGCACGCGACATCTCGGGTTCGGCAGCGGCAGCCACCACTGCCTCGGCGCGCCGCTCGCGCGAATGGTCGCCGAGGTCGCGTTCGGCGCGATGCTCGCGCGCTTCCCGGCCATGCGGCTCGCGCCGCTCGGCCTGGAGCGCGAACACGGGTTCGAGCTGCGCGCCCCGATCCGCCTCCTCGTCCTCACGGACTGACGAGGCACCCGCGCTTAGCGCTAGACAGTGATGTTGTACAGGCGGGTCGCCGTGCCCTCGAACATCGCGGCACGCTCGGTGGAGGTGTAACTCGCCGAGAATCGCTTGAACGCGTTGAAGACGTTGTTGTACGAGAACGACACCTTGTCCACCGGGAAGTTGCTCTCGAACATGCAGCGCTCCGGGCCGAACTGCTCGATGCAATACGTCAGGAACGGCGCCATGTCGCTCGCCAGCTCCTCAGAGCCCACCGGGGTTTCGCGCATGTGCCAGTCGAAGCCGAACCGAGGCATCCCGAGGCCACCGAGCTTCATCACGACGTTCGGGCACTGCGCCACCGCCGCGATGCCGGTCCGCCACGTCGCGAGCACCTCGTCCTCGTGCCCCACGTAGGGGCCGATGCGGATGAAGCCGCCGACGTGGTTCACCACGATCGTCAGCTCCGGCACGGCGTGCGCGAAGTCCGCGAGTTCCTGCAGCTGGTGGTGGTACTGCCAGGCGTCGAACGTCATGCCCTTTCGTGCGAGCACGCGCGCGCCCTCGCGGAACGCCTCGCTCCCGTAGTCGCCCAGGAGGTTCGGCTCCATGCCGCCGAGGTTGATCTCCGGGTGCGGGTCGAGCGCGACGATCTGCCGGATGCCGCGGAAGCGGTTCGGACTGGCGGCCTGCAAGGCGTCCAGCACCGGCTCCACCGCCGCACCGAGCTTCAGGTCCGCGCGCCCGACGATCGCCGCGGCGATCCTCGTCGAGCCGTAGACGCCGCTGGCGCTGGCCGCCGCGATGCCCTGCACGAACTCGACCTCACCGACAGAGCGGAGCTCCGCAGGCCCGTCGGCGCGATACATCGAGCGCGCCTCGACGAACACGGTCGACCGCACGTTGTGGCCGCCCTGCGCGTCGGCGTTGACCTGATCGAGCAGGTAGCGGTCGTACGGCGCGCGATCGGCGCGGAGGTCCCAGAGGTGATGATGCGGGTCGCAGATCGGGAGCTCCGGTTCGAGGATCTCCTCGGTCGCCAAGGCGTGCCAGTCGTTGTCACCAATCGGCATCGCGCCACTCCCTAGCCTCGAACGTCCCTCATGCTCGCGACACTGTCGGCCGATCGAGGCAACTCGGCAAGTCGAGGCGCACCCACCGCCGAGGGCTAGCCGCCGGGCGCGCGCGTGTCGCCGACCCAGCCCTCGCCCGTCCACGACTTCACGATGCCGCTCGCCTCGAGGTCGGCGATCGCGGCGGCGTCGAAGCCAGCCTCCGTCAGCACCTCGTGCGTGTGCTCGCCGAGGATCGGAGCGAAGCGTTCGAACTCCACCGGCGTGCGCGAAAAGCGCGCGGGCACCCCCTGATGGAGCACCGTGCCCTCCGTCGGGTGGTCGAGCTCCCACGTCATGCCGATGTGCCGCACCTGCGGGTCGTCCAGCGCCTCGGCAATGCTGTTCACCGGGGCGGCGGCCGTGTCGGCGGCCCAGAGCAGCGGCAGCCACTCGTCGCGCGTCTTCGTCAGGAAGATGGCGCGCACGTCCTCGACCACCGCGGCGTATTCGGCGCCGCTCCCGCCGCGCAGGGCGATGTACTGCGGGCGCTCGATGAGGTTGCAGAAGCGCTCCCAGAACACGGACTCGCTGTTCGCCGTGCTCACGTACTTCCCGTCCGCACACTTGAGGTAGGTCAGCGCCGGCTCCGCCGTCCTCGGCTTCGGCAGCTCGCCGTCACGCGCGTAGAGCACGGTGTCGCGCAGCGAGAGCGACATCAGCGCACCTAGCATCGACACGTCCACGTGCTGGCCTCGACCGGAGCGTTCGCGCTCGATGATGGCGGCGAGGATCGCGTTCGCTGCCCACAGGCCGTTCACGTACCCCGCCGTGCCGCCCGTGCCGTCCTCGGGCTCGCCCGCCTCGTTCACCCGCACCACGCCACCGACCCCGGCGTATTGCGGCCCATGCCCGGCGAGCTTCACGTACGGCCCATCCTGCCCGTATCCGGACAACGAGCAGACGATGATGCGCGGGTTGATCTTCGATAGCGTCTCGTAGTCGATGCCCATCCACGCGAGGACGCCCGGCCGGTACCCCTCGATCACCACGTCCGCCCGCTCGGCAAGGCGGTAGAACACCTCCTGCGAACGCGGGCGCAACTCCGGCCGCAGCAGGTCGAGCGCGATGCTGCGCTTGTTCCGCCCGAGGGGGTTGTACGCGCTGGCGCGGCGCTCGCCCTCGGGCGTCGGCAGGTACGGGGTGAAGGAATCGCGCGGCATGCCGTAGCGCGGCTCCGGCTCCTCCACCTTGATCACGTCCATGCCCATATCGGCGAGCAGGTGCGCTGCGTAGGGCGCCGCCATCAACCGCGACAGGTCGAGCATCCGGTAGCCGCTGAGCAACGCCATCCCCGACCCCCTCGAACCCATCCGGGCATAACCATTGAAATCACGCCGAGGCGGACTATGTCGCGGGGAGGCGAGTCCGGCAAGCGCAGGACGGTTGATCTAGACTCCGCACCTCGAATCGCACAGCGAAGCGCGCGGTCGCCACCTCGAAGGCGCCGCTAGAAGAAGGAACCCGCGATGGAATACCGCACGTTGGGCCGCTCCGGCCTGCAGGTCTCGGTCATCAGCCTCGGCACCAACCAGTTCGGCAGCCCCGTCGACGCACCGGGCGTGCAGACGATCATGGACGCCGCCCTGGAGTCCGGCATCAACTTCGTCGACACCGCCGATGGCTACGGCGGCGGCCTGTCCGAGGAGTACATCGGCCGGGCGGTCAAGGAGAAGCGGTACGACTGGATCGTCATGAGCAAGTTCGGCAACTACCCCATGGGGGACGGCGGCCCGAACAAGCGCGGCAACTCGCGCGGCTACATGCGGAAGGCGCTCACCGGCACGCTGAAGCGCATGGGCACCGACTACCTCGATGTCTACCTGTTCCACCGCGCCCACCCGGTCACGCCGATCGAGGAGCAGATGTCGGCGATGAACGACCTCGTGTCGGAGGGCCTCGTGCGGTACGTGGGCTGCTCCAACTGGCCGGCGTGGCAGATCGCCGCGGCGAACGAGACGGCGAGCCGCCACGGCTGGGCCCCGTTCGTCGCCTCGCAGCCCGCGTACTCGCTGATGAACCGCGCCGTCGAGGGCGAGCACATGGACGCCTGCACGGCGTACGGCCTCGGCCTGACGACATTCTCCTCGCTCGCGGGCGGCTTCCTCACCGGAAAGCACCGCCGAGGCCAGGCGCCCGTCGCCGACACGCGTGTCGCGCGCAACCCGCGCGCGGGCGAGACGCTGCTCACGGACGCGAACTTCGACAAGCTCGAGGCGTGGGAGGCTATCGCGAAGGACGCCGGCATCACGATGACCGAACTCGCGCTGGCGTGGATCATCGCGCACCCCGTGGTGTCCTCGGTCATCTGTGGCGCCACGGGCGCCGCCCAGGTACAGGAGAACGCGAAGGTCGCCGAGGCCGTTGCGAAGATCACGCCCGACGTGATGGCGGCGGTGAAAGCGGCGAAGTAGCGCCGCACCCCCCGCTGAGGTCACATGAGACGGGCGCCTTCGGGCGCCCGTCTTGCTATACCGCCGCGTCGGGCCTCCTCGACGGCGCACCGCCGAGGAGCAGCATCGCGAGCGTGCTGGCCCCACTGAGGATTGCGAACACAAGGAACGCCGTGTTGTAACTCTGCGTCAGGTCGTAGATCCACGCGGCGAAGAACGGACCGCCCACGCCGCCGATCAGATCAAACGGCGCCGAGTAGCCTCGCAGCGTCGCGATGTTCGCTCGGCCGAAGTAGTCCGGCCAGATCTGGAGCTTCAACTGCAACATGCCGCCCGCGGCGATGCCGAAGATCAGGACGGCGATGTACGCGAGCGTGATCGTCGGTGAATAGAGCACGAGGGCCGTCCCGAGCGTCGCGATCGTGCCCATCGCGACGTAGCAGTACTGGATGTGCAGGCGGTCGCTCAGCCATGCCCACAGGAACCGCGCGACGAACGTCCCGATGATGAAGCTCGTCGATGCGAACGCCGCGGACTGCGGGGTCAGGCCACGGCTGATGAAGAACGCGATGATGTGGGTCATGAACGCCGGTCCCGCCAGCGCGATCACCGGCAGCACAAGCGTGAGCACCCAGAATGCGCGCGTGCGCATTGCCTCGCGCGGCTCCCAGTCCTCCATCGTGCGGTGCACGCCGAAGCGCCCGCGGTGCGCCTCGACGGCTCGCGGTGCGGCGATCTCACCAGGCGCGAGCGGCGGCGGAGCGACATCGCCGTCCGGAAGCAGCCCCATCGCCTCGGGACGCGGACGCCAGAAGATCGCCGCGGGGATGCCAACGAGCACGATCAGCAATGCGCCCAGGACGAACCACGTCGCACGCCACCCGACGTTGATGACGAGGAACTGAGCGAGCGGCACCCCGACGAACCCTGCGATAGGGATCCCGAGGGACACCATGCCCGCCGCCTGCGCCCGACGGCGCTGGAACCACTCGGCGACCCCGGCGGAGATGCCGATGACCTGGATCATCGGGCGGGTGATGCCGTTCACGACGCCAAAGATGAGGTAGTAGACCCAGATGCTGTGGACACCGGCGATCGCCATGATCGACAGCCCGCCGACCACGCCCGACAGCGCCATCGGCACACGCGATCCGAAGCGGTCCGAGATCCGCCCGAGGAACGGTGCCGCGAGCGCTGCGATGATCGACGCCGGGATGTTCGCCCCCACGATCGAAGTGCGACTCCAGCCGAGATCCTCCGACATCGGCACGAGCATGACGGTCAGCCCGTACATCCCCGCGATCGTCCCACCGAACTGCGCGAGGAATGACACGGCGACGATCACCCAGCCATAGAAGAACCTCGGCCCGGCCGGGGTCTCGACTGCGGGCGTCGTCGTCGGAGCAGCCATCGCGTCCCATCCTCGCGGTCACCTCGTCGGCGCGCATGGTACGCCTCGACGCGGATAGATGGACTGGTGCGTAGCCGTGCGCGGCCGACGGCAGACCCGACGAGTTCCATCTGATCTCGCATCTCGGGATACTTGAAGGGCGAAGCCCTTCAACTCTCAGCCCCTCCCGCGCCCGCGCGAAGCGCCGTTCTCCGTGGAAAGCACGAGGGGGCGGGGGTGGGCCGCCCCGCTCAAGCACCCCGACGCCAATTCGCGCGTTGACGCATCCCGCCCGCCGTGGAATATCGTGCGAACGAACGAGGGGACGACGGGAGCGCGCGTGGACCATCAGGAGAGCTACCGGGCGAAGCTGCGCAGAGCAGAGGACGCCGTCGCCCCGATCCAGGACGGCGCGTTCATCCTGCAGAGCATGGCCGCCGGCGAGCCAGGCGCCCTCGTCGAGGCGATCGGGGCACGCGCCCGTGCGGGCTCCCTGCACGACGTCCGCATGAGCGCCCTCCTTCCGATGGGCGCCAGCGCCCGCTCCATCCTCGCCCCGGACGTCCGCGACGCGATTCACTGGGAGTCGTTCTTCGTCGGGGGCGCGGATCGCCCGCTGGTCGCGTCCGGCGACGCACTGGTCATCCCCGCGTACTTCCACCAGATGCCGCGCCTCGTCACCGACTATATGGACGTCGACGTCACGCTGGTGTCCGTCTCGCCGATGGACGACCACGGGTACATGAGCCTCGGCGTGAGCGTCGACCTCATGCCGGCCGCGATCAAGAAGGCGACCTACGTCGTCGCGCAGGTGAACCGCCACATGCCGCGCGTGCATGGCACCGGCTTCGTCCACATCTCGGAACTCGACGCCGTCGTCGAGCACGACGCTCCCCTTCCCGAGCTCGCCGCACCCGCGGCACGCCCGGAGGACGAGGCGATCGGGCGCATCATCGCGGAGATGATCCCGGACGGCGCCTGCATCCAGCTCGGCATCGGCGGGATGCCGAACGGCGTCGCGCGGAACCTGATGGATCATCGTCACCTCGGCATCCACACGGAGATGTTCGTGGAGTCGATGGTCGACCTGATCACCAGCGGCGTCGCGGACGGGTCGCACAAGACGTTCCACCCTGGCCGCGCGGTCTACACGTTCGCCGCCGGCACGAAGCGCATGTACGACTTCCTGCACGACAACGCGGCCATCGAGGCGCACCCGGTGTCGTACGTGAACCTCCCCGCGAACATCGCGAAGAACGACGGACTGGTTTCTGTGAACTCGACGATGGAGATCGACCTGACCGGCCAGTGCTGCTCCGAGTCGATCGGCACGGCGCAGTACAGCGGCACGGGCGGGCAGATGGACTATGCGCGTGGCGCGTTCGACTCGCCCGGCGGGAAGTCGATCCTCGCGTTCTACTCCACGGCGAAGAGCGGCACGATCTCGCGCGTGGTGCCGACGCTCACCCCCGGCGCCGTCGTCACCACGCCGCGGACCGAGGTGCACTGGCTGGTGTCGGAGTACGGCGCGGCGAACCTCAAGGGGAAGTCCACGCGCGAGCGCGCGCTCGCGATCATCGGCCTCGCGCACCCGCAGTTCCGCGAGGAGCTGACGAACGCGGCGCGGACGCTCCACTACATCTAGCCCCGAAGGCGCAAACATCAGCCTCGTTCGACGAAGTGAAGAGGGGAGCCCTATGGCTCCCCTCTTCACTTGCCCTGCCGACGCGTGCCTTACGGCTTCGCGGAGACCTGCGGCGGCGAGGAGAACTTGTCCGGGAACTTGAGGACGGTCGCCTCGGTCAGCGGGTCGCCGATCTGTCGCACCTGATCCGCGGCGATCCTCGACTTCGCGTACTGCGAGGCGCTGTCGCCGCTGCCCTGCGCGTCGATGACGGTGCAGAGCGCGATCGCGTGCGATTGCACGAGGCCGATGACCGCGTCCTTCGGGAGGCCGTTGGCGCTGTTCAACAGATCCGCGAGGTCCTTCGCGTACTGGTTGAGGTCCGCGACGGCCTTCGCGCGCTTCGGCTGGTCCTTCCCGGCGACGCCCTGCGTGTAGTCCACGAAGAAGCCGATATGCCGGCGCCAGCCGTCGAGGAACGCCTTGCCTGCGGCGTCGCCGTAGGCTGACGAGATCAGTCCGCCGAGCTGCGCGGAGTTCGCGTCGAGCGCGCTGACCGCACCCTTGTACTCGTCACCTCGACCGTCGAGGGCCGTGTCAGTCGCCGCCATCGCGAGGTACACGTGCTCATCGAGGAGCCGGTTCATCTGCGTGCGCAGCTCGGACGCCGGGGTCAGTGACGTGACCGACGACCGCACCTGCTCGACCGGCTTGGCCGTCGGGGTCGCCGCTGGGGTGCTGCTGCACGCCACGAACGCGAGCGTCGCCGCGCCGCCGCCACCGACGGCGTACGCGGAGAATGAGGCGGCGGGGTCGCCCGGGGCGATGTGCTGGTGGAACAACGGCGAGGTGCCGAGGCCGTGCGCGAGGAAGATCGTCGCCATCGCGATGAAGCCCATGCCGAGGAAGAACGTGCGCGGGTCCGGCAGCCCTCGTGCGGCCCACAGCACGGCGACCGCGAGGAGCGTCGACAGGAACGCAACCAGCGAGACGATGTAGAAGTGCGAGGTCGGAGAACCCAGCACGACATCGAGCTCAGGCCGCCGGATCAACAGCGCGAACACCGGTGGCGGCACGGCAAGGCTCAGCGCGATGCCGATCCACAACGCGTGCACCCGGAACCTCGAGGACGTGCGCGCCATGCCTGCTCCCGCCCCCCGGCGTCCTCGACAGGGGACGCAGACAGGAGGATCGGCTCGGCAGACGGGCGGGCGTATCGGGTGTTACCCGAAGGCCAGCGACACGAGCGCTACGAGAACAGGGGCGGGCGCCTGGTGTGCCAGTCGGTCGCCTGCTGGAACGCGTGCGCGATCCGCATCGACAGCCCGTCGGTCCACTGAGCGCTCGAGATCATCAGCGACGTCGGCAGACCATCCTCGTCGAACCCGTTCGGGACGCTGATCGACGGCTGACGCGAGACGTTGAAGATAGAGCCGTACTGGAACATCCGTGACGGCGTCGAGTCGCGGTCGGGGTCCTCGTCGATCTCCCAGGCGGTGACCGGCGTCGAGGGCAGCACGTAGGCGTCGATCCCGAGGTCGGCCAGCGTGTCCTCCATGCGCCGCTCCAGCATCTTGCGGGCGTCCAGGGCGCGCGCGTACTTCCACGCGGGCATCGCGGCGCCCGCCGCCATCCTCGCGCGGACCGCGGCGCCGATGGTCGGCGGGTCGTGCTTTAGCAGCTCCTCGTGGTAGTCGTTCGCCTCGACGGCGATGATGCCCTGGATCATCGCGCGCCAGTCGTCGACGCCGGCGAGCGGCTCGACGGTCACAATGCGCGCGCCGAGGGCCTCGAGCACCGCGAGCGAGGCCGAGAACGCCGCCTTGATCGCGGGCGTGGCGTGCGGGAACAGCGAGGGGAGGACCGCCAGCGTCATCCCCGCCACGCCGTCCTCGATGCCTGCCACGAAGTCCTGCGGCGCGTGCCTCGCGCTGTCGATGTCGCGCGGGTCGTAGCCCTGCAGCGCGTTCAGCATAAGCGCGCAGTCGTACGCCGTGCGCGCCATCGGCCCCGTGTGGTCGAGGGTATGCGAGAGCGCGGTGACCCCGGCGCGCGAGGAGAGCCCGTAGGTCGGCTTGATCCCGCTCACGCCGCAGTACGACGCCGGGTAGCGGATGCTGCCGCCCGTATCCGTGCCGAGCGCGCCGAGCGCCTGCCCGGCCGCCAGCGCCGACCCCGACCCGCCCGAGGATCCCCCCGGCACGCGGTCGAGGTGCCACGGATTCCTCGTCGGGCCGTAGTGCACGTTGTTCGTCGTGCCGCCGAACGCCAGCTCGTGCGTGTTCGTCTTGCCGATGATCACCGCGCCCGCCGCGCGCAACCGCGCGACTGCCGTGCAGTCCTCGCTCGGCACGCGGAAGCGATACGCGCCGGTGCCGCCTGTGGTGATCGCGTCCTTCGTGTCGTACAGATCCTTGATCCCCATCGGAATGCCATCAAGCGGGCCGAGGCGGGACTTCGTCCGTGCGCGCTCGGTGGAGGCCTCGGCTTCACGAAGCGCGCTCTCCTTCATGACGAGCACGTAGGAGTTGAGCCTGCCGTCCGTCTCCTCAATGCGGTCGAGGACGGCCTGCGTCAGGTCGACCGGGGAGAGCGTGCCCGTCTCGATCGCCGCACTCGCGTCTGCGATCGAGAGGAAGGTGGTGTCCTGCTTCGTGATCGTCGTCATGCCGTCCCCCGGTGCTGTTCGCTTATTACCGACCGTAGCGGCCGTTCATTTCGCGGAGATTGAAGGGAGATAGCCGGGTCAGGCCGCGCGCAGCCTCGACGACACGACGCTGGCGATGGCGCACGCGACGAGGACGACCGAACCGGCGATCGCGAACGCCGGCGATACGCCAATCTCGTCCGCGAGCGCGCCCATCGCGAGCGGACCCACGATCCAGCCAAAGCCGATCGCCACGTTCCATGCACCCAACGCGCGACCTCGGAGGTCGTCGCTCACGCTCTGCTGGAGCAACAGCCACTCGAGGGCATCGATCAGTGCCGCGCAGCACCCGATACCGGCTGCCACGGCGAGCGACACGACGTACCACGTCGCGGAGCCGACCGCGACGATCAAGGCCCCGAATGACCCAAAGACGCACAGGAACAGGATGCCCAGCCGCACGCGCTCGGAATACGTCGCGAAGAACAGGAGCCCGAGGACACCGCCGATCGACGTCGCCGCGTTGAGGCCACCAAGCCCCGCCGGCCCCACATGCACTACCCGGTTCGCGATCGCCGGGACAAGCGCCATGTACGAGAACCCGAATACCTCGATGATGACCATCATCCCCAGTAGGATCGCCGCCAACGGCATCCGGGCCACCGTCAGCAGGCCGTGCACGGTGTCGCGATAGAGCGACCCGCGCCCGCTCGCGTGGTTCACGCGCGGTTCCGTGATCGTCGAGTAGGAGAACGACGCCGCCGAGGTGGCGCACGCCGCGATCACCAGCGCGAACGTGGGACCGAATGCTCCCACGATCAGGCCGCTGCCTACCGCGCCGCCTGCAGAGACGACGCGCTGCCCGATCGACAGCAGGCTTACCGCGCGCGCTCGACGGTCCGCGCCGACGAGGTCAGACGACAACGTCTGCTGCGAGGACAGCTGCATCGCCTGCCCGACGCCGCCCAGCGCCAGCAGCGCGAAGACCAACTCGATGCGGGTCACGCCGCTGTACACCAGCAGCGCCATCGCGGCGATCGTGCACGATCGCAGCCCGATCGCCAGCGCGAGGATCTTCGGGCGGGACGAGCGTTCGGAGATCGCACCCGCGACGGGGCCCACGAAGAAGCCCGGCCCCATCTGAGCGGACACCGCGGCAGAGGTGAGGAACGCCGAGTCGGTGACGCTGAAGATGTACCAGCCCACCGCGACGCGATCCATCCACTGCGCGGTCGCGGTGAGCACCGCGCCCAGCCACAGCCGGCGGAACCCGGACACCTCGAACGGTGCGGCGAGCCGTCGCGCCGGGGACATCGTCAGCTGCACGCGGCCAGTCCTCGTTCGGTGCGCGGGGTATGCGGTAGCGAGTCTGCAGCGTACGCAGCGCTTGTTACGCACACGTCACCGTCGTCACTCAGCGATCACTCAGCGATCACTCAACGCTCCATCGCCGCCATCAACAGCCGCCCGCTCGCGACATCGCGACGTGCGTGCCGCCCCCGACCCAGCGCAGCGTGATCGACCCGCACCCCGACGAGGCGGCGACGATCGACGTTACGCGTCCACTCGACGCGTCGAGGATGTGCAACGTCGCGGCATCCGGTGCGTACGTGACGTACGCGAGGCGTCCCCCGTCCGAGGACCACGCGGGGTTCGCGCCGCCTGGCACGCAGATCTCGCCACCTCGTGGGGCCGGGTGCAGCACGAGCATCCCGTCGCAGCCGTGCCTCGGCGGCAGCCGGCGCGTCGCGAGCGTCGTCGACAGGGCGGCGATGGGCTCGGCGCCGGCGAACGACAGTGCGTCGTCGATACCGACCGCCACGTCCCAGCGGTGCACCTCGTGCTGGTCGAGAGCGCGCACCACGCGCGTCGTCGCGCCGTCGCTCGCGAAGACGAACACCCCGCTCACATCGAAGCGCGCAAAGCCTCGAGGCCCCGCAAGCGTGGGAGGTGGCCCACCCGCCGCGTCGAACAGCAGCGCGTCGCGGTCAAGCGCGATCAGCACGTCTCGCGCGCCCCACGCGCGCGCAGCGGGGAACAGCAACCCCACCGAGCGGACGCTGCCGCGCTCGGTATCGAAGACCCAGGCCGTCGAGGCACCCGCCGCGCCTGCCTCGTAGAGCAGGTAGCGCCCGCCGGGTGACCACGCGAGCGACGAGGGCCATAGTCCGCAGCGGCATAGCGGCAGGTCGCGCACGACGACCTGCTCGGTCCCTGACGCCACGTCTCGCACGAAGATGCGCCGCAGGATCGGCGCCTGCTCGGGTACGTCGAAGGCGACGCGACGGTTGTCGGCCGCGAACGTCGCGGCCGTCCACGGCGGCAGCACGCGGTCCAGCACGCCATCCCGCATCAGCACCGTCTCGCCGGAGATACGCCGCATCAGCCGCAACCGCCCGTCCGCCGACTCATCGACGAGCACGAGGTTCCCCGCGATCGATGGCTCGCGCGTGACGTGCTCAACGACACGACCGTCGAGGCCGCGCCGGTCGACGCCATCGCCCGCCGGGGTCCAGTAGCTCGCGTCGTCGCGCGCGATCGTCGCGGCGTAGCGCAGCCCGCCGGCCTCGACCGACGGCACGGCGACCACGCGGCACGCAGCGACATCGACGATCAGCGTCGCGCGATCGAGGTCACCCCGCTCCGCGACGCACGGCGGTGCGGCAGCCACGAGGTCTGGCGCACGCGACACCACGGTCGACGCTGCCGAGGCGGTCGACACGCTGGACGGCGCGCGTGTCTCGGACGGACGGGCGGGTGGCCTCGGCGCGGCCGGCGTGCAGGCCACGAACGCCAGCACACAGAGTGTCAGCGCGCAGAGCGCCGCCAGCAGGCTCGCGAGCGTGGAGCGTGGGACGCCCATACCTCGGCACCTCGATTGCTTCGAGGCAGAGCGTACCGGCGCCGTGAATCGAGGACGTTACGGCGATCGTTCGCCGCCGGAGACCTCGGCTAGACGCGCGACTCCTGCGGCGACGCGACTTCGACCTCGGACGGCGCGGGCGGCGGAGTGACCGTGCGGCGGGCGAAGGTGTGCGCGCGGTTCATAAACGCGAGGACGATGATCACGCACAGCACGATCGATCCCTGCACGGCGAAGGCGCCGGCACCCCCGATGGAGTCGGCGAGGACGCCGAGCGGCAGCGCCATCAGCGGCATCGCGCTGAAGGTGAGCATCGAGATGCTGGTCACGCGGCCGCGGAACTGCGCGGCGGCCTCGGTCATCAGCATCGTCTGGTTGAGCGTCATGTAGCTCATCGAGGCCGCGCCCACGACGCCGAGGCTGACGAACGCGCCCGGTAACCCGAACCGCGTCGAGAGCAGCCCGAGGGCGATCAGCGCCGCCCCTGCCGTCAGCCCGAACAGGAACTGGAGGTACGGCTTCCTCGGATGCTGCCCGATCGAGGCGACGGTGAACGCCCCCACCAGGCCCCCGACGCCCGACACCGCGACCATCGGGCCGAGCAATTCGGAGTGCCCGAGGCTGCCCGCGAAGCCCGGGAGCATCACCTGGTACGGCATGATGAACAGCGCCACGGACAGGCCCGACAGCATCAGCGACCGCAACATGCGATCGCGTGCGACGTACCCCACCCCCGCGCGGATGTCGGAGAGCAGCGGGGCCTTCGGCCGATCGACGTGCCCGAAGGACCGCGGCACCTGCAGGATCATGGCAACGCAGACCACGTAGAGCACTGCCGTGAGGTAGTAGGCACCCTGGATGCTCACGAACGCGATGAACAGCCCGGCGATCGCCGGCGCGATCACGCGCGTGCTGTTCATCGCGATGTTCTGCATCGAGATCGCGGCGGAGAGCTCAGCGGGCCGCACCATCTCGGTCAGCAGCGCCATGCGCGCCGGCCCGTTCACGCTGAACATCGCGCCCTGCACCAGTCCGCCCGCGAACAGCAGGACGATGGTGATCAGATCCGCCTGGATCAGCGCCGCCGTGGCGACGCCGAGGATCGCGAGCAGCGCCTGTGAGAACGCGATGACGCGGCGCTTCTCCATCCGGTCGACCAGCGCGCCGCCCGGCAGCGCCAGGATCGCCATCGGCAGCGCGAATGCCGCCTGCAGGATGCCGACCACCGTGTAGGAGTGCGACATCTCCCAGCCGAGGATCCCCAGCGCGATCCCCTGCATCTGCATCGCCGAGAACGACGCCAGCGTGGAGAACCAGTGCCACTTGAAGTTCGGATTTCGGAACGCGACGAACGCGCCGCCGGATCGTGCAGTCACACCAGCCATCGACGACATCCCCACCGATGCTGCCCCGCGCCCGGCCCGCGCCCCTGGAGCCCAAGCGTACCAGCACCCCGTGAAAGGACCTGAGGGCGTGTCAGTCGAGGAGCGCGAGGAGAAAGAAGAAGTGGTACGCCGAGAGGGATTCGAACCCCCGACCCTTAGTTCCGAAGACTAATGCTCTATCCACTGAGCTATCGGCGCACGTACCGGGGCGCGATGTCACCAGCATACGGCGAGCGCCCGTCTGGCGCAGGCGGCGTCGAGGTCAGCGGGGCGTCGAGGCGAGGCGGCGGAGCGTGCGCTCGATGCCCTCCTCGAGGGTGCGGGCGGAGAGCCACGTCGGTTCGGCATCGGGGGAGGCGGGCGTCGAGGTGACGCCGAACTCCTCGATCTCCGGGTAGTACGCCGCATCGATCGTGGAGCAGGGCGCGCCCGCTTCGTCGAGGACGGTGACGCGCACGGCCACGACGCTCGGCTGCTCGACCTCGCGCACGCCGCAGACGCGCGGGTCGAGGAGGTCCCACTCGCGCCGCAGCGAGGCGGTCGCCAGCGCGGCGGGCTCGATGACCTCGACGGTGTAGCGCGGCGTGGGCTGCGGGGCGTCCATGCCATGAGTGTATCGCGCGGCGACGAGGGCGACGGGGCGGGAGGGACGCGCGCGTATCATCGAGGCATGACGCCCCGCGACGACAGCGACCAGATGCCGGACGAGATGAACGCACCGTCGATGGAGGCCGCGCAGGCGCTCCGGCACGCGATGCAGCTGCACGCGGGCGGGCAGATCGACGCGGCCCTGGCGCAGGCCTCCGAGGTCGTCGAGCGGTGGCCAGAGTACGCGCAGGCGCTGTCGTACCTCGGCCAGACGCTGGTCACGCGGAAGCGCCGCTTCGCGGACGGACTCGCCGTCCTCGACCGTGCGGTCGAACTGGGTGGCAACGACCCGTACATCCTCTACAGTGCCGCGTGGTGCCGGGAGTTCGCGGCCAACGCCATCGAACGGCCGAAGGGCGCGCACCAGCCGGTCGCGGAGAAGCCCGCGGCGCTCTACGCGAAGGCGCACGACGAGCTGCTGCGGGCGCTGACGCTCGAACCGGACGACAAGCTGCGAGGCGACGTCGAGGACATCCTCGACGTGATCGCGAAGGCCACGGGCGAACCGTGGGACGAAGGGCTCTACGAACGTGCCGCACCTCGACCTCGGTGACGGCTTCCGGCTCTACTACGAGGTCCACGGCCCCCCGCTCGACGCGCCGGGCACGGCGACCCCGGTGCTCCTCGCGCATGGCGCGGGCGGCAACGCGATGTCGTGGTGGCAGCAGATCCCCGCGCTCATGGACCGCTACCCCGTCATCACCTTCGACCACCGCGGCTTCGGCCGCTCCCCCGACATCGAGGACGGCCCCGGCCGCATCGCCTTCGGCGCGGACACGCTGGCGCTGCTCGACCACCTCGGCGTCCCGCGGGTGCACTTCGTCGGACACTCCATGGGCGGGCGCACCGCCTTCGCGCTGTACGGGCGCGACCCGGAGCGCGTCGTCTCGCTGACCTACTCCGGCACGAACGGCGGCGCGGTGGACGACCGCTACCGCGCGCTCCGCAAGCAGCTCGAGGACGACGGCACGCTGGCGGGCACCCTGCTCAGTCGCGCCCTCGCCCCCACGTACGCCGCCGAGGAGCCCGCGAAGCACTTCCTGTACCGCCGCATCCGCACCATCAACCCGCCCCGCGCGCCCGAGTTCCTGCAGCAGAACGGCCGCATGGTGAACTTCCGCGGCACCGCCGCGACGCGCCTCGCGCAGAGCGGGCTGCCGATCCTCTGGGTCGTCGGCGAGCTCGATCGCGTCGTCCACCCCGACCTGATCGCGCTCTCGCACGACGTCACGCCCGGCTCGAGGTTCCACGTCATCCCCGGCGCCGGCCACTCCGGCTACTTCGAGCGCCCCGACGACTGGAACGCCACCGTCCGCACCTTCCTCGACGAGGTCGAGGAAGGCCGCTGGGTGCCGCAGCTCCGCGCCTAGTCCTGCGCGGGCGTGGCGCGTAGCCAGGGGACGCGGCTGCTCACTGCCTCGGCGAGCTTGAAGTCCATCTCGGTCAGACCGCCCGCGTCGTGCGTCGAGAACGCGAGGCGGACGTGGCTGTAGGTGTTCGTGATCTCCGGGTGGTGGTTGGCGCGCTCGGCGAGGGCGCCCACCTCCACGATGAAGCCGAGCGCGGCGACAAAGTCCGCGAACTGGAAGTCGCGGACAATGCGGTCGCCGTCCAGCTCCCACTGCGGGATGTGCCCCAGTGCCTCGGTGATCTGGGCGGGGGTCAAACGCGTGCGGTCGGCCATGGCGTGCTCCTCGATGCGCTCGGTAGCAGGCGAATCGTAGCGCGCTCGGACGGACGCAGATCGCTCGCCGCTGTTGCGGACGCATCGCAGCCGCCAGACACTGACTCCATCGACTCGACGCGCCCGATCAGGAGCCGCCCATGTCCTCCATCCTCGAGACCTACGAAGCGCTGCACAAAGGCTCGCGCGCGCTGGCGGCGAGGGCGGCGACCGTGTTCCCGTCGGGCGTGACGCACGATGCACGGGCGTTCTCGCCGTTCCCGATCTACGTCGAGCGCGCCGCCGGGCCGCGGAAATGGGACGTCGATGGCAACGAATACGTCGACTACATCGGTGGGCACGGCGCACTGCTGCTGGGCCACAACCGGCCCGAGGTGATGGACGCGGTACGCGAAGCGCTCAAGCGGGGCACGCACTTCGGCGCGAGCCACGAGCTGGAGATCGAGTGGGGCCAGCAGGTGATCGACATGGTGCCATGCGCGGAGCGCGTGCGGTTCACCTCCTCTGGCACGGAGGCGACGATGATGGCGCTCCGCCTCGCGCGCGCGTACACCGGCCGCGAGCGCGTCGTGAAGCTCGATGATCACTTCCACGGCTGGCATGACCTCGTCGTCGGGCGCCTCGGCGCGGACGAGGCGCGACCGCACTCGGTCGGCGTGCCGGACGGCTTCTACGACTCGCTGACGATCGTGCCCTCGGGCGACGTGGCCGCAGTGACGCAGGCACTCGCCGCGCGCGATGTCGCTGCGGTGATCCTCGAGCCGACCGGCGCGCACTGGGGGACGCACCCCTTGCAGGCCTCGTACCTCCAAGAGCTGCGCCGGCTCACGAAGGAGACCGGCACGCTCATGATCATGGACGAGGTGATCACCGGCTTCCGCATGGCGCCCGGTGGCGCCTCGCAGCGCTACGGGGTGACGCCCGACCTGTCGTCGTTCGCCAAAATCGTGGCGGGCGGGATGCCCGGCGGCTGCGTCGCTGGGCGCGAGGAGATCATCAACTACCTCGAGCTGCGCGAGAACGACGCGGACTGGAACGCCGAGGAGCGCGTGAGCCACCAGGGCACCTTCAACGCGAACCCCGTCTCCGCCGCCGCCGGCATCGCCGCGCTCAAGATCATCGCGGAGCAGGACGACTGCGCCCGCGCGGACGCCGCCTCGGCCGCCCTCGTGCGTGGCGTGAACGAGCTGTTCAAGCGCGAGTCCGTGCCGGGCTCGGCGTGGGCCGCGTCGTCGATGTGGCACATGAACCTCGGCTACGACGCGCCTCGACCGGCCGACGTGGAGTGGGAGATCGAGGAGCAGCCGCACGGCATCGCGCCCGAGCTCATGCGCCCGTTCCGCTGGGCGCTGTACAACCATGGCGTTGACCTGATGGGCAACGGTGGCATGGTGTCGAGCAGCCACGGCGAGCGCGAAGTCGCCCAGACGATCATCGCGGTCGGCGCGGCCGTCGCAGATCTGCGCGCCGAGGGGTTGCTCGGCTAGCTTCCTGGGCGCATGCCGGGTCTCCCGGGCCGCCCGCGCCCAGACCCGTCGGCGGCAACGGCTCGTCATAACGCAGCCATAAGATGTCGCCTGCGCGGGCGCCGGGAACTTTTTGTTTGAGCGCTTGCTCAGGTTCGCGCTAGGTTCGGGGGGGCGGGTGCGGAAACGTCGTTCGTGATGATTGCAGCGTCCGGCAGGCCTTGCGAAGCGCTCCGCGCCTGACATACTCCCCAGCGTGCGGGGAACAATCTCGAAGACGCTGAGGCGATCCCTACGCCTCGGAGCACTTCTCTCGACTCTTGGTTTGCTGTTCGCCATCGGCGTTGCGATGGGAGGCTTCGTCGCCTCGCCCGCGCCGGTCGAGGCGCTCGCCGCCGTCCGCCCCGCGACCTATCTCCTCAACACCACCACGGCGATCACCTCGTTCGCCTCCTCGGAGACACCGGAGCCGAGCGCTGGCTCGCGCACCGCGGTCCCGATCAATGAGCAGCCCTTCGAGGCGACGCGCCTCGCTGCCTCGGCGGTCGAGACGCCGCTGGTCGGCACCACCGCAGAGGACGTCGTGCGCTCCGCGCGCACCGCGACCGCCGGCACGCCCGCGCTCCGCTCCGGCGACCGCGTCCGCGCCACGGTGTCCTTCTACTACTGCCGCGTCGGTGGCCCCGCGCACGGCGACGGCGGCGGCTTCTGCGGCGCCATGCGCGACGGCACCGTCGTCTACAACGGCGCCGCCGCCTGCGACTACGTCTACCTCGGCCAGCGCTTCCGTATCGACGGCGACCCGTCGGGGCGCATCTACCGCTGCGCGGACACCGGCAGCGCCGTCCACGGCCTGCACCGCGACATCTGGTTCGCGACGAACGAAGAGGGTTGGGCCTGGCAGAAGTCCGTGGGACAGTCCGCCACGATCGAGATCCTGCCCTAGGTCCTCCTTGCCCACCCCGCAGGCCACGCTACGCAGACCTCCCGGCGGTAGCCTCGAGTGCGCCTTGGACATCGAATCTAGACTGACGTTTTACCCATTGTTCACAGTCTCATCTTGTTCATGCCCGTGATAAGGATGATGATTGTTTTGTGACCGAAAGCACAAACGAACGCGCTCGAGTGACTCTCGGGCTCGATTTGGAACGGGATGCATTGATGAGCATTGTTCGCGAGAGTTCCACTCGTTCCGGCGTCGGCCAGCGCATCCGCGAGTGGCGGCTCCGTCGCGAGCTGTCGCAGGCCGAGGTGGCCCGGCTTGCCGGGATCACCCAGGCCTCGCTGTCCAACTACGAGAACGGCAAGCGCGACCTGCCGCTGAGCACCCTGCTCGGCGTCGCGAGCGCGCTGAACGTGTCGGTCGGCGACCTGCTCGACCTGCCTGACGTCATCGTCGTCCGCGACTCAGTCCTGGGGCGGGCCGTCGAGCAGTTGCAGACGCGCGTCCCCGCGGGCATCGGAGCCTACGCCGCGTCGTAGGCGCGCTCCGAGTTGTTCGCAACGTGATTGAGAGGCCCCGCACCGTCGGGGCCTCTCGCTATCCCGAACGAGGGGGCTTCGCGGCTGCGTATACTGGGCACGTCTCGGGGCGGCGAGCGGGGGTGTCCAGTGGAGAACGATCGACCGGCAACCTTGGGCGGCCTGAAGGCCGCGAACATCGCGGTGCTGCCGGTCCGGCAGGAGCTGCGTAACAACCTGATCGCCAAGATCCGCTCGGGCGACCGTCTGTTCCCCGGCGTGGTCGGCTACGACGACACCGTCATCCCGCAGCTCGAGAACGCCATCCTTTCCGGCCAGGACATCATCCTGCTGGGCGAACGAGGACAGGCGAAGTCGCGCATCATCCGCGCTCTCACCTCGTTGCTCGATGAGTACTCCCCGTTCCTTGCGGGGTGCGAGATCCCGGAGAACCCGTTCGCGCCGATCACGCCCCTCGGGCGCCAGATCGTCGAGGAGCAGGGCGACAACGC
>CANIRU010000012.1 GCA_947470025.1 Chloroflexota bacterium
AACCAGGGCGTCCGCGTCGAGGTCGTCGCGTTCGCCGGGAGTACCTCGCTCGAGATGAAGGCGCTCGCTGACCACTACCTCGAGCTCGGCCAGGTGGTGGACCGCATCACCTAGCCGCTGCCGACTGTTCGCAGAGGGTAAGAGGCCGCGCCGCAAGACGCGGCCTCTTTGTTGTTAGTGCGAGCCGTTGCGCGGTGGCGCGGAAGACCGATCGTCCGGCGTGGCATTCGAGGGCGGCGTATCTGGTTCGTCGAACCAGGCGGGGCGCACGGGGTTGCCTCGACGCGTGCGCCGGCCACGATCGCTCGCCCCGGACGCGCCTCCGCTCCCAGCCAGCGCATCGCCGCTCATGATCGCGGCGAGGAATGCGCCGCCACCCAGCCCTCCGCCGACGGCGAACAGCCAGCCGATGTACCGCGGTTCGGTCTCGACGTAGGTCGCGGTGACGAGCCCGGCGATCAGGCCGACCACAACGCAGACGTGGTAGGAGCGGATGCGCATCAGAGTCCTCGTCGCCGCGGATCCAGCGTAGGGCGCGCGGGACGGCTACGCGTAGACGTCGCGCAGATCGAACATCGGGCCGTCGTGGCAGACGAGCTTCACCCCACCCTGTACGGGGAACACCGCGCACGAGTAGCAGATGCCCATGCCGCAGGCCATGCGGCCCTCCCAGAGCCCCTGCACCGGCTTGCGCAGCGCCGAGTCGCGCAGCACGCCGTAGAGCGCCTCGAACATCGGCTCGGGGCCGCAGGTGAACGCCTGGTCGCACCAGGACAGCAGTCGCGCGAACGGCGCGGTCACGCGCCCCTGCTCACCGAGGCTGCCGTCCTCGGTCGTCACGACGAGCTCCACGGACGGGTGCAGCAGCTCTGCGGGGAAGATCTGCGCGGCGGTGCGCCCGCCGAGGATCATCGTCACTTCGCGGCCCTGCGCGACCAGCTCGTCGGCGAGCCACACGAGGGGTGCCGATCCGATGCCGCCGCCGACCAGAAGCATCCGCTCCACGCGCTCACGCGGCTCGAAGCCCTGGCCCAGCGGACCGACCATGCGCACCTCGTCGCCGGCGCGGAGGCGCGAGAACCAGTCGGTGCCCCTACCGACGACGTCGAAGAGCAGCGCGAACTCCGCGCCGCGGTCGGTCGTTCGCACGCGGTGCACGGAGAGCGCGCGGCCGAGCAGCGGATCCATGCCCGCGCCCGCGTACGCCATGACGAACTGGCCCGGCGTCGCGCCTACCATGTCCGGCGGCGACACGAACCACAGTAGGTGCGTGTCGCCGTAGAGGCGCACGCTGTCGGTGACCTCGGCGTGGAACGACCTCACAGTGCACCTCCAGCCGGGGTGACTCCCGTGCCGAGGAGCAGCGGCCCGACTTCCTCGAGCGTGTGGATGATGTGCGTCGCACCCTCAGCGCGCAGGAACGCGGGGTCGCGGTTCGTGTCGAGCGCGATCACGTAGCCGATGCCCGCGGCGCGCCCGCAGCGCACGTCGAACTCCGTGTCGCCGACGAACGCGGCGCGCTCCGGCGGCACGCCGAGGACACGCAGCGCATACAGCGCGGCCTGCGGGGAGGGCTTCGCGGCGGCATTCGGCGTGTCGCGGCCGACAACGACGCCGAAGTGCGCGCCCCAGCCCTCGATCTCCACGACCATGCGCGCACCCTCTTCGACCTTGTTCGTGACGACGCCCAGCGCGATGCCGGCGGCGGCGAGCTGTTTGAGGAGCGCGGACGCACCATCGTGTTCCGGGGTCTGCTGGATGTAGCCGTGGTGGTAGAGCCGCAGGTACTCCTGGTTGATCTGCATCGCCTGTTCAGCGGACGCGCCCAGCTCACGCGCGAGCGCGTCCATCGGCGGGCCGATCAGCGGGATAAGCGTCGGCACGTCGATCTCGTGGCCGAACGTGCGCAGCGCGGCGACCATCGCCTCCGCGATCGTCTGGTGCGAGTCGACCAGCGTGCCGTCGAGGTCGAAGAGCACCGCGTCGACGGCGCCTGGCGTCACGAGGTGCTCCCGCTACCACTGGGCACGCCGAGAAGGATCGGGAGCACCTCCGCGAGCGAGTCGACGATGTGCGTCGCGCCGTTCGCACGGAGCGTGGCGGCGTCGCGCGTGCCCGTCAGGCCGATGATCACCGGGATGCCGGCGTCGCGCGCGCAATTGGTGTCGGACTCGGTGTCACCGACAAACGCCGCGTGCTCCGGCGTAACGCCGAGGCGACGGAGCGCCTCGATGGCCATGTCCGCGGCCGGCTTCGCGTTGGGGACGCTATCCGCGGAGACCGCGGCTCCGAAGCGATCCTCCCAGCCGAACTGCGTGAGCTGGATGGCGGTAGAGGCCTCGGTCTTGTTGGTCACCATCGCGAGCGACAGGCCGCGTGCCGTCAGCGCGTCGAGGAGCGTCTCGGCGCCGAACATCGGGCGGACGTCCGCACGTCGAGGCCCTGCGTGGACCCAGTAGCGCTCGCGCATCCGCTCCGTGCGCTCGGGTGTGAGCGGCTCACCGGTCAGCAGCTCGATCATCTCGGGCAGCGGCGGGCCGAAGACCTCGCGCACCTGATCGGTGGTGACGGTGAAGCCCTCGTCGGCGAGGGCGTCGATGATGCTCGCCGTGATCATCGGCTCGGAGTCGGCGAGCGTACCGTCGCAGTCGAAGAGCACGGCCTTGATCACGACGTCACTCCGTCGCGGTACTCGATGAGCGGCTGGACGCTGTAGTCATCCGGCGCCGCGAGTGCCTCGATCGCCGCGCGCGCGGTGTCGAGGGAGGTGAAGCAGGGGATGCGCATCTCCGTCGCGTTGCGGCGGATGTGGAAGCCGTCGCGGCGCACTTCGGCGCGACCGCCCTCGATCGTGTTGATCACCGCGCCGACGCTGCCGTCGCGGATCACGTCGACGACGTTCGGGTGACCCTCGAGGATCTTCGTCACCTCGGTCACCGGAATGCCGAGCGTGCGGATCATCGCCGCGGTGCCTTCGGTCGCGTACAGCGGGCAGCCTGCCGCGTGCAGCAGGTGGATGAGCGGCGTGGCCTCGTCCTTCGTCTGGCGCGCGAGCGACAGCAGGACGGGTGTGCCGGGACGCACCTCGAGGTCGCTCGCGATCATCGCCTTGCGCACGGCGGCGTCGAAGGTGTGGTCGATGCCCATCACCTCACCGGTCGACTTCATCTCAGGGCCGAGGAACGTGTCCACGCCGATCAGCTTCGCCATCGAGAAGACCGGGGCCTTCACGGCGACCAGGTCGCGCTCCGGCCACAGGCCGCCCTCGTAGCCCTGATCCTTCAGCGACTTGCCGAGCATGATGTTCACCGCAAGCTGCACCATCGGCACGCCCGTGACCTTCGAGAGGAAGGGCACCGTCCTCGAGGATCGCGGGTTCACCTCGATCACGAAGACGCCGGGGCCGTCGGGCTGCGCGCTGGGGGCGATAACGAACTGCACGTTCATCAGCCCGCGCACGCCGAGCGCAAACGCCATGCGCGTCGTGTAGTCGATGATTGCATCGCGCTGCTCGTCGGTGAGCCGCTGCGGCGGGTACACGGCCATCGAGTCGCCCGAATGCACGCCCGCGCGCTCGATGTGCTCCATGATGCCGGGGATGAGCACTGACTCGCCGTCGCAGATCGCGTCCACCTCGAGCTCCGGGCCGTCGAGGTACTTGTCGATCAGCACCGCGCCCGTGCCCTCCGCCAGCGCCGCACCGAAGTAGCGCCGCAGCTCGCTCTCATCGTGGACGACCTCCATCGCGCGCCCACCGAGGACGTACGAGGGACGCACGAGCACGGGGTAGCGAATCGCGGCGGCAGTGGTTACCGCATCCTCGAGCGTCCGCACGCCCGCGCCGGGGGGCTGCGGGATGTCAAGGCTGGACAGGATCGCCTCGAAGCGTCCGCGGTCCTCGGCAAGGTCGATCGTGTCGGCGGAGGATCCGGCGATCGGGAGTGCGGCGGCGTGCAGCGGGCCGGCCATATTCACGGCGGTCTGTCCGCCGAACTGCACGATCGAGGGAGGCGCCTCGCCGCCGCCGGCCTCGTTCTCCAGCAGGTCGCGCACGGACTCCTCGTCCAGCGGTTCGAAGTACAGGCGGTCCGAGGTGTCGAAGTCCGTCGACGCCGTCTCGGGGTTCGAGTTGGCGAGGATCGACATCACGCCGGCCGCCTGTAGCGCGCGCGCAGCGCGCACGGAGCAGTAGTCGAACTCGATACCCTGTCCGATGCGGATCGGGCCGGAGCCAACGACCAGCATGCGTTCGCGATCGAGGTTGGGCAGCGCCTCGTTCTCATCCTCGTAGGTCGAGTAGAAGTAGGGGGTGACCGCGTCGAACTCGGCGGCGCAGGTGTCCACCATCTTGTACGCGGGGCGGATGCCCCATTCGTCGCGTAACGCGCGCACCTGCTCGGGCAGGCGGTCGGCGAGCGTCGCGATGTCGCGATCCGCGAAACCCAGGCGCTTGGCGGCGCGCAGCAGCGTCGGCGTCAGGTCCTCGCCGAGCAGCCGCCGCTCCATCGCGATCAGCCGCGCGAAGCGTTCGAGGAACCACGGGTCGACGCCGCACTCGTGCGCGATCTCGAGCGGCGTGCGGCCTCGACGCAGCGAGGCGATCAACGCCCAGATGCGCTCGTCCGTCGCGTCGAGGGGTGGGTGCTCGCCCCAGTCGGGGCTCTCCCACAGGATGCTGCGCTGCCCGAACTCGAGCGACCGGATCGCCTTCTGCATCGCGCCCTCGAAGGTGCGGTCGATCGCCATCACCTCGCCGGTCGCCTTCATCTGCGTGCCGAGGTGGCGGTCGCCCGCCGCGAACTTGTCGAAGGGCCAGCGCGGGATCTTGACCACGGTGTAGTCGAGAGCGGGCTCGAACGCGGCCGTCGTGCGCTCGGTGACCGAGTTCTGGATCTCGTGCAGCGACTTGCCGACCGCGATCTTCGCGGCGACGCGTGCGATCGGGTAGCCGGTCGCCTTCGACGCCAGCGCCGAGGAGCGCGACACGCGCGGGTTGACCTCGATCACGTGGTACGGCAGGCACGCCGCGTCGTCCGAGCCGTCCCACGCCACCACGTCTGGCCGAGGCGCGAGCGCGAACTGCACGTTGCAGCCACCTTCGATGCCGAGCGCGCGGATGATCTTGAGCGCGCTGTTGCGCAGCATCTGGTGGTCGCGATCGGAGAGCGTCTGTGACGGCGCGACGACGATGGAGTCACCCGTGTGGACGCCCATCGGGTCCAGGTTCTCCATGTTGCAGATGATGATGCAGGTGTCGTTCGCGTCCCGCATGACCTCGTACTCCAGCTCCTTCCAGCCCAGCAGCGACTGCTCAACGAGGATCTGGTGGATCGGCGAGGCGGCGAGGCCGGTGGTCGCGATCGCCTCGAACTCCGCGAAGGTGTGCGCGATGCCGCCGCCCGTGCCGCCGAGGGTGTACGCCGGGCGAATGACCGCGGGCAGGCCGATCTCGTCGAGGGCGGCCTGTGCGTCCTCGAAGGTCTCGACGATCGCGCTCTTCGGCGTGGGCTCGCCGATCTCCGTGAGGAGGTCGCGGAACATCTGGCGGTCTTCGGCGAGCTTGATCGTGCGGATCGTCGATCCGAGCATCCGCACGTGGTACTTGTCGAGGATGCCCGCCGCCGCGAGGTCCATTGCGAGGTTGAGGCCGGTCTGGCCGCCGAGGGTCGGCAACAGCGCGTCCGGGCGCTCGCGCGCGATGATGCGCTCCACCACGTCCACGGTGAGTGGCTCGATGTAGGTGACGTCGGCAACGCCCTCGTCCGTCATGATCGTGGCCGGGTTCGAGTTGACGAGGATCGAGCGGATGCCCTCCTCGCGCATCGCCTTGCATGCCTGCGTACCGGCGTAGTCGAACTCAGCAGCCTGGCCGATGACGATCGGCCCGCTGCCGATGATCAGCACGGAGCGCGGCTTCTCGAACGGCGCTGAAGCAGGACGGCTGGAGGTCTCGGAAGTCAGTTGTGGTACCCCCCGCGGTGCGCATCGCCGAGCATCGGGACCTCGGCGACGATATCGATCGATTCGTAGTGGTGCTCCGGCAGCGTTGAGACGCGCGCGAGCATGAGATGCGTCGGCTTGACTTCGCCGAGGTCGACGTCGCGGTATGCCTCGATCGCCTGCGCGACCGCGCCCTCGCTGGCGTTGCCGTCGAGGTAGGCAAGGTCGATCGTCGCTGCGAAGGTGTCGCCCTCGGGCGTCATGGCCGGGTCGTCGCTCAGCGCCTCGCGCGCCTTCATCGCACCGATCGCGGCCTGCTTGCGCGCGTCGCGGAACAGCCCCGCATCATCGACACCCAGCGTCACGCGACCGTCGTCGGTCAGCGCGATGCCGCCGAGGCGCACCGGTCGCGTCTCGAGGCGGCGCAGGCGGGGCGCGGCGCTGACGTAGTACGTCTCCACGTGCGACCACATGATGTCCTCCGCGCGGAGGAAGCCGAGGTGCAGCCACGTCGCGTGCAGCCACTCGACAGGGGGCACCTCGACGCCGGGGAGCGCGCGCAGCGCCTCGAACAGCGGGCCGAGGCGCGCGAAGGCGTCCGGGTAGTCGCGCCCGAACGGGTGCAGGAACTCGACGGCGGCCTTCCAGCCGAACGACCGCTGTTCCCAGCGCGCCCAGTACCCGGTTTGCTGTGGCAGGGTCATCGCCACTACCCGCGCCTCGACGGCTCGCCCGCCCGGATATTCGCGAGGAAACGGTCGAACAGGAACTCGGTGTCGTTCGGGCCGGGCGAGGCCTCGGAGTGGTACTGGATCGTGAACACTGGCTCCGTCGCGTGGGCGAGCCCCTCGACCGTGCCGTCGTTGATGTGCAATTGGCTCACGCGCGCGTCGGCGGCGAGGTGGTCGCCATCGACGGCGAAACCGTGATTCTGGGCGGTCATGTACACGCGTCCGGTCACCTCGTCACGCACGGGGTGGTTCGCGCCGCGGTGGCCGAACTTCAGCTTGTACGTCGAGGCGCCGAAGACGCGCCCGATCACCTGGTGACCGAGGCAGATGCCCATGATCGGCGTCTTTCCAATCAACCCACGGGTCGTAGAAAGCACGTGATCCAACAGCATGGGATCGCCGGGACCCGGCGAGATCAGCACGCCATCCGGCTTCATCGACAGAATCGTCTCGGCGTCCGTGGTGTGTGGTACTGCCGTGATGTTGCAGCCGCGCTCGCGCAGCAGCCGCATGATGTTGCGCTTCACGCCGAGGTCGAGGACCACGACGTGCGGCGCGGACGCACCGTCCGGCGATACGCCGAGCGGCGTTCCGAGGTCCTCGAAGTCATAGGCGGTCTTCGTCGACACCTCGGTCACGTAGTCGAGCGCAGCGTAGTCGGGCTCGCTGTGCAGCCGCGCCAGTGCCTGCGCGGGCGTCTCGTCGCTCGTGATCGTGCCCATGACCACGCCGCGCGAGCGCAGGTGTCGCGTGATCGCGCGCGTGTCCACCTCGGCGATCCCGGGGATGCCTCGACGCTCGAGGAACGCCGACAGCGTGTCCGTAGACTGCCAGTGCGAGGGCAGGTCGGTCATCTCGCGCACGACGAAGCCGCGCACCTGTAGCTCGGCGCTCTCGTCGGAGAAGCTGTTCGTGCCGTAGTTGCCCTGGAGCGGGTAGGTCATCGTCAGGATCTGGCCGCGGTACGACGGGTCGGTCAGCGCCTCCTGGTACCCCATCATCGAGGTGTTGAAGACGACTTCGCCGGTCGTGTGTCCGGGCGCGCCGACGCCGACGCCCTCGAAGACGCGGCCATCGGCCAGCACGAGCCATGCGGGCGGGCGCGCGCTTCCTGTCGGATTCTGGGAACTCACAGCGCGACCACCCGATCCGTTTCGTGCACGAGGCGTCCGCCGAAGATCGTGGCTACGACGCGTCCGCGCAACTGGCGCCCGCCGAGCGGGGTGTTGTGCCCCTTCGAGGCGAACGTGCTCGGGTCGACCGTCCAGTCCGCGTTCGGGTCGAGCAGCGTGACGTCGCCCAGCGCGCCGGGCGCCAGCGTGCCGATGCCCTCGAGGCCCGCGCGGGTGTCGAGGCCCCACGCACGCACCGGGCCGATGGTGAGGCGCTCGATGAGCGTCGGCAGGCTGAGCGTGCCGTCGTGGACGAGCTTCATGCACAGCCCGAACGAGGTCTCGAGCATCGTCAGTCCGGGGGAGGCGAGGTCGAACTCGATCTCCTTGTCGCTGGTCGAGTGCGGGGCATGGTCGGTCGCGATGCAGTCGATCACGCCGTCGCGCAGCGCGATCGCGAGCGCGGCGAGGTCTGCCTCCTCGCGGAGCGGCGGGTTCACCTTCGCGTTCGTGATGTACTTCGCGCTCTGGTAGTCCGCGCCGAACGCGACCTCCTCGTGCGTCAGGGTGAGGTGGTGCGGGGTGACCTCGGCGGTGACGCGTGCGCCGCGCGCGCGAGCAGCGGCGATGAGGGCGACCGAGCCGGCCGTGGAGACGTGGCAGATGTGCAGGTGCGCGCCGGCCAGCTCCGCCAGCGCGATGTCGCGCGCGACGAAGGTCTCCTCGGCGCTCGCGGGGCGGCCACGGAGGCCGAGGCGTGTCGCGACCCAGCCCTCGTGCATGTGTCCGCCCGCGACGAGCGAGGGGTCTTCGCAGTGCTGCGCGATCGGCAGGCCGAAGCGCGTGGAGTATTCCAGGGCGTGGCGCATCAGGCTCGGGTCAGCGACGGCGTCGCCGTCGTCGGACAGCGCGACGACGCCCGAGGCAGCCAGCTCGCCCGCGGGGGAGAGCTCCTTACCGGCGCGGCCGCGCGTGATCGTGCCGATCGGCAGCACGCGCACGATGGCGCTGAGCTCCGCCTCGCGCAGCACGGACTCGACGGCCGCCTTGCTGTCGAGGGGGGGCGTGGTGTTCGGCATCGCGCAGACGGTGGTGTAACCGCCGCGCGCCGCCGCGCGGGTGCCGGTCGCGATGGTCTCCTTGTGTTCCTGGCCCGGCTCGCGCAGATGCGTGTGCAGGTCGACGAAGCCCGGCGTGACGATGAGCCCCGTGGCGTCGATGCGCTCCGCCTCGACGACCATATCGCCCTCGTTCGGGCCGACGCGCGCGATGCGCCCATCGACGATCACCACGTCGGCGATGCCGTCGCGGCCGAGCGCGGGGTCGATGACCCGCCCGTTGTGGATCGCGAGCGTGCTCATGCGCGTGCCTCTCCGCCAGATGTGGAACCGCCGCCCGGTGCCTCGGTGCGGCCGGACAGCAGATAGAGCAGGGCCATCCGCACGGCAACGCCGTTCGTGACCTGCTCCTCGATGATTGAGTTGCCACCGGACGCGACCGTGCCGGCGATCTCGACACCCTCGTTCTTGGGGCCGGGGTGCATCAGCAGGTGGTTCGGCTTCGCGCGCTTCAGGCGCTCCTGCGTCACTTGATAGAGCCGGGAGTACTCGTGCAGCGAGGGCAGCAGGCCGTTGTCCTGTCGCTCGCTCTGGAGGCGCAGCGCCATCACCACGTCCGCACCCTCGAGGGCGCGGTCGATGTCGGTCTCCACGGTCACGGGCGGCATGGCCGACTCGGCGTGCGCGGGGCGGTCGCCCGGGCGCAGGCCGCGAGGCAACAGGGTCGGCGGGCCGCACACGACCACGTCGGCGCCCATCGCCGCGAGGCCCCACATGTCGGAGCGCGCGACGCGCGAGTGCGAGATGTCGCCCACCATTACGACGCGCTTGCCGCGCAGGTCGCCCATGTGCGCGCGCATCGTGTACAGGTCGAGCAGCGCCTGCGTGGGGTGGGCGTGGGAGCCGTCACCGGCGTTGATGATCGACGCCTCGGTGTGTTCGGCGGCGAGGTAGGGTGCGCCCGACATCGAGTGACGCATCACGATCGCGTCCGTGCGCATGGCGCGGAGCGTGCGCACGGTGTCGATCAGCGACTCGCCTTTGGTGACGGACGAGGTGCTGGCCTGCACGGACAGCACGTCCGCGCCCAGCACCTTGCCCGCCAGCTCGAACGAGGCGCGCGTCCTCGTGCTGGACTCGAAGAAGAGGTTGACGATCGTGTAGCCGCGCAGCGCCGGGACGCGAGCGATGCGCCGGTCGAGGACCTCGCGCATGCGGTCCGCAAGGTTCAGCACGGTCTCGATCTCCGCGACCGAGAAGTCGTCCAAGTCGAGGATGTCGGTGTGGTTCCACTCCGGCGACGAGGCAGCGGGAGCGGCGGTGCGGGTCAGCTCGGCGGTCATATCTCGACCTTTCCGGGGACGACCAGCACGCAGTCGCGGCCGTCCACTTCCTGCAGCAGCACACGGACGTCGTCGGTGCGGGAGGTCGGGATGTTCTTGCCGACCATATCGGCGCGGATCGGCAGTTCGCGGTGCCCGCGGTCCACGAGGACCGCAAGCCGCACCGCACGAGGCCGCCCGTAGTCGTTGAGCGAGTCCATCGCCGCGCGCACGGAACGTCCGGTGAACAGCACGTCGTCCACCAGCACGACAACCTTGCCGTCGATGTCCGGGATCTGCGTCGGGCGGGGGGCCGCAGCGAAACCCCGCTGATTGAGGTCGTCGCGGTGCAGCGTGATGTCGAGGGAGCCACATGCCGGCCGGTGGCTCTCGAACTGCTCGATCTCGTCGGCGAGCCGGCGCGCGAGCACCGCGCCGCCACTCTCGATTCCGACCAGCACGAGGCCCTCGACGCCCTGAGTCGCCTCGACGATTTCGTGGGCGAGGCGGCGGATCGTCCGGTGCAGCGCGTCACCGTCGAGGACGGGAGTGTCAGGCATCGTTCGCCTGCCTTCGGACGGTTGAGGCAAAAAAAACCCTCCCACGGGATCGGGAGGGGGAAGTGCGGAGGCCATGGCCAGAATGAACGGGCACGTGCGAAGAGACACCGTGCGGGGTGGAGTTCATCTGCGTTCCTTGCCGGCCTCTCAGGACCGAGTTAAAGAAAACGCTGGGGCGTTTCGGACAGGATAGCACCGGGCCGGTTCGGGGCAACCGGCGAATCTGTCGCGTGTCTAGCTCGAGGTGCCGTCGTTGCGCTGCTCGCGGAGGAAGCGCTCGAGGTCGTCGACCATCTCGGCGGCGTCGGGCAATTCGTCGTCTTCCATCTCGATGTCCACGTCGCCGTCTTCACCATCCTCGTCGAGCTGGTCGGAGACACGGCGGGCGTAGGCCGAAACCTCCGGATTGCCGTCGATGTCCGAGGCGACCTGGGCCTCGAAGCGGGCGGCGAAGACCTCCAGGTCGTGCAGCGTGAGGTCGAAGTCGAACGCGCGGTTCAGCCGCTCGAGGATGGCGAGCGTGCCCTTCGGGTTCGGCGTCCTTTGGACATAAAACGGCATGTTCGCCCAGAGCGAGCCGGTCGGGATGTCCTTCGTGCGCGCGAGCTGGCTGATCACGCCGACGATGCCGGTCGGGCCCTGGTAGGTCGAGCGCGTCTGCGGGTCGACATCGAGGGCGCGCGCGAGGTCACCCTCTGTCGCCGAGCCGTTCAGTCGCACCGGGCGGGAGTGGCTCACCTCGGCGAGCAGGGCGCCGAGGGTCAGGATGCCCGAGACCTCGAAGCGCTCGCAGATCTGGAAGATCGCGTCGGCGTAGGCGTGCCAGGCGAGGTGCGGCTCCGTGCCGGCGAGCAGGATGACGTCACGGTCGAGGTGGTCGAGGCGCTTCGCGGAGATGACGTTGGACGGCCAGTCGATCACGCGCTCGCCGCGTTCTAGACGCACCTTCGGACGGGCTTGCGTGAAGTCGTAAAAGTTCTCGGGGTCGATGTTCGCGATCGTCTCGGCGCGCCAGCGGCGGTGCATGAAGCGCACGGCGGCGCTCGCGGCTTCGCCGGCGTCGTTCCACCCCGTGAACGCCGCGATCAGCAGCGGTCGGCGGAGCTCGGGGGTGCGGACGATTTCTAGATCACTCACGCAGCCAGAATAGCCCCTCGCGTCCACCTAAGTGCGACCGCCCCCGGCCACCCTGGACGGCGTGGGCCATCTGCGCAGAACGTGCGTTTCGCACGCGGGAGTCAGGGCATTCCCTGACGCGCCTGCGTCCGCCTTATGCGCATTGTTGATGGCGGGGGAAGAGGAGGCGAGCCATGCCACGCGTACTGGTCGTAGACAACGAAGGGCCGATCCGGTCCCTGCTCTCCGACGTCCTTCGCGGATCCGGATACAACGTCTCGGTCGCGCGCTCCGGGTTCGAAGCGATCGAGATCGCCACGGCACTGCGTCCCGAGGTCGTGATGCTCGACGTGAACATGCCGGGGTTCGATGGATGGGCGACGCTCGAGCAACTGCGGTCGACCTGTCCGGAGATCAAGGTGCTCATGATGAGCGGAGCGGACCACGCCGTTGAGGCGGACGAGCGCGGCGCGATCGCCTTCCTCGAGAAGCCCTACTTCCCGGCAGACATCCTGGCGGCGGTAGCCCGCGCAACCGGCGATGGCCCCAACGACCCGTCCCGGCATGCCGCCTAGCCTCGTCGAGGCGCGCTAGAGCCAGCCGAGCGCGACGGCCCCGAGGACCGCGCACCCAAGCGCGACGCGGTACCAGATGAACACGTCCAGCGAGCGCGTCTGCACGTACAGCAGCAGCACGCGGATCACCATCATCCCGGCGAGCGCCGAAGTGATCGCGCCGACAACGAGCGGCCCCCACCCGATCGGCTCGTGGTTCGCGATCGCGCCGCCGATCGTGAGCACGGCAGCGCCTGCGACCGCGGGTGCCGAGAGCATGAACGAGAAGCGCGCCGCCGCCGGACGCTCGAAGCCGAGGCCACGCGCCGCCGCGATCGTGATGCCAGACCTCGACGTGCCGGGGATGAGCGCGACGGCCTGTGCGAGCCCGATCACGATTGAACGGCGGGCGTTCACGTCGCGGAGCTCGAGGTACTGCTGACCCACGCGGTCCGCGAACCAGATCACGCCCGAGAAGAACAGCAGCGACACGCCGACGGCCGCGGGAGCGCGGAACCAGTGCTCCAGCGTGTCCTTCACGAGCGCGCCGACGATGACCGCCGGGACGGTCGCGACCACGATCCAGAGCCCGAGCCTCGAGGCCTCGCTCCACCGCTCGATGCGCACGCGATGTCGAGGCAGGTCGGTGAGCAGGGACACGGCGATCGATGCCCACTCCCGCCAGAAGTAGATCAGCACCGCCAGCAGCGTGCCGATGTGCAGGCCGACGTCGAACGTCAGCGACGACACCTGGTCGCCGATGAGGTGCGGCGCAAGGACGAGGTGCCCCGACGACGAGATCGGGAGGAACTCCGTGAGCGCCTGGAGCAGGCCGAGGAAGATTGCGCGCAGGTAATCGGCGAAGCTGGCGTCCATCGTCCGAGGCTACGCCGCGCTCGTCGGAGCGTCGAGGAAATCCCCTCGGGAATTCAGGGCCTGTCCCAATACGGATCGCGGGTCGGTGCCACTGTGGAACGCGCCGGGACCGGTCGAAGATTCGGAGGAGTCGGAGTGACTCGGACCGCACGGAGGCACGGCGCATGACTCTCAGAACTCGGTTCCTCGTCCTGATGGCTGTCATGGTGCTGGGAGCCGTGGGCGCGGTCGGCGCCGCGTCTCGCGTGTCCGCGCAGGCCGCGCTGCCGTACCTCGCGTACGGCATGGGCGTGAAGGGCGGACAGGTCGTCGAGGCATTCGCTGGCGACGTGTCTGTGGGCCGCGTGGCGGCGAACGCCGCCGGCCAATGGCGCATCTACATCCAGCCCGGCGCGGACGTCGTCAACGGCACGCGCATCTCGTTCACGTTGGATGGTGCGCCGAGCGGCAAGACGGTCGTGTTCGAGAGCGGCCACTTCACGCCTCCTCCGGGAGTCGTCCTCGGCGCGCCGATCCCGGTTGCCTCGGTCCGCGCTTCGGCGCCCGCGCCGAGCCTCGTCGCCACGCCTGAGCCGAGCACTACGCCGCGCGTCGCCCCGACGCCGAAGCCCGCCTGCACGAAGAACGGCCGGCCGATCGCCTGCGCGACGCCCGCGCCAAAGCCCACGGTCGCGACCCACCGGTAGTTGCGGGCTACGGCGGGCGCACACAACCCCTCTGACTCAGCGGGGTAGCTGATGCCAATCGTTGCAGAAGAAACGTCCTTCGCGCGTCGAGGATGCGCCTGACTGGACGTTGGGCCGCGCGCGGGCCGTTTGAAATGGCTCCCCGACGTGGATTCGAACCACGAACCTACCGATTAACAGTCGGGCGCTCTACCGTTGAGCTATCGGGGAACGGAACAAGACCAGTTTGCCGTCTGCGCCCGTCAGCGGCAACAGTGAGCCCCCTGAGCCGAGGTGGGCGCGTCCGCACCTCGGATTGGCGAGGCTGGCTGCGGGACCAGGATTCGAACCTGGGCATACGGATTCAAAGTCCGCTGTGCTACCGCTACACCATCCCGCAACGGCGACGCCGCTCAGGTTCGCAGATGCGCGCGACTGATGCCAGCCCGTTGGGCTCCGAGCGAGAGGCAGGTCGAGGATGCCCGAGTCGTTCTACTTCGAGCCCGTCGAGCCCGTGCTCCGGCGCTTCGTCGAGGACTTCCGGAACGTGGTAGCGCGGGAGGTGGGCACGCCTCGGCTGCTGCCGGCACTGAAGGGGCCGGCGGAGACGCTGCTGCACGATAGTTCGTGGATCACAGAGGCGCAGCGGCAGGCGATCCCCGGCACGACGGCCACGTGGGCGCTGTACCGCTCCCAGGAGCCGGACCTCTGCATCTTCACGATGGTGGTCGCGCCCGGCGAAATGACGAAGGTGCACAACCACCTCACGGACGGCTGGGTCGGCCTCGTGCAGGGCGAGCAGATCGAGCGCAAGTTCCGACGGTTCGACGACGGCTCCCGGGCCGGCTATGCCGACGTGCGGCTCGTCGAGGAAGAGCGCATCCCGCTCGGGGGGCTCACCTCGATCCGTCACCCGGACGAGGACATCCACCAGATCCTGACGATGTCGCGCGAGGCGTCCGTGTCGCTGCACGTGCTGTGCAATGACCTCGGCACCGTGGCCCGCCAATCGTTCGACCCCGATACGCACGAGGCGACGACGTTCGTTTCCGGCTACACGAACGTCGACGGCAGCTCGAACATCAACCGCTAGCGGCTACTCGAACGGCACGCGGTAGAAGCGGCGCACGGCGTCCTCCCACGCGGTCTCGAGGAACCACTCCTCGTCGAGGAGCTGGAGCGTGCGCGCCATCATGCGGGGCAGCGTGTCCATCCTCGGCCCGTCGATGACGTACAGCGGCTCGAGGATGTCGAAGCACGCCCGGTGGCCCCAGTCCCACGGGACAAGCCCTGGCTCCTTGCCCGTTTCGACGAGCGCCGCGCGCCGCTCTTCGAGGAGACTCCCGCGCACGCCGAGCGCAGCTTCCTCGATGGTGTCGATGGGCTCGCCGCAGACGTCGCAGCCCCGCCAGCCGCCGAAGGATGCGTCGTCGCCGCCATCCGAGACATGGGGACTCGTCATCCGGTCACGTCGGTTCGTTGGTCAGGGAGGGGGAGTGCTGGTACCGAAGGTGGGACTCGAACCCACATGAGTTGCCTCAATCGATTTTGAGTCGACCGCGTCTGCCATTCCGCCACTTCGGCAAGGAGCCCATCTTACCAGCGGGTCAGGGCTAGGCGCTGGCGGCGGCGGCGTCCGTCTCGCGCTGCCAGATCGCGTACTGCGACTCGCCGAGGGTGCCCGCACGGTGCCGCTCGAGGGTCTCCGCGATCACCGCGTCGACCTCGTGCTCCATCTCCTCGCGGGCACCGGTGTTCATGAAGATGTGGTCGGCGGCAGGGGCGCGCTCCTGCCACGGACGCGCGGAGGCAAGGCGTTGCAGCGCCTCGGCCTCCGTGAGTCCATTGCGTGCCATCAGGCGAGGCAGCGCGATGTCGTCCTCGACGGCGACGAGCCACGTCAGGTCGCACCAGCGGGAGTAGCGCTCATCGATCAGCAGCACCAGCTCGAGGATCGCGATCGCGTCCGGCGCGAGCGTGGCGCGCCAGTCGTCGATGATCCCCTTCATCTCCGCCTTGATGTCGCCGATCGCGGTGGTCAGCGCCTTCATGCGCTCGGCGTTGCCGAACACCATGCTGCCGAGCACGCGGCGGTCGATCATCCCGTCCGCGCCGACGACCGTGGGCCCGAACTCCTCGACGATCCGGTCGAAGCCGGGGCGTCCGGGGTCGTACATGCGGTGCACCACGCGGTCACCGTCCGCATGGACAGCGCCGTGACGCTCGACGAGGTACTGGCACAGGGAGCTCTTGCCGGTCGCGATCGACCCGGTGACACCGATGACCAGCGCCACGGCTAGTCCCGCACCCGCGTGACGCCCTCGACGCGCAGCGCGGCCAGTGCGCCCGCGTCCAGTCCGAGGACCTCTGCCAGCACCTCGTCCGTGTGCTGCCCTAGCGACGGCGCGGGCTCCATGGGCTCCATGCCCTCCATCAGGAGCGCAGGGCGCATGAGCTGCACCGGGCCGGCGATGGGGTGCTGAATGGTCTGGATGAAGTCGCGCGCCTTCAGGTGCTCGTCCTCGAAGAGGTCGACGGTGTCGAAGACGTAGGAGCACGGCACGCCCGCCGCGCCGAGGAGCCGCATTGCCTCGCGCTTGTCGTGCTGCGCCGTCCAGGCCGCGATCTGCTCGTACACGGAGTCGATGTTCGCGACGCGCGCCTCGGCGGTGACGTAGCGCTCGTCGTTCACCATGTCGGGGCGATCGATCGTCGCGCAGAGGGCGTCCCACATCTGGGTCGTCGCGGGGTAGATGAACATCCAATCGTTGGGATCGTCGCCCTTGCACTTGTACAGGCCGCCCGCAGCGCGTCCACGGAGGTAGCCGTGCCGGGTCGCGGGAGTGTGGCCCCACTTCTCCAGCTCCAGCGTCCGCATGAACATCGAAACGGCCTCCTGCATCGAGAGCTCGATGACCTGGCCCAGCCCGGTGCGTTGCTGCTCCACGTAGGCTGCGAGGATGCCGATGGCGGCCTGCATCCCGGTGCCGGAGTCCGCGTAGGTCGGTCCGACGATCCTCGGCGGCCCATCGACGTCGCCCGTGACCGAGAACGCACCGGCGGCGGCCTGGGCGACCCAGTCGTAGACTAGGAAGTCCTTGTACGGGCCGCTCAGACCGAAGCCCTTGAGGCGCGCGCAGATCAGCCGGGGGTTGAGCTTCCGCAGGTACTCGATGTCGATGTCGAGCGCCTCCAGGATGCCCGGCCCGTAGTTCTCGATGAACACGTCGAAATGCGGGACCAGGTCGAAGAAGGTCTGGCGGCCGCGCTCCGTCTTCAGGTTGAGGACGATGCTGCGCTTGTTGCCGTTGTAGTTCATGAAGTACTGGGAGTCGGCGCCGTTCATGCCGCTGCCCACGTGCCGACCGGGATCACCGGTTGGCCCCTCGACCTTCACGACGTCCGCACCCAGCCACGCGAGGTATTGCGTGGCGGACGTGCCGGCCTCGTACTGCGTCATGTCGAGGACGCGCATGCCTTCGAGTGATGCCATCGGCGGTACCTCGGTCGGGGAGAGCTGCAGTCTATCGCACCGACGCGTACTAGGAGTACCGCGCTGCGACCATCACCACGTGCATTATCGCCGCTCGGCAACAGCGAGGCGGCGTCCTGGCGCTAGTCGAGTACCTCGAACGCGCCGGTCTCCTCGATGGCCGCGGCGAGCCGAGCCAGGCCGACCTCGTGGACACGCACCATCCGGTCGTTCGGCTGCTCGGCCGCCGCACCGATCAGGAACACCGCAAAGCCGAGGAGCAGCGCCCGCCGGTAGTCGTCCCACGCCTCCGCTGCGTCGTAGCCCTCGACGCCACCTGCGCGCAGGGCGTCGAGGTACGCGTCAATCAGGGCGCGCTCGTGCGCCCGCCGCACGTCCGGTTCGAGGTCGAGGCCGAGGAAGTAGCCCACGTCGTACATGCCCCGGCAGCGGCATACGAACTGCCAGTCGATCGCCGTCACCTCGATGCCCCCGGATGGCCGGTCGTCGAAGAACAGGTTGTCGAGGCGGTAGTCGCCGTGCACTACCGTGACGGGCGCGCAGGCCATGCGGTGCAGCAGCGGCACGTAGCCCTTGACCAGCGCGGGGATGCGCGCCGCGAGGCTCGCGGGCATCGGTACGAGCTGTCGCGTGCGTTCCCACACCCGTGCGAGGGCGCCCTGAACCCGCGCCGCGCGGTTGAGGCCGATCGTCGTCTCGGGCATCGCATCGCCGACCGGCGGCGGGGTGTGCCACCAGCGGGCGTGCAGCGCCGCGGCGGCCTCGATCGCGGCGCGGGCCTCCTCGACCGTGCAGCCCGCGATCTGGTCGCCCTGCGGGCGGGGACGGAGGTCTTCGAGCAGCAGCACGTAGTCGCCGGACGGGGCGCTAGTCGGATCAATCGAGGCGGCGTAGCAGCGCGGCGTGCGGATCCTGCTCGTCGCGGCTAGCGTCGTGTAGAACGACACTTCGCGCTCGTACCAGTGCTGGAACGCCGCGACGCCACGCGCCCCCGCGCGGTCAGCGGGGAACTTGGCGACCAGCGATCGAGGGGCCTCGACGGCGCTCCCCGCGTATTCGATCCGCACGCGGTACGTCTCGCCGTTCACGCCGCCGAGGTCGCCGATCGCCTCGACGGCCGCGCTCTCGATGAGCGCTTCGCCAAGGACGCCCGCCTCGCGCAGCGCCAGCGAGAGCCACTCGACGGTGATCTCGTGGGGCGCGCGGGGCCACTCCGGGATCGACGTCACGACGGGAGCAGCGCCTCGATGCGCTCGGCGGCGTCCAGGAACTCCTCGTCGCGTCCGAATCGTCCGGCGAGCTGCAGGCCGACGGGCAGCCCATCGATTGTCCCGGCCGGCAGCGTGATGTCAGGGACGCCGGCGTGCGTCCATGGCACGCACATCACCGGATCGCCCGTCGAGGTCAGTCCGAGCGGTGCCGGGCCGAGCGCGGGCATGCTCGCCCACACGTCGATGCCATGGCGTTCCGACGCCGCGTCGATGCGCGCGCGCAGCTCGAGGCGGCTTGCGAACCCCTCGGCGCGGGCCTCGGGCGTGACGTGCTGCGCCGCGTCGAACAGGGCGGCGCTCGCCGCGCGGAACATCGATCCCCAGCGCACGAAGCGTTCGGCGTGCGTGTCGCCGAACTCCGCCGTCGCGATCGCGCGGTGCCGCGCGTTGATGCCATCGATGTCATCGAGGAACGGCACCCGCCGGACGGTCACGCCGCGCGCCTCCAGCGCGGCGATCGTCGCCTCGAACGACGCGAGCGCGGCAGGCTGCAGCTGCGCGAGATACGGGCCGACGGGCACGCCAACGACGGGCAGGCTTGAAGCCCGCAGGTCAGGATCGGGTGGGGCTGGTATCCCGCCGTTAGCCCGCCAATCGCCGTACATCACGCTCGCGACGAGGCGCGCGCCCGCGACGTCCTGCGTGAACCAGCCGACGTGGTCGACCGATCGCGAATACGCTACGGCGCCGTTGGTCGAGACGCGGTCGTACGAACCCTTGTAGCCGACGACGCCGACGTATGCCGCGGGGCGCAATACCGATCCCACCGTCTGCGAGCCGATCGCCAGCGGCACGTACCCGCTAGCCACTGAAGCTCCCGATCCGCTGCTCGAACCGCCGGGCGTGTGCAGCGCGTTGTGTGGGTTCGTCGTTGCGCCGGGGTCGAAGTAGGCGAACTCCGTCGACACTGTCTTGCCGAGGACGATCGCGCCCGCGTCGATCAGGCGGGTGACCGCGGGGCCCTGCGGCATCACCCATTCCTCGGGCGGGATGGCGGAGCCGGCGCGGGTCGGGAGGCCGTCGACCGCGAAGATGTCCTTCATACCGAGCAGCACGCCGTACAGTGGCGGCTTCGGGGCGCCCTCGGGGTATCGAGCCGCGAGCGCATCGGCCGCGGCGTGGACGCGTTCGCGACGGCCCGGCTCGGGGAGGAACGCGCGCACGCGTGCATCGAACCGATCGAGGCGGTCGAGCGCGGCGTCGATCTGCGCGTGGACATCGACGATGCCCTCGCGCAGCGCGGCGGCGCGGCTGGCGAGCGGGATGGCGGAGAGCGGCGAGGTGGTGTGTGTCGTCATGCGGCACATCTTAGCGGGCTGGATGGGCAGAATACCCGCGCTGCCCGCCAGACCTCACGGGCTTCGAGGGCTGCGCGATGAGCAGAGCCGCGCGCGTTCGACGAGGCTACGCGGCGGCGCGTTCCTCGATGTAGCGGACGCAGTCACCGGATTCGAGCGCGGGGGCGTAGTAGAAGCCCTGCACCATGTCGCAGTTCGCGGCGCGCAGCGCGATGAGTTGGGCTTCCGTCTCGACGCCCTCGGCAATGACCAGCAGACCCAGGGCGTGGCCCAGCGCGATCACTGCCTCGACGATCGCAAGCGCGTTGCCGGGCTCCGTGATCCCGGAGACGAAGTAGCGGTCCACCTTCAACGTATGCACCGGAAAGTCGCTGAGCCGCACGAGCCACGACTCGCCAACCCCAAAGTCGTCGATCGCCGTCGTCACGCCGAGGGCCTGTAACTCGCCGAGGACCCCCAGCACCGACGCCAGGTCGAGGATCGCGGCCGTCTCCGTCAGCTCCAGCTCCAGCGCCTGCGGCGGCAGTCCGGTCTCCTCGAGGATGCCGCGCACGACCTCCCCGAAGTTCGGTACGAGGAGCTGGCGGGGCGACACGTTGACGGCGACGCGCACGGGGTGGCCGCCGTCCGTGGACCAGCGCTGCACCTCGCGGCAGGCGGTGCGGAGCACGGTTTCGCCGACGCCGATGATCAGGCCGGTCTCTTCGAGGAGCGGGACGAACTCCGCTGGTGAGACGAAGCCACGGAGCGGGTGCGGCCAGCGCAGCAGCGCTTCCACTCCCAGCACGACGCCCGTCTCCGTGTCGAGCTGCGGCTGGTAATACACCTCGAGCTTGCCGTGCTCGACGGCGGCGCGCAGGTCGCTCTCCAACTCGAGGCGCAGGCGGGCCGGGTCGCTCGCGGACTCCGAGCCGATGACATAGCCGTCTCGGCCCTGATTCTTCGCCTGGTGCATGGCGGCATCCGCGATGCGGATCAGCAGCTCGGCATCCGCCTGCTCGCCGCCGACCACGGCGACGCCGATGCTCACGGACAGCTTCAGCTGGTGGCCGTCGTGGTCGAACGGCTCGCGGAACGCCGCCAGCACGCGCCGCGCGATGCCCTCGGCGGCCGCACGCCCACCGAGGTCCGGCGCGAGCACGAGGAACTCGTCGCCGCCGAAGCGCGCGAGGAGGTGCTGCGGCGGCACGTGCGAGGTCAGCCGGTCCGCCACGGTGCGCAGCAGCCGGTCGCCGCTCGTGTGCCCCAGCGTGTCGTTGATCAGCTTGAAGCGGTCGAGGTCGAGCATCAGCACGGCGACCGATCGGCCCTGGTAGCGCGCATCGATGAGCGCACGCTGCACGTGGCGGTCGAAGAGGTCGCGGTTGGGGAGGCCCGTGAGGCGGTCGTAGTCCGCCATGCGCCGGATCGTCTCGGAGGTGCGGCGTGACTCGGTCAGGTCGTGGACCTCGATCAGCGTCCCGTTGTCGTGGCCGTCCTCGCGGACGGGGGAGAGCGTGATCTCCACGTCGAGGGGCGTGCCGTTCGCCGCCTGCAGTTGCAGCTCGTACTGGCTCGGCACCGCGTCCGACCACATGCGCGAGGCCATCAGCGCGGCGAATTGGTCGACGTACCGGCCGGGCACCACATCGGCGACGGTGAGCGCCGACATCTCCAGCTCGGTGCGGCCGAGGAGCCGGCGGAGCGCCTCGTTGGAGAGCAGCACGTGGCCGTCGTCTGCAACGAGCATGATGCCGTTGCGCGCGGTGTTCAGCGCCGCGCGAAAGCGCTCCTGGCTCTCGCGCAGGGCGCGCTCCGTCTCGAGGCGGTCCTGCTGGTCACGCACCACGCCCCGGAGACCGCGAGGGTACTCGCGGCTGCCCATGCTCGTCAGGACGGTGGTGAGGTGCGTGTCCGTGCCGTTCGCGTGGTGCCAGCGCGTGTTCCACGTGATCATCGTGTCGCCGGCAGGCAGCGGTTCGTCGAGGATCGGCACAGGACCCTCGGTGAGGTCGCCGATCGACTGCCCGACCAGGGTGCTCGGGTCGTAGCCGAGCACATTGATCGCACGCTCGTTCGCGAACGTGACGACACCCTCCGTGTCCGTCTCGAACAGGAGGTCGGGGGTGCACTGGCTCAGGGTCTCGAGGCGTTCCCGCACGTCGCTCGACGCCCGCCGCCAGCGGTAGCGCGCGACGAGGGCCGTCGCGAACCCGAGGAGCGCAGCCATGCCCATCCCGTCCCCGAGCCAGGTCGGTCCGGGCTGCGCGAGGAAGGCGACGGTGCCGAAGGGGATCGAGAGCAGCAGCGGCCACCCCACGGTCTCGACGAGCGACGACCAACGTGACTGACTGATGGCGCACCCCCCCTCGATCAGCACTCGCGGCAATCATCGACCGCGAGACGCGCGTCCGTAGGCGCGCGCTCATTCGCCCTGGCTGGCCCCTTAGGAGCGGGCGCGTACGATGCGCCGATGCGCGAGCCTCCGCCGTTACCCGCCGCCTCGAATCAGCCCGCCCCGGGCGACTTCCGCCTGCGCTCGCTCTTCATCCCCGCGTTTCTCCCGTCGCTGCTGTTCGGCATCGGGCAGGGCGCGGTGGTCCTCGCGATGCCGCTGTACGCAAAGGGCCTCGGCGCGGCGGTGCCGACGATCGCGCTGATCGTGGCGCTGCGCGGCATCGGCACGATGGTGGCCGACATCCCGGCCGGGGTGATCGTGTCGAGGTTCGGTGAGCGCTGGGCGATGGTCGGCGCGTCACTCGTGCTGATCGCGACCGCGGTGGTCACCTCGTTGTCAGACTCGACGCTCGTGTTTGCGGCGGTCTCGTTCGTCATGGGCGGAGCATGGGCGGTGTTCCAGCTTGCTCGCATGTCGTACGTGGCCGAGCGGACGCCGATGGAGTGGCGCGGGCGCGCGCTGTCGACGATCGGCGGTCTCGGGCGGGTGGGGAACCTGATCGGCCCGCTGCTCGCGGGCTACCTCGCCATCTGGTTCGGGCTCGGGGCGGCGTTCTATCTGCAGGCGGTGCTCGGGGGCGCTGCAGCGCTCGTGCTGTTCTTCGTGATCGACGATGTCGGCATGCAACAGGCGCACGGCAGCAACGTCTACCAGCGCTTCTTCGGCATCCTGCGCGATCACCGCGAGGCGTTCGCCACCGGCGGGCTGGCTGCCGTCATGCTGCAGGTGCTGCGCAACGGGCGGCAGATCATCCTGCCGCTGTGGGGAGATGCGCTGGGGTTCGACCTGACCACGATCAGCTGGGTGTATAGCGCCTCGAACCTCGTTGACTCGCTGATGTTCTACCCGGCGGGGTACGCGATGGATCGCTGGGGGCGGAAGTTCGTCGTGCTGTCCTCGATGGGATTGCTCTCGCTGGGGATGGTGCTGGTGCCGGTCTCGTACAACCCGGTGACGCTGGCACTGGTCGGGCTGATCGCGGGCGTCGGGAATGGCCTCGGCGCCGGCATCGTGCAGACGCTGGGCGCGGACTTCTCGCCCACGGTCGGTCGAGGTGAGTTCCTCGGCGTGTGGCGACTGCTCTCCGACATCGGCGGGTCGGCCGGCCCGGCGATTCTCGGCGCGATCGCCGGGGCGGCGACGCTGGGCACGGCGTCGGTCGCGACCGGAGGGATCGGCGTCGCCGGGATGATCGTGATCTACCTCGCGATGCCGGAGCCGCTGCAGCGCGACCGCCGACAACGAGGACGCCCGCCCGTCCCCTAGCCCCCCCCCGGTCACCGCTACGTCGAGGGCGTCCCGTACTCCGCGAGCTGTGCGTCGATGACCGACCGGTCGCCTGTGATCGCGATCGTCATCGCGTCCGTGCCCAGGTACTGCTCCGCGAGGCGGCGCACCTCGTCCGGCGTCACCGCGCGCACGCGCTCCACGTACGACGCCGTGTACGCCTCGTCCAGCCCGTGCAGGTCGAGGAACTCGAGGTGGTCGAGGATGCCGCCGGGCGTCGCCTGCCGCAGCATGAACGACCCTGCCACGTAGTTCTGGATGCCCACGAGCTCCTCGAGGTCCGGCGCCTCGGCACGCAGCCGCTCGGTTTCCGCGAACACCTCGCGGATCGCGGGGCCGGTGACGTTCGTCGTGACGTCCGCGACCTCGATCCAGTACGCGTCCTGCGGGCGGCTCGTGATGTAGGCATGTGGCGAGTACGTGTACCCGTTCGTCTCGCGGATGTTCATCGTGATGCGCGAGTGGAACGACCCGCCGAGGAGCGAGTTCGTGACCTCGAGGGGCACGTAGTCCGGGTGCGTCGGTTCGGGCACGCTGCGGCCGAGGTACATCGTCGACTGCTCGGATCCCGGGCGGTCCACGAGGCGAATGCTGCGCGTGGTCGCCGGCGTCGGTGGGTTCGAGGCAGCAGCCGGGCCGCTCTCCCAGTCCTCGAACGCCCCGCGCCAGGCGTCCATCGCCGCGGCCTCGTCGAACACGCCGCCGACCAGGAGCAACGCGCGCTGGGCGCCGGTCTCGGCCTCCCAGAACGCGCGGCTCGCGGTGGCGTCGAAGCCATCGAACGCGGCGGGGTTAGGGATCACTCGACCGTAGGGGTGGGTGTCGCCGTACAGTGCGCCGCGGAACGCGGCGAACGTGAGGTACGACGGCTGCGCCAGCGCCAGGTCGAGGTTGCGGCGGAGGTCGTTGCGCAGGCGCTCGGCCTCGGACGCCGGGAAGTGCGGGTGGCGCGCGACGTCCGCGAGCAGCCGGATCGCCTCGGGCGCGCGCTCTGCAAGCACCTCGGTGCGGAGCACCGTCGTGTGCTCGTCGGCGTCGACGGTGAGCCGCCCGCCGAGGCCCGCCAGCGTGTCCGCGAAGGACGATGCGTCGAGGCTGGTCGTGCCCTCGCGCAGGTACTCGTGCGTGAAGCGGTCGAGCCACTTCTGGTTGGCCGGGACGTCCGCGGATCCGGTGCGTAGCACGAGGCGGACGGAGGCCATCGGCACCGCGCCGGCGTGGACGAAGGTCGCGCGCATGCCGTTGGCGAGGCGCTGGTTGTTCCGCGGCAGGATGCGCGCGGGCGGTGGCGCGGCCAGGGTGGGCCGGGGGTGCGTGGTCATTCGGCGGCTCCCGTCTCGGCGGTGGGATCGGCCTCGGCGACGCCGGGTACCACCGTCAGGATCGTGCGGTTCGAAGCGCGGAGGTACTCACGTGCCGTCTCCATCACGAGCTCGGGCGTCACGGCGGTGAAGCGCTGCTCGATCGTGTTGACCTGCGCCGCGTCGCCCTCGAACAGCTCGAACGAGGCGAGCAGGTCGGCGCGGCCGTAGCCGGGGTACGACGTGTCGTTGATCGTGCTGTAGAGCGAGGAACGCGCTTTCACGAGCGCGCGGTCGAGCGTCTCCTGCGGCAACGGCTCAGTCCGCACGCGTTCGATCACCGCGTCGAACGCCTCGAGGATCGCGTCGGCGCTGACGTCGCGGTCGTGGACGAGCTCGCTGCACCAAAGCAGCGGCGTCTGCGCGTTGTGCATGTGGCCGAGGAAGTTGATGCCCCCATCGACGCCGCCCGTGAAGCCTCGACGGCTCACGAGCTCCTGGTGCAGCAGCGCGTCTTCGCCCTGGAGCAGCACCTGATCGAGGAGGCCCATCGCGTAGTACTCGCGCGATCCGCGTTCGGGGACGTGGTAGCCGACGGCGAGCGCGGGCTTGTTCGCGAGCGCGTCGACGTTCGAGGTACGCCGCTCCGCCTCCTGGCGCAGCTCGACGATGTCGGCGCTGCCCGGCGCGGCGGCGGCTGGGATGTCCTCGAAGTAGCGTCGCGCCAGTTCGAGCGCGTGTGCCTCCTCGAAATCACCAACGACGACGAGGACGGCGTTCGCGGGCGAGTAGTACGAGTCGAAGAACGACTGCACGTCCTCGAGGCTGGCGGCATCGAGATCGGCCATGTCACCGTAGCCGTTGTGGCTGTTGTGCCAGTTGTCGTAGGCGACGGCCTGCATATCGATCCACGGAAACGAGCCGTACGGGCGGTTCAGCACGTTGACGCGGATCTCGTTCTTCACGACGTCGCGCTGGTTGTCCAACTCGGCCTGCGTGATCACCGGCCCGCGCATGCGATCCGCCTCCATCCACAGCGCGAGGTCGAGGGTGTGCGCGGGCATCGACTCGAAGTAGTTCGTGAAGTCGTAGCGCGTGGAGCCGTTGAGGTTGCCACCGTTCTGCTGGACGAGCTGCGCGATCTCCATCTTCGCCATCGACTCCGAACCCTGGAACATCAGGTGCTCGAAGAGGTGCGCGAAGCCGGTGCGCCCGCGCGGTTCGAGGCGCATCCCGACGTGGTAGTAGACCCCGACGCAGATGATCGGCGCGGTGTGGTCGACTGAGAACACCACGCGCAGCCCGTTCGCGAGCGTGTGCCGCGAGACAGGGAGTTGCAGTCCAAACGCCGATTCACGAGTGGTCACGCGCGCACTCCCGCCGCTTGCCGTGTGCTCGACCATCGTACCGTCCGCCTCGAACGGTCCGTCAAACTCGGGGCGCGGACTACCGTCGAGGCACTCCGAGCGCACCGTTAATCGACGCCTCAAGCTCGGCGCGCGGGACGAACGCCTCGAACCGTCCGGCGACGATGCCGTTGGCGTCGATGACGAAGGTCCACTGATCGGTGTACAGTCCCCAGTCCTTGAGCAGGGGAGACCGCTTTGCCGACTTCAGGTTGCCCTTGATCTCGTGCGGGTTCTCGAACAGGTCGACGTGGACGAAGTCCACGCGGTCGCCGTACTGCTTCACCAGCTCCGAGGCATCCTCGACCTGTGGGCCGCAGAGCGGCGTCGTGCAGAAGGCCGGGCTCGCGAAGATCACCACGAGTGGGCGCCGCGCCGCAATGCTGTCGGCGATGCGGTGCCGGTACAGTGCGGGGTCGGGGGCGCTACCGCTCGTGAGGCGGTCGAGCGAGGGGACATCCTTCGCGGTGCGGTTCCGGCTCTTCGGCGCTGCCGCACCCACGACCGGCGCCGAGGCGCGCTCTGCGATCGTGACGGGGAGGGCGACCCGTCCGTTGCGACCGTCGGGTCGAGGCACCAGCACGTTGATCGTCCACGTACCGGGGCGGTCGAACGTCATCGGCGCGGTGTAGAGACCGCGAATGCCGTCCGGGAAGGCGAAGAAGCCCGCGTTCACGACCTGTGCGGGCAGGTCGGACGCACCGGACTTCGGACGCACGGACTCGAGGGTGACCGCCGGGAAGCGGATCAGGCCGCTGCGATCGTTGAGCGCGATTGCCACGCGGAACGTGCCGACGCCAAGGTCCGGCGTGCCGAGGATCGCGGTGATCCCGGTCGCCTCGTCGCGGAATGTCGGGTATCCGCCCGAAAACGGATCGTCCACCTTCGACGCGGTGCGCGCGCCGCCGGGGAGCCAGGAGCAGGCGACCATCGTCGAGGCGACCACGGTCAGCACGAGGAGCGAGAACGCGCGCGGCACTTACGCCCCGCTCGTGTTGATGCCGAAGGTGACGGCGTACATCGCGAAGTCCGCGGAGTTCGAGCGCAGCTTCGCCTCGTGATCGCCGAGGGACGGCAGGATCATGATCGAGTACATCTTCGCGGTCTCCACGGTGACGATACTGCGTCCCTGCGCGTCGAACGTTACGTCCGTCCCGGCCTCCTCGCGGCGCAGGGGACGCCCGTCGATCTCCACCGTGACGACGTACGAGGCGCCCGGCGTCTTCGGCTGCATGACGACGTTCACGCTGCGCGCCGTGAACCGGAACGCGAGATAATCCTCGAGGTTCTGCGTCTCGCGGGCGTGCGCGATCGCCTCGCGCTCGGCGCGCCAGCGGCCCTGCAGGTACCAGACATCGTCCGCGCGCACGCCCTTCTGGTCGGTGTAGTCGTGCGTCTCGCCGCCGCCGGCGTAATACTCCTTCTGCGCCGCGTACGCGCCGCGTGTCTGGTAGTTGCGCTCGAATCCGCCATACAACTCGCGCGTGATCATCGTTGCCTTCGGGTCGCGCGTCGGCTCCGGCAGGCCGCCCGAGGTGATCTTGCTGACGTCGTGGCCTGCGGCAGTGAGCGCGGCGCGGATCTGCTGCTCCGTCTGGTCGTACCCTCCCTCGCCAAGGTGCGTGTAGGGGATCTGTCCCTCGGCGGTGACCAGGTACTTCGCGGGCCACGCGTTGTTGTTGAACGCGTCCCACGTCTTCATGTCGTTGTCCTGCGCGATCGGCCACTTGATGCCGTTCGCCTCGACGGCCCGCTTCACGTTCGCCGGATCCTTTTCGAAGTCGAACTCCGGCGCGTGGACGCCGATGATCGTGAGGCCGGCCGAGGCGTACCGCTCCTGCCACTGCTTGAGGTAGGGCAACGTGCGGATGCAATTCACGCAGGTGTACGTCCAGAAGTCGATGAGCACGACGCGCTGCTGCTCCCGCAGCGCCGCGAGGGTGAGCGGCGGGCTGTTCTGCCAGTCGGTGAGTCCGACCAGCTCCGGCGCGGGATGCCCCGGCAGCACGCTCCCGAGCAGGCTCCCCCCGGGCCGAGGCGTGCACGCCACGAGCCCGCCCGCGAGCACGAGCACGGCCAGCATCGCTGCGAGCGCGGAGGTGCGAGGCAGGCGCATCGAGGTGGCCTTCCAGCGGTGGGGTACCTCGATGGTACGCGATGGCTCGTGCGGGGGGTGTGGGGCAACATCGGTCGCTGCCGCGCTCGGCCAGATCACTCCGCGGGGGTCTGGGGGACACAGCCTCCGATGTTCTTCCGAACCCCTCCGCGCCCCGCGCGAAGCGCTGTTCTCCGGGAAGGCCCGAGGGGCAAGGGTGGGCCGTCTCACGGTTGGGCCTCGAACCGCGCTGCCACGAGTACCGCTTGCCCCACTCCCGCGCTGGGGCGAGGTTGTGGGGACTGCTATCCTCGCGCCCATGCGCATCGGACTCATCACTGACACCCATCAACCCAATGACCGCAAGACGCTGTGGGACGAGGTCGTCGAGGCGTTCAAGGACTGCGACCTGATCCTCCACGGCGGCGACATCGTCCATCCGATGGTCCTCGACTGGCTCGAGGCGATCGCGCCGGTGAAGGCGTGCCGCGGCAACAACGATGTCGGCTGGGACGACCGCCGCATGGAGGAGGTCGTCCGCTTTGAGGTGGACGGCGTGAAGATCGCGATGGCCCACGCGATGGAGCCGGAGAACCGGCCGATCGCCGACCTCACACGGCTCTACCTCGACGGCATTCCCGCCGACATCATCGTTACCGGCGACACGCACTTCGAGCGCATCGACTTCCGCGAGGGCGTGCTGCAGGTGAACTCCGGCAGCGCGACGCTCCCGCACCTGTGGTCGACGCGCCTCGGCACGGTCGGCTTCATCGAGATCAACCACGGCCGCGTCGAGGCGTTCATCAAGAAACTCGGCGAGACCGAGGGACGCCGCAACCCCGGCATTGAGTGGTCGTACACGCCCGAGACCGGCGTGGTGAAGCATGAGCCCGCGCCCGCCGCCAGCTAGTCCCGTTCGCCAGAGATCGGATCGACGATGAAGCCCCGCGAGCGTCTCCCGTACAGCGCGATGATCGACCGCGAGCCGCTGCGCCTGCCGGATGGCGTGCGCCTCGTCGTCTGGCCGATCGTCAACGTCGAGAACTGGGACATCGACGGCGCGATGCCGAGGACGGTGCTGCCGCCGCCGATGGGCGGATCGCTGCTGCCTGACGTACCGAACTGGGCGTGGCAGGAGTACGGCATGCGGGTCGGCTTCTGGCGCCTCCTGGACGCGCTGCAGAGCCGCGACATCCGCGCGACGCTCTCCATCAACGGCTCGGTCTGCGACGTCTACCCGCGCCTCGCGGGCGCCGCACACGAGGCCGGATGGGAGTTCATGGCCCACTCCCAGATCCAGCGGCCGATGCACCTCGTCGAGGATCAGCGCGCCGCGATCCGCGAGTCGGTGGAGTCGATCACGCGCCTGACGGGCAAGCGCCCGCGTGGCTGGCTCGGCCCCGGCCTGACGGAGACGTTCGACACCCCGGACCACCTCGCCGCCGAGGGGTTCGAATACATCGCGGACTGGGTGATGGACGACCAGCCACAGGAGATCCAGACGACCCACGGCCCGCTGGTCACGCTCCCGTACAGCGTCGAGCTGAACGACATCCCGATGATGATGGTGCAGCACCACTCGGCCCGCGAGTTGTTCGACCGGTCGATGGACCAGTTCACGCGCCTCTACGCCGAGGGCGAGCAGTCCGCGCGCATCATGGGCATCGCCGTGCACCCCTACATCACGGGCGTGCCACACCGGATCGGATACTTCGAGCAGCTCCTGGACGCGCTGAAGCAGCAGCCTGGTGTGGTCTTCTGGACGGGCGAGGAGATCCTCGACTGGTACCGGGGCGAGCGCCCGGCGCGCTGACCGTGGTCGACTACATCCCGACAGACCCCTTCACAGCCCGCCTGACCGACACACCGTCAGGGGAGTACGTCCTTGCCGTGGACATCGGCGGTACGGCGACGCGCGCCGGTGTCGTGGACTCCGGGGGGTGGTCACTGGCCCGCGCTCGTATTGCGACGCATGCCGATTGTGGCCTAATCGACACAGCGGTAAGGATCGAATCGCTCCTACGCCAGGTTGCAACCGAGGCGGGCGAACGCGCGATCACCGCGATCGGCATCTCGACCGCTGGCCCCGTGGATCCCGCCACCGGTACCTATCGGCACCCGCCGAACCTCCCCGGCTGGCACGACCTGTCGATGGTGCCCGTCCTGTCCTCGGCGTTCGGCCTGCCGGTGGTCGTCGGTCACGACGCGACGCTGGCAGCGCTGGCTGAGACGCGCTTCGGCGTCCATCGATGCGCACGGGACCTCGTCTACGTCACGCTGAGCACGGGCATCGGCGCCGGGATCGTCGCGGGCGGTCGGTGCGTCACCGGCAGCACGGGCGGTGCCGGTGAGGCGGGCCACATGATCGTGCGGCCCGGAGGCCGCTCCTGCGGCGCCGGCTGCCGAGGTTGCCTGGAGGGCGAGGCGAGCGGCACGGCCATCGCCACGGTCGTGCGGGAGGCATTGGGGGCCGGGCGCGCCTCGACGCTGGGCCTGGATGCCGACGCTGCGGCCGTATTTGCGGCGGCCGTCGCGGGTGACGCGCTAGCGATCGAGGTGGTGGAGGATGCGATTGAAGCGATGGCGACCGGGCTGGCGGGGCTCCTCGCGCTCCTCGACCCCGAGGTGATCGTGGTGGGCGGGGGGCTGACGAACGGCCTCGACCCCTGGTGGGAGGCGCTCCTTGACCGGACGCGCGAGATCGCGCTGCCGAGGTACGCGGGTGGCGTCCCGGTCGAGCGGACGACGCTTGGCGACGACGCGAGCCTCCTCGGGGCGTCGCTGATCGCGTTCGAGGCCGTCGCCGGTTAGCCTGTACGCATGATCTTTGCTGAGAACCTCGCTCGCTCCTTCGGCGGCCACCATGTGATCCGGGACGTCTCCTTCGCCATCGGCGACGGGGAGCGCGTCGGGCTGGTCGGCCCCAACGGTGCCGGCAAGTCCACGCTCATGCGCCTGATCGCCGGCGACGACGAGCCGGACGAGGGCGCCGCGGGCGTCCGCGGCGGCGACTTCGAGTTCCACCGCCAGGAGGCGAACCTCGACGAGCAAAAGACGCTGGTCGAGGAGATGTGGACCGCGTTCCCGGAGGCGCGGGCGATCGAGCGCGAGCTCGACGAGGTCGCGATGCAGATCGGCAGCGGCGAGGGCGACCTCGACGCGCTGATCGATCGACAGGCGCATCTCTACGAGCGCTTCGAGGCGTTGGACGGCTACCGCATCGACCGCCGCATCGGACGCGTGCTCGACGGTCTCGGCTTCGCGATCGAGGACCGTACGAAGCTCTGTGGCCAGTTCTCCGGTGGCTGGCGCATGCGCGTCGGTCTCGCGAAGGTGCTGGTGCACCGTCCGCCGAACATCATGCTCGACGAGCCGACGAACCACCTCGACGTCGCCGCGCGCGACTGGCTCGCGCTCGAGCTGTCCGAGTACAAGGGCGCGGTGCTGCTGGTCACGCACGACTCCGAGTTCCACGACGTGGTCGTGAACCGCATCATCGAGCTGCGCAACGGCCGCGTGGAGTCGTACAGCGGGAACTACAGCGACTACCAGCGCCAGAAGGCCGAGCGCCTTTCGCAGCAGCAGCGCGCTGCGGCGCGGCAGGACCGCGAGATCAGCAAGCAGACGCGCTTCATCGAGCGTTTCGGCGCGAAGGCGACGAAGGCCACCGCCGTGAAGTCGCGCGAGAAGCAACTCGCGCGCATCGAGCGCATCGAGGTCCAGCGCGACGAGCGCGAGGTCGGATTCCAGTTGCGCGCCTCGGGCCGCACGGAGCTCGATGTGCTGCGCGTCGACCACGTCGCTCAGACCTTCGGCGAGCAGGTCGTGCTGATCGATGTGAACCTACTCGTCGAGCGCGGCCAGAAGGTCGTGCTCCTCGGCCCGAACGGCAGCGGCAAGTCCACGCTGCTCAAGATCATCGCTGGCAAGCAGCAGCCGACGCAGGGCGTCGTCCAGTGGTCGACGCGCGCGCACACCGGTTACTACGACCAGCATCAGGACGAGGCGCTCATCGCCGACCGCACGATGATCGAGGAAGTCCGCACGGTCGCGGCTGACCAGCCGGACGTCGCGCTGCGCGCCATCCTCGGCCGGTTCCTGTTCCGCGGTGACGACGTGTTCAAGCCGATCTCGGTGCTCTCCGGTGGCGAGCGCAGCCGCGTCGCGCTGGCGAAGTTCCTGATCGAGCCCTCGAACGTCCTGCTGCTGGACGAGCCGACCAACCACCTCGACGCCGCGACCCGCCGCAAGCTCGTCGAGGCGCTCGAGTCCTACGACGGCACGATCATCTGCGCGAGCCACGACCCGGCGATCCTCGAACGGGTCGCCACGCGCGTGTACCAGATCGAGGGCGGCGAGTGCCGCGAGCTCGAGGAGTACCGCCGCGAGCCTGGCGAGAAGCGCAAGAAGGCCAGCGTCGAGTAGACGCCGCCGGCTCGAGGGCCGGTCGAGGCGAACGCCGTCCTCATTCAATATCTGGAGTCGGGATGGTTGAAGGGGCGAAGCCCTTCAAATTTCAATCCCTCCCGCGCCGGGAGGGGCAGGCGTAGGCCGCCCCGCGCTGACACATTGACCGACCCGCGCCGAGGCATCGCGCCCCTCGCCGCATTGGCGCGAGCTACTCGACAACCTCGATGGTCGCGTAGCCGCCGGGGGCGACGGTCCTCCACCACGTGTAGGCCTCGTCGCTGTTAGCGAACCAGATATCGCGATGCTCCGCGCCGACGCCACCGCCGGTGTCCTTGCAGGCGTAGATCAGCTCGGTCGGGTCGCCGAGGATGCGGAAGCGTTGCCCGAAGTTCGCGCCGGAGCAGGATGCGGCGCCCGCGTGGACGATCTGGCCGTTCCGCATCGCTCCGCAGAATCCGCCGCCGTCGCCCGCGCCGCCGCCGGCCTTCTGCACGCAGTAGTAGTAGGTCACCGGCACCTGGAGCGCGCGAGCCGGCTTCACCAGCGTTGCGGCCGGGGGCGGTGCCGGCGCGGGGTCGGGGGCGCTGAGGCTGCGGCGGATGAACACGATCGACGCCGGCTTCATCGTCGATCGGTTCAGCGTGCTGACCCAGTCCGGCGCACCCGGAATGTACGTCAGCCAGCGCTGCGTCGGGACATCGAGCGCCATGACCACGTCGACGGCGAACGGCTGCGCCTTGATCAGCGCAGCCACGTCGTTCGTGCCGCTCACGCCGAGCGTGAGCCCGTCGTGCGCCGGCACCGCGAACGTCCGCGGTGACCCGGTCGCAGCGGGGAGGGTGTTCTGGATCACCGGGGCCGTGTCGGAGGGCGGCAACGTGCCCGCTCGACGCACCATCACCACCATGTCCGGGCGGAGCGTCGTGTCGTCCAGGGTGTTCACGATGGGGGGTGCGCCGGGGATATAGGTCAGGTAGCGCTGGGTCACCGGTTCGATCACCGAGATGCCTGCCACC
>CANIRU010000013.1 GCA_947470025.1 Chloroflexota bacterium
CGCGGGCCGTCCGTTCGAGGTATCTCGAACCCGCCAGGGGCGGGAGAAACGCGGGTTAGGCGTCCTTCCAGACGTACTTCATGATGTTCCAGTTCCAGCCCGGAGGCGGACGGAAGTTGTGGACCTTCTTGTTGGAGACCACCGGGGAGTCCGGGGCCGGCCAGTAGAAGTTCCAGACGTTCTTCGCCATGCGCTTCTGCATGTCGTAGACGACCTCGCGGCGGGCGTTGCGGTCCTGCGTGAGGCGCTGCTTCTCCATGACGTCCAGGAACGCCACGTACTCCTTGTCGTTCTTGGCGAGGGCGCCCCAGCTGTCCATGCTCGCGCCGACGAGCGCGCCGCCGCCGCCGACCTGCGCGAAGGCGTAGGTCTGGATGTCGGGCCGCACGATGAAGGACTGGTACACGCCCTTCTTCGCCGCGTCGGTGTTCCTCAGGTGGGACGCGTACTCCACGATCTTGATGTCCATGGTGACGCCCACGTTGGCGAGCATCGACTTCATCAGGTCGGCGAACGGGTACGTCACGGTGTACGAGCCGATGTTGGAGGTCTGCAGCGGGAACTGCAGCTTCTCCGTCCCGGCGGCGGCGAGGAGCTTCTTCGACTCGGCCGGGTCGTACTTGAACGACGGATCACCGTCCGCGCCCATCTTCGACGGATCCAGCGCCCAGTAGGTGAGCCACGGAAGCACCATGGTGCCGTTGCGCCCACGTCCGCCGTACAGGTTCTTCACCCACGACTCGCGGTCTACAGCCTTCGCCACGGCGGAGCGGACGCGGACATCGTTGAACGGCGCCTGCGTCATGTCGAAGATCCACGGGTTCCACACCATGCAGGGCTGCCAGTTGACCTGCAGGTTCTTCGCCTTCTCCAGCTCCAAGCCCTGCTGTACCGAGAACTGAGTCAGCGGCCCGAATGCGTCCAACTGCTCGGCCTGCAGCGCGGCGGCGGCCGCCGCGGGGTCCAGGATTAGCGGATGGTCGATGCCGTCCAGGTAGGCGATCGAACTGTCGTAAAAGTTCGGGTTCTTCTTGAACTTGAACCCGGAGGCAGGGACGTACTCGGTCGGGTAGTAGGGGCCCGCACCGCGGACCTGCTCGATGGAGATGATGTCGCCGTAGCCGGGCGCCGTCTTGCCTAGGTCGGTGCCCTTCTTCGTGACGACTTCCTTGTGCTCGACGGCCCACGTGTGCTGGCCGAGCATGGAGAGCACGTCCGCGTCGGGCTTGGCGACCTTGATCTGCAGCGTGTAGTCGTCGATGGCGGTCGCGTTCGGCTTCTTGCCGGTGTAGAGGCTGGGGAAGTTCACCTGCAGCCCCCCGGCCGGCGTCTTGATCGCGGACTGGCGCTCCAGCGTCCAGACAACGTCCTGCGCCTTCGCCTCGAGGCCGTCCGGGGTCTTCACGCCTTTGCGAAGCTTGAAGTTCCACGTGAGACCCTGGTCGGGGGTCTCCCACGACTCCGCGAGGTCGGGAATGACGTTCTCGACGGGGCCGGGGCTGTCGGGGCGCTCGTCCCACTGGGTGAGTTTCACGCCGGTGATGTTCGCGACGGAGCCCATCGCCGAACCGCCGACGCGGTCGAGGTCGAGGCCCGGCACATCGCCGGAGAGTTGACCGGCGATCCGGAGCGTGCCGCCCTTTTTCGCCTGCGCGCCGCCAGTCACGGCGGTCGCCGTCCCCGCCACGGCGGTGCCGCCGGCGGTTGGCTTCGAGGTTCCGCTGCTGCAGCCGATGAGCGCCGCCCCAGCGAGGCCGACCGCGCCCGCGGCTCCCCCTCGCAGCACGGAACGTCGCGATACTTGATGCGATCCAGACCAGTAGCCCGCGTTGCTCACGGTGAAGTCCCTCCCTCGACAGCCGTGCGGTCGGACGTCCGGCGTCCGATGCCGATAGCGGGTTATAACACGACGAATGCGCCCGCTGTTGAGAAGGTACGCGCGAGGGGCGGCCGCGGATGTGCCGCTGAAGGCCCGGGAGCGGGCGGGGCGTCGGAAGCGGCTAGCCGAGCACCTCGGCGGGGTTCGCCTGCACCATGCGGCGGACGTCTTCCTTGCTGAACCCGGCGTCCAGGAAGCGCTCGATCCACGAGCCGAAGCCGGACGGGGCGGGCGGGTTCGGCGCCTGTCCGAGGTCGGTCGAGAGGATGACGTGGTCCGCCCCGACGGCTCGCACATCCGCGATCATCGCCGCGGCAGCCTCGTCGCCGCCGTCGCGGAACGAGTTCGTGCCGGCCTGCTCCACGAACGCGCCGAGGCCCGCGAGCTCCGTCTGCACCTCGACCGGGATGAAGAACGGCGTGGCGTGGGAGACGATCGAGCGGATGCCTCGACGGCGGGACTCGCGCACGAGGGCGAGCGTCTCGGTGGGCGAGAGGTGGCCGCTGCAGAGCGTCGCACCGTGCTCTGCGATCAGGTCGAGCAGCTCGTGCACGACCGGGATCAACGCGCCCGCGCCGTCGAGGACGGTGATCGCGGGTGCCTTCGCGTTCCAGCGCCCGAAGCGCTCGTGCGACCACACGCTGTCGAACGTCGGGAACCACACGACGCTGGTGCCGATGCGCAGGGCCGCATCGAGCGCGTCGGGGTTCAGCCCCCCGACCTGGTGGTCGAGGGCGATCGCGCCGTGCACTTTCAGCGTCGGCACCTCCGCCTGCAGCGCCCACGCGAGGAGCTGCGTCGGAAACTCGTGGCTCTTCAGCACGATGCCGGCCATGCCCGCCTCAACGGCCGCGTGCACGAGGGCGCGCGCGTCCATCTTGCGCTCAGCGAAGGGGTCCGGCGACCAGTGCGCGTGCACATCGATGGCGCCGCGGAGCAGGTCGCGGGCGTCGTCGCGGAGCTCGGACAGCGATTCGGCACGGTAGGGCGTGGGCACGGTGGTTCCCTTCGGTCAGGCGGATGTCTCGCGGCACGATACAGCAACACCCGGCGCCGGCGCGTCAGGCGGCAGCCGATGCGCCTCGCTCGGTCGGGTGCACCGGCGGGGGCGACAGAGCGAACGCGATCGCGGCGACGACGCAGACCGCCGCGAACGCGAGGAACGCGGGGACGTAGCCGCCGGTCGCGTCGAACACGGCGGCCGTGATCAGCGGCGCCATCCCGCCGACGGCGGTGTTCGCGAGCGTCGAAAAGCCGGTCAGCGACCCCACGATGCGGCGCCCGTAATAGTCGGGGATCGCCTGCACGTTGAGCAGCTGCGAGCCGGAGACCGCGACGCCCAGCCACAGCGTGGTGATCGCAATCCCGGTGTACGTCCGCTGGAAGGTGAAGAACGCGATCGAGATCGTGTAGATGACGGCGAACGCGACCAGTGTCCGGTAGAGCCCGATCCGTCCCAGGAACCACGCCCATACCCATCGCCCCGCGAAGACGCCGCCGCCGTAGATCGACACGATCCACGCGCCATCGATCGCGGAGTAGCCGAACGACTGCACGAACCCCGAGATGTTGATGAAAATCGCCGACGAGGGCATCGAGGTGAGCAGGAAGCCAGTGGTCATGAGCCAGAACGCGCGCGTCCGCAGTGCTTCGCGCACGGTCCATGCCGCGTCACGGATGCGAGTGCTCGGGCGTCCCGCGGCAGCCGCGGCAGCCTCGCGTGCGTCGAGCTCGCCCGGCGTGTCACCGTCGGGGAGCAACCCGACGTCCTCGGGCCGGCGGCGGATCGTGACCCAGCAAGCCGGCGCGACCGTGAAGCAGGCGATGCCGAGGATGAGCCAGACCATGCGCCACCCGTAGTGCTCGTTCACCCATGCGGCAGCAGGTACCGCGGCGATCCCGGCCGTGGCCGAGCCCATCGAGTACCACGCCACCGCGCGATTCCGATTCCGGACAAACCAGTTCGGGATCATCACCCGGGGGCCGAGCAGTCCGATGCCCGGCGTCGCGATGCCGTAGAGCGTCCACGCGAGGTAGACCGCCGGCTTGCTGTACGCCATCGACACCGCGATGAGGCCGACTCCTGCGATGACCGAGCTGACCGTCATCAGCACGCGCGACCCGTGGCGATCGACGATCGGACCGAGCGGCAGCGCGAGCACGCCGCTCAGACCGCGTGTGAGCAGCAGGACGGCGGTGATGCTCTTCTGATTCCAACCCAGGTCGTGCTGCATCGGCAGGATCAGGGATCCGAAGATCCAGCCGCCGGCGCCCGCGGTGATCAGCTGCGTGTAGTACGAGATGAGGACGATCCACCACCCGCGGTAGACCCCGCGAAGGCGCGTCCGCTGTGCGGCGAAGAGACTCGCGGCGCTCACCTCGACCATCCGATCTCACTGCGAGCCTGGGGGTGGCGTGCCATGCCCCGGCGAGTGCATGCGGATGGTACACGCGCCTCGCAACGAGATTGGGCGCGGGCGGGGAGTGAACGTTGAGGTGACGAGTCCGCTCAACTTGGCCGCGCGGGGCGGCCCACCCCTGCCCCTCCCTGCGCGGGAGGGTTCCGAAAAGGAGACGAACCAACCGTGAGGAGCTGCGCCCCTCACGCTCCCGGCAGAATCCGTCTGGCCGCGCTGCGTTAGTGCGAGGGATTCGAACCGCTGCCAGAGCAGCCATCGGAAGCGTTCCGCAGATCGGGTTCCTCAAAGGGCGAAGCCCTTTGAACGTCATCCCCCTTCCCGCGCCCCGCGCGAAGCGCTGCTCTGGCGGGAGGCACCGCGGCGGCAGGGGGATGGGCCGCCCCGCTCGTCCACCTCGATCTTCCGCGCTTACGGCAGTCGAGGCGTCCCGGCGGGGGCTTCGACCTCGAAGGTGTTGAGCGCCGTGCCGACGAACAGGTAGTAGCCGACGAGGCCGGCGAGGTCGACGACGCCCGCGTTGCCGTAGCGCGCCAGGAGCGCGTCGAACGTCGGTTGGGTCACGCGCTTCTCATCGAGGAGTTCGCGGACGTACTGGATGATCTCGCGCTCCTCGTCGGTGAGGGTCGACAGGTCTCCACGGTTCGCGATCGTGTCGATCACCACCTGTCGCACTCCATCCCGGAGTCCGAACGCGACGTGGCTGGCCCACATCACCTCGGCGTTCATGAACCGGGCAACGGCCAGCGTAGCGGTCTCCACCTGCGCGGGCGTGAGCCGGGAGTTGAAGCGCACATAGTTACCAAGGTTCGAGGAGCGCGTCGCCACCTCCGGGCTGTGCAGAAGCACGCCGTACGGACCGCCCATCGAGCCGCCGCGCGCACCGGCCACCTCGTCAAACGCGGCGCGGAGCTCCTCGGGGGTCTCGTCGCGAGTGATGTAGCTGGGGATGCGCGGCATGGCAGTTCCTCTCGAGGGCGACGGCGGGCTGGCGAGAGGATACGCGCGGCGCGGCTATGATGCCCGCGTCGCGTGCCGAGATGACGCGACCAGTGAAGGAGCGCGCGATGCCTGACGTCGGTGGTGGATTGCTGCTGGTCCTCGCGGACGAAGCCCCCGGTCAGTACCTGGAGATGGAGCGCTGGTACGAAGATGACCACCTCTACGAGCGCTCCGCTATCGAGGGCTTCCTGTACTCGCGCCGCTACATCTCGCTGGAGGGGAGGCCTCGTTCGCTGACGCTCTACGAACTCACCGACGCGGGCGTCGTGCATGGCGACGGGTACGCGAAGGCGTGGGAGCGTGAGAACCGCATCGCCGCGCAGCGCAAGGATGCCGGCAACCCGATCCCCCAGCGTATGGTCATGACCGTCCGCAACGAGTACGAGCGCATCGCCTCGGTCGGCAAGCACCCGCGCGACATCGGCGCGTTCATCTGGATGGTGCGCGAGGACATCCCCGAGGCGCAGGCCGCGGTGCTGACGCGCTGGTATGACGAGGAGCACCTGCCGCTGGTGACCGCGCTCCCCACCGTGCGCGGCGTGCGTCGCTACCGCGCGACGGTCGGGACGCCTGCGTACCTCACGGTGTACGACCTTGCCACTGCCGACACCGTGACGAGCGATGCGTGGAAGCGATCGTTCGAGACGCCGTCGGCCGGGATTCTTGCGCAGCGCACCGAGGCGATCACGAATCTCGGACAGTTCTTCAAGTATGTTGATCACGAAGAAGCACTGCGCGAGATGGCGACGTGGCCGCAGTAGACATCACTGCGATCCGGCGTCGATCGCGAGCGGACGAATGAGGCACGATGGACGTCTACACCGCGATCGAGACGCGGCGCGATAGCGAGACCTGCGCGCCGGAGCCGCGCCCCCCGCGCGAGGTGATCGAACGGTTGATCACCGCCGCGACGTGGGCGCCCAGCCACCGCCGCACGGAACCGTGGCGGTTCACCGTTCTCGCGGGCGATGCGCGCTCCTCGATGGGGAGTGCCATCGCGGATTGGATGGCAGGGAGCGGCGCGGCGAACGAGGGCCAACAGGCCGCCACACGGGTGCGCCTGCTACGCGCGCCGGTCGTCATCGTGGTATCGCAGGTCGGCAGCCCCGACGATGCGATGCGCGACCGCGAGGACTACGCCGCGTGCTGGTGTGCGATCGAGAACCTGCTGCTCGCCGCACAGGCCGAAGGCCTCGCCGCCCACACGAGCACGGGTGGCATGGTGGAGTTCGCCGGCGCGAAGCAGTACCTCGGTCTCGAGGAGCATGACCACATCATCGCGTACATCTACCTCGGCTACCCGCCCGAAGGCGGCGTGACCAAGCAAGGCGCGAGGCGCCCGCCGGTGGTGCGCTGGGAGTGGGAGTGACGCAGGCCTACAACCACTCCTTGCGGCGGAACAGCACGTAGAGGCCCAGCGACAGTCCCGCGGTCAACCCGATCGAGGCCCACGCGCCCCACACTTCGCCGAAGCCGGGGTACGGCACGTTCATCCCGTAGAAGCCGGTGATCAGTGTCGGCACGGCGATGATCGCCGCCCAGCTCGTCACCTGCTTCATGATCAGGTTCTGCCGGTAATCGCGCAGTGACAGGTTCGTCTCCACGATCGTGCCGACGAGGTCACGCAGCGCGTCCGTCGACTCGGTGACGCGCAGGATGTGGTCGTAGACGTCCTGGTAGTACGGGTACAGCTCGTCGGCGACGGCGGAATGTTCGCGGCGCATCAGCGAGCTGACGGCCTCGCGCATCGGCACGACGAGGCGGTGGAAGTGCACGAGCGCCTGCCGCATCAGGAACCATCGACGTTGCTCGACGGGCGTCAGCGGACGTTCTGCGAAGATGCCCTCGCTGACTTCGTCGTAGTAGTCGTCGAACATCCCGACCGCGTCGAAGTAGCCGTCCACGATCACGTCGAGCAGCCCGTAGAGCAGGAAGCTCACGCCAAGCCGCGCAAGGTCGGGCGACTGGTCCCAGCGGCTCGTCATCGCGTCCACGTCGAAGCCAGCGTCCTTGCGCACCGTCACGATCCAGCGCTCGTTGAGGAAGGTGTCCACTTCGGTCTCGCGAACCTCAGCGGTGGCCGGTTCGATGGCGAGCCAGTGGGACGAGAGGAAGAGGTGCGTGTCGTAGCGGTCGAGCTTCGGGCGCTGGTGCGGGCCGAGCGCGTCGTCCACGGCGAGTTCGTGCAGGTCGAGCTCCACAGCGAGCTGCTCGAGGTCGGCGCGGTCGGGGTTGAGGAAGTCCACCCACACGAACGTGTCCGGGCGGGCGAGCTGGACCGAGACATCCTCCAGCGGGAAGTCCGACGACTCGAGCATGCCGTTGCAGTAGACGCGGGTGTGAGCAGCGGTCATGCGGACTCCCTCGCGTGCGCGGATGACATCGTCCAGTGTGCGCGCTCGACTGCTCTCTGCGCGACTTGAGGCCCGCAGGTCTGGATCACGCGTGCCGGGTATTCCCGGCATGAGCGCGAAGGAGACTAGAAGAACACAGGCGTCCACGGCGCGCGGTCGGTCGCGAAGATCGCATCGGCACGCGTGAGGGCGCCCGGGGTGTGCTCCTCCACACCGCGAGCGTGGGCGATCGTGCTGGGGCGCGTGCCGCCGAGGTAGACGGACGCCAGCGCCCACGCCTCCACGGTGACGTCGGGAGCGTCGGTGGTCGGCGTACAGCGCGCGCCCTCGGGTGAGACGTCGAGGCGGACGCGCCCGGTGTTCCACTCGCAGAACGCGTCTCGCACGTCGAGGACGATCGAGTCGGTCACCGCGTAGGCGCGCCGTTCCAGCGCCGAACGGACATCGACGAGCCGGAGCCACGATCCGTCCTGTACGAGGCGCCGCAGGCGTCGGGGATCGAGGAGCATCCACGGCAGCGGGTCGTCGAGCGGGCGCAGGTCGGCGGAGATCTCCGCGACGAGGTCGATGCTGAAGATGAATGACCAGAGCGCTCGGGCCGCCTCGTTCGTCACGGCCATCAGCTCACGGATGCGGATCTCGTTCGCCATGATCCGCTCGGGCCAGTGGTTTGCGACGCGGTAGATCGCAGTGCCATCGATGCGCCCATCCACGCGATACACGATGTGGAAGAACGCGCTGGCGCCGTCGCGGGTGGCCGGGTCGTCCTCGTGGAACGTCTCCCACTGGGCGCGGGTGCGCGGGAAGAAGCCGGGTCGTCCCGCCATCGCGCGAGCCATCGCCTCGGGCCACTCGGCGCGGGCCATGTCCGCATCGACGAACTCGATCGTGCCGTTCGAGGGCGCTTCACCATCCCTCCCCGGATGTGTCGCCACGTACGGCTTCTCGATGCGCCACCGCTCCACCCATGTGGCGAGGCCGTAGCCGAAGCGGTTGTAGATCAGGCTCTCGGACGCCCACAGGATGGCGAAGTCGATACCGTCCGTGTGCAGGCGCGTCATGTGGTCGCGCATCAGTCCGGTCAGAGCGCCTCGACGGCGGTGGGTCGGCTGGACGGCCACGTTGGTGATGCCGCCGAGGCGCTCCGAGGCGCCGCCGGGCAGCGTCAGGCGCAGGTCGTGGATCACGCTGCTCGCGATGAGCGTGTCGCCATCGAACGCGCCGATGTCGCGCTGCTCGTCGAACCGCTCGTTCGCCTGCCGGAAGTAGGTGTCCGAGGCGTGACGGCCGTAGACCATCGAGTGGATGCGGATGAAGTCCGCGATCTCCTCGCGAGCGATCAGTCGCACCTCGAACATCGCTCGCCTCCTCTTCCACTGACCGCCCGAGCACCTCGCGGCCCGCAGGTCGGGATCGCGCGCGCCCGGCCAGGTATTCCCAGCCTATCGACGACACCGGTATTCCCGGCATGAGCGCGAAACGAAGCCGACCGGCAGTCTAGCCTGCGGCGCGACTACACTGCGCGGGGCCCGGCCGGTTGAGGCGCGACCTCGACGCCGCGCCACACCAAGGCAGGTCGAGGAGGCAGCCATGCGCGTCAACACTACGAAGGCGAAGCTCGCGGAGGGGAAGGTCGTCATTGGCGGCATTGTCAGCGGCTTCTCGCCCGAGATCGTCGAGTTGCTCGCACTGCTGAGGTTCGACTTCGTCTTCCTGGACTGCGAGCACGGCTCGATGAACGAGGACCAGGTCGAGCACATGGTGCGCGCGGCGGAGTCATTCGGCATCACGCCGATCGCGCGCATCCCGAATCACGAGGACTCGACGATCCTCCGCTACCTCGACCGCGGCGTGCAGGGGCTGATCATCCCGCACATCAACACTGCCGAGGCCGCCACGGCGATCGCCGCCGCCTCGCGGTACCACCCCCTGGGCCATCGAGGCTCCGCCAGCGGCCGCGCCCACGATTACGGCGTGACGATGGCGCGCCCGGACTCGATGGCGTTCATCAACGACAACGTCCTCGTCATCCCGATGTGCGAGGAGGTCGAGGCGGTCGCGAACCTCGACAGCATCCTCGCCGTGCCGGGGATCGACGTGGTGCACGTCGCCTCGGGTGACCTCGGCCAGAGCATGGGGCACCCACCGATGGCGGAGGTGCGCAAGGTGATGTCGGAGGTGGTGAAGAAGACCAAGGCCGCCGGCAAGTGGGCGGGCATCGGCGGCAACGGCGTGACCGACCACACGGGCATCGCCGACCTCGTGCGTGACGGCGCGCAGTTCGTCACCATCCCCGCGCTCGGCCTGCTGCGGATCGGCGCCGAGCAGTTCCGCGACGGCGTCGCCGCCGCGATCGCTGCGAAGTAGGGACGACCATGGCACACGACGACTCGACCCCCATCGAGTGGCAGGCACCGCCGCTCGCCACCGACGCCCACTTCCACGTCTTCGGGCCGATCGAGCAGTACCCGGCAGGCACGCCTGACCTGCGTTACCCGATGCCGCTCGCACCGCTGGCGGACTACCTGGCGCTGGCCGGGAGGCTCGGCATCCAGCGGCACGTCTTTGTGCAGCCCAGCGGGTACGGGCGCGACAACTCGTGCCTCCTCGACGCGCTGCGGACAGTGGGCCTCGCCGCCGCGCGCGGCATCGTCGACATTGACGAGGAGATCCCGGACGCCGAGCTCGACCGACTGAACGCGCTGGGCGTGCGCGGCGTGCGCATCAACGTCTCGCCGATCCACCCGCCCGACCCGGCGCTCGCCGCCTCGATGCTGCCGAGGATCGAGCGGATGGCCGCGCGCTGCGCGGAGATCGGCTGGTCGCTGGACTTCCTCGCACCGGGCTGGCTCACTCGCGAGCTGTTCAACACGACGCTCAAGACGCTGCCGGTCGACTTCTCCATTGCCCACATGGGCATGTTCCTCGCGAAGGATGGCGTGCAGCAGCCGGGGTTCCAGGAACTCCTCGACTTCCTGCGGCACGGCCAGAGCGAGGGGGGCGGGCGCTGCTGGGTGAAACTGACGGGCGTCTACCGCATGTCCACCGCCGAGGGCTTCGCGGACACCGCGCCCTTCGCGCGTGCCCTCGCCGAGGTCGCCCCGGACCGGCTGATCTGGGGGAGCGACTACCCGCACCTGTCGTTCGAGCGCGTCTCCTCGATCGGGCTGTTCAACCTCCTCGGGCAGTGGTTCCCGGATGAGGCGCTGCGGCGCCGCGTGCTGGTGGACAATCCGGCGACGCTCTACGGGTTCGAGTAGTCGTGGAATCACGGGCGAAGTGGACGCAAGGTGACTTGCCGCGAGCGAGTAGGATGCGTCCCGCGCCCCCGCTCGGGCGGTCGCCAGCTCAAAACAGCACAGAAGAGGGACACCATGATCGACTACGGCATCAGCGGTAAGACCGCCATCGTGACCGGCGGTAGCGTCGGCATCGGCCGCGCCTGCGCCACCGCGCTCGCCGGGCAGGGCGTGAACGTGGCGATCGTCGCGCGGCGGCTCGACCGCCTCGAGCAGGCGGCGAAGGAGATCTCCGAGGCGACGGGCGGCAAGGTCATCGCGATCTCCGCCGACATGACGCAGACCGATGACGTGAAGCGCATGGTCGCCGAGACAGTGAAGCAGTTCGGCGGCGTCGACATCCTCGTCAACAACGCCGCGTCGTTCCCGTACGGCTCCTCCACCGAGCTGACGGTCGACGACTGGCTCGCCCACTTCAACGTGAAGGCCTTCGGCTACCTCCGCTGCATGTTCGAGGTGCTGCCCTACATGAAGCAGGCGGGCTGGGGCCGCATCATCAACATCGCCGGGCAGGCCGCCCGCGCCGGTGGTGGCAGCGCCGGGGCGAACAACGCCGCGATCATCAACATGACGAAGGGCTTCGCCCTCGACCTCGCCGCCCAGCACATCACCGTGAACGCCGTGCACCCGGGCGGCCCGTCGGACACCGACCGCGACGCAATGAAGATGGAATACGACGTGCGCACGCTCGGCATCACGATGGAGCAGGCCAAGGCGGCCGCCGAGGCCCGCAAGCCCCCGATCGGTCGTCACGTGGTCTCCGCCGATGCGGCGCACATCGTGCTCTTCCTAGCCGCGGCGCAGTCGAGCGCGATCACGGGCGAGACGATGGCCGTCGACCCCGGTGCCGACCGCACCGTCATCTACTAGCCGGTCGTTCGAGGCAACACGCTGCAGGAGCGCCCTCGTGGGCGCTCCTGTTCGTTGTGGCGGTGCAAAGGGCCCTTTCGCCTTCCGCGGTCGATCTACCTCAAACCTACTTGAACGCCTGCGCGTTCGGCGGGGAGCCGACGCCGCGCGGGAGGTTGAGCGGCTTCGCGATGAGGAGCATCTCGTAGATGCCGTCGCGAGCGCAGTCCTCGGCCAGTTCGTCGAGTGCCCACAGTTCGCCGATCTGCATGCCGAAGAGGCCGACCATGCGGCGGTGCTGGAAATTCAGTGGGACGGGCGGCAGCGCCTCCACTGCGATGTTGTCCGCATTGATCGAGGCAATGTGGTTGTCCCACAGCCAGACCGCGGTCTCGCGCATGCCATCGAGCCCCGGCGACGGCGCGGCGATGTCGAAGCGCTCCGGGCCCTGATCCTTCGAGTTGAGGTACCACTCCATCCAGCCGGTGCGGAGCAGCAGGATGTCGCGCGGTCGGATCGCGACGCCCTGCTTCTTCGCGATCGCCTCGAGCATCGGCCCGTCGATGCCGATGCGCTCGTGGACATCGAATTTGTCGCCCATGAAGCGGGGGAAGTCGAGGAGCACGGCGCGGCCGTTGATGCCGTGCTCAGCCCAGTGTTGGATGCCGAGGCGGTCGCCCGGCTGCTCGTCCAGGTCATCGTCCTGCAGGCCGGTGTAGTAGCCGCGCGAGCCGAAGCGCACGTGGCGCAGTCCGTCGATCTGGCTCGAGCCCTGGAGGTAGAAGTGGTCCAGCGAGTCATCGCCGCCGGACTGGCGGCGGTAGACGTGGTGGATGTACGGCTGGCGGCCCCGGTCGCCCTCGATGCGCTCGGGCTGGTCCAGCGGCAGGTCGAGGTTGAAGCTCACGCCGCGCTTCACGAGCTTCATGCTCTCCGCGACGTGCTCCGGCGTCAGCAGGTTGATCGTGCCGAGGTTGTCGTTCTCACCCCAGATGCCCCACGCGTGGTGCTCCTCGGTGCCCTCGATCAGCGGCAGGTTCTCGTAGCTCGGCAGGCTGTTCAGATCGACCACGTGGCCCCCTCAGGCTGCTGCGCCGCCCGAGGTCGAGTGGCGCGGCGCAGTCATAGCAGAGACGCGCGTGCCGGGGAAGCGCGCTACGATTCGCGCCTTGTTACTCGGCGCTAGGAGTCTCGCATGAGCGTCCGCATCGGCCTGGGCATGTCCACGTTCCCATTCACCTCGCCCCGCGCGATGTGGCGCTGGGTCGAGACCTGTGAGGACAGTGCGATCGACTCGATCTGGCAGACCGACCGCCTCATCTCCTCGGAGCCGTTCCTCGAGCCGCTGACCACGCTCGCCGCGCTCGCGGGCGGCACATCGAGGCTCAAGTTCGGGATGAACGTCCTCGTCCTGCCGCTGCGCGATCCGCTCGTCGTCGCCAAGCAGTGCGCCAACATCGACTACCTCAGTGGCGGACGTTTCCTGCCGGCCTTCGGCGTCGGCAGCGACAACGCCGTCGAGTGGACGGCTGCGGGCATCGACCGCGCGCACCGCGGCCAGAGCACCGACGAGGCGCTCGGCCTGATGGCGCGCCTCTGGGCGGGCGAGACTGTGACGCACGAGGGCAAGTACCACCGCTATCGTGGCGCTCGCATCGCGCCGCTGCCGGTGCAGTCACCGCTGCCGCTGTGGATCGGCGGGTCGAGTCCCGCCGCCGTCCGTCGCGTAGCGACCGTGGGCACCGGCTGGATCTCCGGCGCCCAAACGCCCGCGCAGATCGCTCCCGTGATCGCCGCGATCCGCGCCGCGAGCGCTGAGGCGGGCCGGCCCGTGGACGACGACCACTACGGCGCGACGTTCTCCTTCCGGTTCGGGAGCATGGACGATGCTCCGGCGCAGGCGGCAGCCACTGCGCTCGCACGGAACGCACCGAACACCGACCCGCGCTCGATCCTCGCGGTGGGCGATGAGCAGACGATCCTCGCGCGCCTGCGGGAGTACATCGCCGCCGGGGCGTCGAAGTTCGTGCTGCGTCCGCTCGGCACCGACGACGACGACATCGTTGAGCAGACGCGGCGGCTCATCGACACCGTCGTCCCGGTCGCGCACGCGCTGGGCTAGCGCCGACCTCGGACGGTTCTCGTACCGTCGAGGCTACGCGAGCTTCAGCAGGCGCTTCGCGTTGCCGTTCGCCACCAACTCCTTCTCACGGTCGGTGAGCGGGAGGCGGCGCATGACCGACGCGTACAGCGCGGGGTCGTTTAGCGGGTAGTTCGTGCCGAAGAGGATGTGCTCCGCGCCGCACTCGCGGATGAACGCGACGAGCGACTCGTCCGTCAGGTGCTCGTTCGGGTCGTCCAGTTCGTGCAGGCGGCCGGACAGGTCGGCGTGGAAGTTCGGGAAGCGGTGGCAGAGGTCGATCACGTCGGCCTCGTACCCGTGGCCGAGGTGAGCGATGTTCACGACGAGGTCGGGGAACTGCGCGAGTGGCCCGGCGAAGTACTTCGGGCTGCCGTAGTGGTCGCCACGTGCCCCGAGCTCGCCGCCCGCGCCCGCCTGGGACACGATCGGCACGCCGAGGCGCGAGATCGCCTCGTACGCCGGCATCATCCGCGCGTCGTCCACATACATCGCCAGAGCGAGCGGCACGATCTTCACCCCGCGCGCGCCTCGGCCGACCTTGTCCTCGATCTCGCCGACCAGCGTCGCCTCGTCCATGTAGACCGGGTCGAGGCCAGCGAAGGTGAAGAAGTTGGGGTGTTCAGCGCTGACACCCATCGCCCACTCGGTGTTGGCGATCATGCGCTGGGCCATCATCGTCTGGACCTCGTGCTCCACCGCCGCGCGCTCGGCGGGGTCGGTGGGCAACTCCTGGCTCTTGATACGCGCCTCGTACATGAAGCGCGTCGGCGTGTACATCAGTTGCACGGCGTGCGTGATGTTCGAGGCGGCCATGATGCCGGAGAGTTCCTCGATGGTGCCGTCTCGCACGATGTCGGTGCGGCCCGTCGACTTCTGCCAGCCGATGCCCCGGTCCGCGCTCGCGAACGTGTGGGTGTGGATGTCGATGATCTCGAGGTCGTCGGCCACTGGGCTGCTCCTTCGTTGCAGGGGCACCGGCATTGCGCGGTGCGCGGGCGCAAGGTACCACCGGGGCGGCGCGCCGCCCATTACAGTGCTGGTGTGCGGCTCGAGTGCTGGCCGAGGAGGCCCGATGGCGATCCCGGACATGGAGCGGCTGCGTGCCTCCTGGCGTGCCCAGCCCGAGCGCGCGCGCCTCGGCGTGGTTCCCGAGCGCATCGACGAGGATTCCGCCGTCTACACCGTCGACCTCCGCTACGGCGACGGGCGCGAGGACGATCCGCTCTACACCTCGGCAGCGGTGACGTTCGCCGCCGACGTCGCCGCCACCTCGGCGGTGCGGGGACGCCTCGACGAGGCACTGCAGCAGCTCAACGGCACGATCAGCCTGCACCTGAACTTCCTCGCGCCGCTGGTCGGACTGATCACGATCGTGACGCGGGTGGTTTCGATGGGCGAGCAGGACGCCGTGATCGACATCATTGCGCACGATGATCGTGGCACTGCAGTGCTGAAGGGGGTCGTGGACTACTCCCTGCGTCCCCGCGCGCCGCGCGAGGATCACCGGAAATGAGCGCGCCGCGCACGCCCGCCGAGTGGGAGGCCACGCCGTTCTTCCGCGAGTACGACCTGCGTGTCGACGCGGTGGGCGACGGCTACGCGCGCCTCGCCGCCCATCGCGAGGCGATCAAGCTCCGTGGCGCGCGCGATGGGCTCAACGGTGGCATCGTCGCATCGCTCGGTGAGGCCGCAATGCGCGTGTGCCTGGCGAGTATGCTCGGCGACGGCGAGCAGGCCGGGCCGACGCGCGAGCTCACCGTCGCGTTCCTGTCGAGCGCACGTGGCGACACCAGCCTTGTGGAGGCACGCATGATGCGCAAGGGTGGCACGCTCGCCGTCGGAGACGTTGAGCTGCGGAATGCCGAGACCGGCGAGCTGAACGCGAAGATCCGCGTGTCGTGCGAGGTGCATCGCGCATTCTCGACGCCCGCTAGATAGCTCGAGACGAGAGGGAACCGATGCCGTACGCGATCAACCACATCCACATCAAGGCCGACGACCCGCAGAAGACCGCAGCGTGGTTCGTGCAGGCGTTCAACTTCACGATCTTCAGCGACACACTCCGCGCGGGCGGCGTACGCTTCGTCGCGTGTGACTCCGAGACCGGCTTCCGCGTGAACATCTCCGGCGCGCCGGAGGGCAAGACGCTGCCCCGCGGCACCGCCGAGGAGCACGAAGGCCTGGAGCACTTCGGCTTCGACTCCGACAACCTCGAGGCCGACATCGAGCGATTGACGGCCCTGGGCGCGAAGCTGGTGGTGGAGCCGTTCATGGGCTCGGTGTCGCGCGTCTGCTTCTTCGAGGTGCCGGACCACGTCCGCATCGAATTGATCGAGCGGCCTGCGTAGCTCGACTCGCAGGAGGAAGGGGGCTTCGTCCCCCACCCCTCCCGGTGGCCTATTCAGAGGACCTGTCGCGGCATCGTCTACTCCGCCGGGAGTCTGAGGGGCGCAGCCCCTCAGACTTGGTTCTCTTCCCTCTGAACCCCTCCCGCGCCGGGAGGGGTAGGGGTGGGCCGCCCAACGCGGCCACCCCGCCCCAACTCTCAGCAGGCAGCGTGCGTCCGGGTCCCCTCGCGCGTTCCTCGCGGCGCGACGCGGGGGCGCCTACTTCTTCATCGTCGCGGCCGCCTCGAACGTCGCGCGCACCGAGCGCACGAGCATCGCGTCGACCTGGTCATCGGTCACGCCGTGCGCTTTGAGCCACGGGATTTGCACCTCGGACACGAGGCAGAACGCACGCGGGTTCTCCGGTCGCACGCCCCCGCTGGCCGGGCCACCGTTGAGGCTGTACGACGCGCTGTCGTGACTGAGGCACACCTGCTCGGCATAGCCGGCCTCGACGAGGGTCAGCGCAACGCGCGCCCGGCGCTCCTGCTCCGCCTCGTCGATGCGCGGCGAGAACCGGTCGAGGCCGACCGTCGCGCCACGCTTCGCCATCCGCAGCACGTAGTCCATGTCCGTGCTGTCGTTGGTGTGCCCGATCGTGACCGCGCGGAGGTCCAGTCCTTCCTCCTCGAAGATGTCGAGGAGTCGGTCGCCGTGGTAGTCGGCAGGTCGGGTGTGGCAAGTGATCGGCAGGCCGGACGCCTTCGCGGCTCGGGCCGCGCCGCGCGCCATCTTCTCCATCTGGATGCGCAGCGGCTCCAACTGATACTCGATGTCCCAAGCCAGTTTGATCATCCCCGGGCGGATCGAGGTGCCCGCGATCCCGTCGTTGATCTCCCGCAGCATGAACGCTGCCGCGCCGTCCTCGTCCCACGCGCTGTACGGCATCGGCACCCAGCGGTAGACGCCAGTGGCGCAGATCACGTTCATCGGCGTCTTGCCGGCGATGCCCTGGAACAGGCCCTCGTCCCGGCCGAGGTCGAGCGGCGTGCAGTCGATGACCGTGCGGATGCCGACGTCGTACGCGTGCTGAAGTGCCTCGACGCCGCGGCGCACCGCGTCGTCTCGGTTGTAGTAGCCGAGGCGCTCGAAGCTGCCCATACCGCTGTTCAGGTGCTCGTGCGTCAGCGTCGCACCGAGCTCGGAGGTGTCCTTCGGTCCGTTGATCGTCTGGATGGTTGCCATTGGTTCTCACGCCCCCTTCAGAGCGCGGCGACGATAGCACGCCCTATGTCCGTGGACTGCCGCCCCGCGAACAACGCCGCCCTCGTGGGCGGCGTTGCGTGTCGTGTTTCGACGATCCGGGCGGGGAGTCAGCGCGAACGGATCTCCGTCGCCTGCCAGCTCGCGCACTTCCACGCGCCGGCGTCGTTGATCCAGACGCAGAGGAATGTCGTCTCTAGGTTGCGGTGGTTGTCCACCGGCCCCATCTCCTGGTGCCCAACGCCCTGCACGAGGACGACGCCCGGGTACACGCGGTAGGACTCGTCGGTGATCGTCCATACGTGGTAGCGGCGGCTGCCGTTGCGGAACGACTCCAGCCACTCCTCGCGCGTGTCCGCGTGCCCGCTGCTCGCGTGCGTGAACGTGTAGTCCGACGCGACGAGGCCCTCGAGCGCGTCGGCGTCGGCCGCGACGGTGCCGTCCAGCCAGCGCTGCAATGTCGCGCGGACCTCGCGGGTGGTGTCCGTGTTCACCATTACGGGATCAGCACGCCGCGGCCGAAGAACGAGCTGGCATCGAGCCGCCGGTTGGCCTCGACGACGTCGTCCAGCGCCATGGGATCGATGATCGACTTCACCTTGCCCTCTGAGACGAGCGTTAGCGAGTCGGCGAAGTCCGCCATGTCGCCGGGACCGGCGCCGCGGAGCTGCGTCTCCTTGCCGAAGAGGAACGCCGGGTAGAGGTCGATCTTCTGGCGGTACACCTGCCCCGTGAACACGTAGCGCGCGTTCCGGGCGAGCGAGCGGAAGATCGGGCCGAACAGGTCGGGGTGCCCGACGTTATCGAGGACGACCTGCGGCCCCCCATCGGTCACCTTCACGATCTCTTCCCAGTAGTCCTTCCCCTGTGCGACGACCACATCGTCCGCGCCGGCCGCGCGCAGTTGGTCGACCTTCGAGGGCGACGAGGTCACCGCGATCGCGCGCCCGCCCAGCGCCTTCGCCACCTGCATCCCGTGCAGGCCCAGGCCGCCGCCCGCGCCGGTGATCAGCACGTTCTCGCCCGGCTTCACCTGTCCCACATTGCGCAGCGCGTTGAGCGTGGTGCCCACCGTGCACGCGATCGTCGCGGCGTCCTTCAGGTCGATGTTCTCGGGCACCTTCAGTAGACCCGGTACGGGGAGCGCGACGTACTCGGCCCAGCCGCCGTAATTGAACTTCCGTCCCTGCTCGCACAGGATCTCGCGGCCGATGCGGCAGTTGGTGCACTCGCCGCAGTGCGTCTGCTGCTTCGTTGCGACGCGGTCGCCAATGGCGAAGCCGGTCACCTTGTCGCCCAGCGCGACCACGGTACCCGCGATCTCGTGCCCGATCGTGAAGGGGATGCCGACGTGCGGGCGCGTGAGCCCGTTGCGGTCGGACTGGTCGTGGCCGCAGAGGCCGACCGCGGCGACCTTCACGACGACCTGCATCGAGGTCGGCTCCGGCTGCGGGACATCCTCGATCTTCACGTTCTCGGGGGCGCCCTGTTCGTATACGCGGGTGGCCTTCATCTCGTCGTCCTCCTCGTGCATCTCGGGTTCGGTGGCAGATAGTACGCCCGCCGTGCGCGTCGGTGCGCTCGTCGGGGCGCTCCGAGTCGAGGTCGCGCGGTCCGCGGGGTCACGTGTGGTAGATTCTGCGGCGCATTGCTGTGGGTGACCCAACTGTCAGTAGACGCCGGATCATTCAGATTCTTATAACCGCTTGAACCGGAACCCCTCGGGGGTACCTGCGCGACTGCCCGGAAGGATCGGCTATGCCGAAGGTGTTCGAGGGATTCACGGTCATCGAGCTGGCGGACCGCCGGAACCAGTTCGTCGGGAAGCTGATGTCGGACTCGGGCGCCCGGGTCATCCAGATCGAGCCGGTCACCGGCAGCGACGGCCGCTTCACCGGCCCGTACGTGAACGACCAGCCGGACCCGAACAAGTGCCTCGACTACTGGTGGTACAACACCGGCAAGGAGAGCCTCGCGATCGACGTCACGAGGCTCCCCGGCCAGGATCTGCTGCGCCGGCTGCTGGCCACGGCTGACCTGTTCGTGGAAAGCACCCGCCCCGGCACCCTCGCGCGGTACGGCCTCGACTACGCCACGGTGTCGAAGACCAACCCGCAGCTGATCTACGCGTCTCTCACCGACTTCGGGCAGGACGGCCCGTGGGTCGGCTACACGATGAACGATTCGGCGCACCTCGCCCTCGGCGGGCAGATGGGCAGCACCGGGTACTCCGAGCCGAAGACGACGCCGATCGGCGGGCAGGGCCGGCAGGCCTACAACATGGCGTCGATCATGATGCTGCACACCATCACGGCGGCGCTCTTCGAGCGCCTCGGCAGCAACCTCGGTCAGCACCTCGACGTTTCGATCCACGACTGCTGCGCGGTGTGCACGGAGCGCGCCGTGTCCTACTGGATGTGGTACGACGAGCCGTTCCTGCGCCAGACCGGCCAGCACGCCGCGCCGACGTACCGCACCAGCAACCAGATGCAGGCCGCAGATGGCCGCTACGCCATCGTCACCACGCCGCGCTTCAACCAGAACTCCTGGGTGAAGATGATCGACTGGATGAAGGAGAAGGGCGTCGCGGGCGAGCTCGAAGAGCCGCAGTGGATGGACGAGTTCTACCGCGCCGAGCAGGTGCGTCACGGCACCGCCGTCGCGGACGGCATCAAGCGCCTCATCGCCACCGAGACCGCCGAGCAGGTCTTCCTGCGTGGGCAGGGCATGGGCCTCCCGTGGGTCGACATCCGCCGTCCCGAGGAGAACTTCGGCAAGGATCACTACAAGGAGCGTGGCTTCTGGGTGGACGTCCAGCACGACGAGATCGGCAAGGCCGTGCCGTACCCGAAGGGGTTCTACCTCAGCGACGAGCTGGGGATGCGCCCGGAGCGCCGCGCGCCACACCTCGGTGAGCACACGAGCAGCATCCTCACGAAGGACCTCGGCCTCAGCACCGCGCAGGTCGACATTCTCACCTCGACGGGAGTCGCACGATGACTGGACCGGGACTGCCGCCGGGCTTCCTGAACGGCGTTCGCATCATCGACTTCACGTGGTACGCCGTCGGCCCCTGGGGGCCGCGGATGCTCGCGCCGTACGGCGCCGAGGTCATTCACATCGAGCCGCCGCACCAGCCGGACGACCACCGCTTCGACTTCCGCCCCGCGCGCGGCATCAACGCGAAGGACCAGAAGGTCTGGCAGGAGGAGGGCTCGCCGCCCTTCTACACCGGTCCGTATTGGAACCAGCTGCACAACGGCAAGCTTGCGATCTGCCTCAACACCCGCCACCCGGAGGGGATGCGGCTGCTGCACGAGCTGATCAAGAAGAGTGACGGGCTCGCCGAGAACTTCTCCGGCAACGTGCTCGACTCCTGGGACCTCACCTGGGAGAACCTGCTCGCGCTGAACCCGAAGCTCACCTACCTCAGCACGGCCGGCTTCGGGCACAAAGGACCGTGGGGCGGCTTCCGGACGTTCGGCCCGTCGGCGCAGGCCGGCAGCGGCCTCACCTACACCTCGGGCCTGCCGGGCCGCGAGCCGGCCGGATGGGGCTACTCCCACATGGACATCGCCGGGGGCTGGATCGGCGGCCTCGGCCTGATCATGGGCCTGCTCCAGGCGAAGCGGACCGGCAAGGGCGTCCGCGTGGACTACGCGGTGACCGAGGCGGCCATGTCGCTGCTCGGCCCGTACTTCCTCGATTTCCAGGTCAACGGCCGCGGCACGGACCGCCCCGACTTCCCTCCCGGCAACCACTCGGAGTGGCCGGGCCTCGCCCCTCACAACACCTACCGCTGCGCCGGCATCGACCGGCAGGGGCAGGACTGGTGGGTGTTCATCGCCGCCGAGACGAACGAGCAGTGGGAAGCGCTGTGCGACGTCATGAAGAAGCCGGAGCTGTTGACGGACCCGCGCTTCGCGACGAACGAGGCGCGCGTCAAGAACCAGGACGTCCTCGACGAGATCATCTCGACGTGGACGGCGCCTCGACGTCGCTACGAGATCCAGGACGTGCTGCAGTCCGTCGGCGTGATCGCAGTCGCGGTGCAGGGCGCCGAGGACCGCGTCGACTACGACCCGCAGCTCCGCCACCGCGACGTGTACCCGGTGATCCAGCATCCGGAGATCGGCGAGTTCGAGATCGAGGCGTTCCCGCCGAAGATGTCGCGCACGCCCGCGAACAACTCCCTCCGCTCCCCGCTCATCCGCGAGCACACCGACTACGTCTTTGGTGAGCTTCTGGGCATGAGCGAGAAGGAGATCGCGGAGTACAAGGACCAGGGCATCATCTAGCCCTCGTTCGCTTCGAGGACCCCCAACGGGCCGGGCGAGAGGAACTCTCCCCGGCCCGTCGGCGTGCTGCGTACTTCGTGCACATTGTCACGAACGACCGCGGCGCTCGGGCGAGATTCCTGCACGGTGAACATCCGCTTGTATCCGTGTGGCGTACTAGTCATGACGGAGATGTCCGTAGACGAGGCAATCCCATCGTTCCTATAACCGCGAGTAGTTGGCGTGACTGGATCAGCGATCGTCGGGACTCAATCGAGGCAAGCCACGTGCGGCTGGGCCTCGGCGAGCAATGCCGTATCCGCGATATCCTCGCGCGCCACAGAAGCGTGAATCGGTGGGAGGGCGGCCCCAGATCGCCCTTGCCTGACGCATAGAATGACGGCCATCGGACTGACGCCGCGGCGCGGGGAAACGCCAACGCACCAGTCAGACCGGTGGTCACCGGATTGCGGGAGGGCTAGATGACCAGATACGTGTTGCGCCGCTTGCTCGGCATGATCCCGACGCTCCTCGTGCTGTTGTTCATCGTCGTCTCACTCGTCCGGCTGCTGCCGGGAAACGTGGTCGATATCCTGCTCGCCGACGGACGCGCAACCGCCGAGACGAAGGCGCAACTCGCCGCCAAGCTCGGACTCGACCAGTCCTTGCCGGAGGCGTACGTCCGCTACGTCGGAGGCGTCATTCGTGGCGACCTCGGCAGTTCGCTGTGGACCGACGTCCCGGTCACGCACATGATCATGTCGCGCGCCCCCGTCACCGCCGAGGTGGCCGGCATCGCGATCCTCGTTTCCATCTTGATCTCGATCCCGCTGGGCGTGACCTCCGCGGTGCGGCAGGACTCGTTCCTCGACTACGCGCTGCGCAGCGGGTCGATCGCTGGCATCAGTCTGCCGAGCTTCGTCGCGGCGCAGGCGATTGTGGTGCTGCCGGCGCTGTGGTGGTCGAAGTCGATCCCATTCCAGTACCAGACGTTCGCGGAGAATCCATCGCAGCACCTGATGATCATCCTGCCGGCGGCGTTCGTCCTCGGCCTGCGGCTGTCCGCCACGATCGCGCGCATGATGCGCACGACGATGCTGGACGTGCTGCAGCAGGACTACATGCGCACGGCCCGCGCCAAGGGCCTGACGAACTTCGGCATCATCGTGAAGCACGGTCTGAAGAACGCGCTGATTCCCGTGGTGACGCTGCTGGGCCTGCAGTTCGCGGCACTCGTCGGTGGCTCCGTCATCACCGAGAGCATGTTCGCGCTGCCCGGCATCGGCCGCCTACTGCTCGATGCGATCACGCGCCGCGACTACCCCGTGATCCAGGGCGTCGTCGTCTCGGTCGGCATTCTCGTCATGGCGACCAACCTGCTCGTCGACCTCTCGTACGGCTACCTCGACCCCCGGATCCGCTACTCCTAGCCGAGCGCGCCCGATCGTCGAGAACATGACCATGCAGGAACGGAACCGTTGATGGCAATGACTGAAGCCGCACAGCAGTTTGGTCGATCGGTGGCCCCGCCGAGCATCCCGTACCGGGTGCTGTCGGCCACCTGGAAGTTCCTGCGCCGCAAGCCGCTGGGGGCCTTCGGCGCGGTGATCACGCTGCTGCTGATCCTGACGGCGCTCTTCGCCGACAGCATCGCCCAGTACAACCCGCTCGAGCAGAGCCAGCGCACGGCACTGATCGCGCCGAACTCCGTGTACTGGGCCGGCACCGACCAGTTCGGACGCGACGTGTTCAGCCGCCTCGTCTACGGGGCGCGGATCTCGCTCTTCGTGGGCGTCTTTGCCGTGATGTTGGGGCTGATCCCGGGCACCGCCCTCGGCGTCCTGAGCGCGTACCTCGGCGGGACGTTCGACTACCTCGTTCAGCGCGTGGTCGACGCGATCCAGGCGGTGCCGGGCATCATCCTGCTGATCGCGATCATGGTGGTGCTGGGAGCCAGGTTCCCCGATGTTCCCTCGCAGGTGATCGTCGTGATCGCCCTCGCGTTACCGAACGCGGTCTCCGAGTCGCGCGTCCTTCGAGGCGCCAGCATGCAGGTCGCGCGCAGCGAGTACGTGATGGCCGCGCGAGCGGTGGGGGCGACGGACGTCCGCGTGATGATGAAGCACGTCCTGCCGAACATCACGTCGCCGATCATCATCCTGGCGTCGCTCGCGTTTGGTCAGTTCATCCTGGCCGAGGCGACCCTCAGTTTCCTCGGGTTCGGCATCCAGGCGCCGGCGCCGTCGTGGGGCAACATGCTTTCCGCCGAGGGCCGCGCGTACATGTTCGCCGCGCCGTGGCTGCTCTGGGGCCCGGCGATCGCGCTCAGCCTGGTCGTCTTCGGCGCGAACATGTTCGGTGACGCCCTGCGTGACGTCCTCGACCCGCGTCTGAAGGGCTCGCGCTAGCCTCGAGGTTCCTCATCAGTGATTCGCAAGCGGGGATCGAGCAATCGTTCCCCGCTGCGTGTCCCCCCCCGACGCGGGGCTCGCTGTCTCCAGACGTTGTGATGCACGTCACGAATGCGGTGCTGCCTCGATCATGATGGGAATGTCCGTAGACGACCTTGAATCTGAGTTCCTATAAGGAGCGTATCCCGAGAACACCCGGGTGCTCGGCATCTGAACTGGAGGGGTCCTCAATGCCGTCTGGTGACTACTGGTCTCGAATCGATGCGGCTCGGGTGAGCCGCAGGTCCATGCTCCGCGGCAGCGTCCTCGCCGGCGCCGGTCTGGCGAGCGCCGCGCTCATCGGCTGCAGCAGTGGCCCGAAGAAGTCCGTGAACGACGCGGCACCGCAGTCCGCGAGCACCCCGGCGGCGGCCGCCGTCGCACCGCAGGCGGAACGTGCCGGCATGCCCGTGGTGAAGGGCACGCCCAAGAAGGGCGGCACCTTCACGCAGCAGCTGACTGAGACGAATGTCCAGCACGACCAGCACACGGCCGTCTCCAACTCGGAGTGGATGATCATCGGTCAGCGCGCGCTGGAGCTGGACGAGTGGTCCGGCAAGCTGCGCCCGAGCCTGATCGAGTCGTGGGAGATCCCCGACAAGAACACGTTCCTGCTCAAGGTGCGCAAGGGCATCAAGATGCACAACCGCGCGCCCTGGAACGGGCGCGACTGGGACGCGGCTGACCTGGCGTGGAACCTGAACCGCATCGCGGGCAACACGGCGGACGCCGAGAAGCTGCCGAAGGGCAACTTCCAGCGTTCGACCACCCTCGAGGGCATCTCGAAGGTCGAGGCGATCGACGCGACCACGGTCAAGGTGACGATGGCGAAGCCCAGCAGTGGCTTCCTGAACGGCATCACCGAGATCCGCAACGTCATGATGCCGAAGGAGATCGTGGACATCGGGTTCAAGGACCCGATGAAGTTCGGTGGCATGGGCCCGTACATGATCACGGAGTCGCAGGACGGCGTCCGCCAGACCTACAGCCGCCACGAGGGCTACTGGGTGAAGGATCAGCCGTACTTCGACAAGGTGGTGCAGGTCGCGATCCCGGACCGCGCGGCGAGCCTCGCCGCCTTCGTCTCCAAGCAGGTGAGCCACTTGAGCTCACCGACCGCTCAGGAGCAGAAGACGATCCAGACGGCGCGCACGGACGCGCTGTTGTACTCCTACGTCGGCGTGAACTACCAGTTCGTCATGTTCAACTTCAAGCACAAGCCGTTCGCGGACATCCGCGTCCGCAAGGCGCTCAACCTCGCCACGGATCGTGACGAGGTCGGCAGCGGGTACCACGGCTCCGGTTGGGGCTGGCTGGCCGCGTTGCACCCGAACTTCCCGGAAGCCTGGAACGAAGACAAGGTGAAGACGCTCGCGGGCTGGAACCCGGCAACCAAGGCCAAGGACCGCGAGGAGGCCGTGAAGCTCCTTTCGGCCGCGGGCTTTGCTGACGGCGACAAGCTCGAGTTCGAGATCATGCACAAGGTCAAGGCAGACAACCGCGAGAACGCCCTGCGCTTCCAGGCGCAGATGGCAAAGCTGTTCCCGAAGATCAAGATCGTGATCAAGGCGCCCGAGACGGCGGTCTTCGACAAGTCGCAGGCCGGCAAGGACTTCCAGTCCATCTCGAACGACTCCACGATGGCCCCGGACGCGGTGCTCGAGGCCTACGCGCGCTGGCACAGCAAGGGGAGCCGCAACTACGGCTCCTTCGAGAACGCCGAGGCGGACGCGCTGCTGGACAAGGCGCTCGGCGAGCTTGACCTGAAGGCGCGTCAGGATCTCCTGAACACCTTCCAGGACAAGTGGGTCTCCGACTGGATGCCCCACGTCCAGTTCTACGCGACGCCGACCCGCCACTTCGTCCAGCCGAACATCGGCGGGTTCGACAAGGCGTTCGGCCCGTGGGACAGCGGTCGCGGCATCACGCACAAGACCAACCTTATCTACGAGGTCTAGCCTCCGCCCGCCGGCAGAGCGACGAAGGGGCGCCCGAACGGGCGCCCCTTCTGCTTGCCCGATACACTTCGCGCATCCCGCTCCCGCTGCACTCGAGGTATCGCATGGCCCCTTCCAAGAACTTCCGCGGCGTGTTCCCAATCCTCGCCACCCCGTTCCGGGACGACGAGACGGTCGACCTCTCGTCGATGCACCGGCTCGTGTCGTTCATGGGGCGCATCGGCGCGGACGGCGTCACGGTGCTCGGCGTGCTGGGCGAGTCGAACCGACTCACCGACCGCGAGCGCGAGCAGATCATCGCGACCGCCGTCGAGGCGGCCGGCGACATGCCGGTGATCGTCGGCGCGAGCCACGCGGGCACAAGCGGCACGATCGACCTGAGCCAGATGGCGCAGTCCCTCGGCGCCGCGGCGGTCATGGTCGCGCCCTCGTACGAGCCGATCCCGAATGACGACCGCGTGCTGGACTACTTCACGCGCGTCGGGCAGGCGATCGGCATTCCGCTGGTGGCGCAGGACCATCCCGCCTCCACGCAGGTGCACATGCCCGTCTCGCTCTTGCTGCGGATCATCGAGCAGGTGCCCGCCGTGGCGTGCCTGAAGGAGGAGGGCGTCCCGACCCCCACGCGCGTCGCGGCGCTGCGTCGAGGCATGGCGCGGCAGGTGCCGGTGCTCACCGGGCTCGGCGCGCTCTACGGCCTGTTTGACCTCGAGCAGGGCTCGGCCGGGTTCAACACCGGCTTCGCGTTCCCAGAGGTACTGATGGCGATGACCCACGCCGCCGAGGCGGGGGACTGGGCGACGGCACGTGATCTCTACGCGCGCTTCCTGCCGCTGATCGTGTTCGAGCAGCAGCCCGGTGTCGCCATCCGCAAGGAGATCCTGCGCCGCCGCGGCCTGATCGAGGGCGCTCGCGTGCGCCATCCCGGCGCGGGACTGACCACCGAGGTCGCTGACCAGCTCACGCGCGTCCTTGACTGGGTGCTGCCGGGCGTCGACCTGACGCAGCCGTTGCAGCTCGGCGCGGCGGCAGTGAAGTAGAGCTACTCGCGGAGCTCGTCGCGGAAGACGGGCGGCTGCGCCGGGCCGAGATCATCGGGGCTCTCGGCGCGATCGCGATCCTCGTGCGTGAAGTGCGCGGGGGCCGCGCTGGCGGGCTGCGGTGCATCGTCTGTCGTGAATCCGATGCGTCGGTGGGTGTTGTCGCAGAACGGCTTGTTCTCGCTCGCGCCGCAACGGCACAGCGCCAGCCGCGTCTCTCGTGCGATTGTCGTGCCCTCGGGCGTGGCGATGTGCAGATCGCCGCGCAGCACCAACGGGCCGTTCGGGATCGTGACCACCGTCGAAGGGACATCGGGAGCCTCGGTCGTCCCGTCCGTGCGCAGCCAGTGCAGCGCGCCTGTGGGGCAGCGCTCTACCGCCTGGACGATTGAGTCCGCGCCGGCGGCATCGATGCGGACCCACGGTCGCGCGAGGGGATTGAAGACGCTGGGCAGCGCACGGATGCATTCGGCGACGTGGACGCAGCGTTGTGAGTCCCACAGCACCTGCAGGTCGCCGGACTCGTAGATACGCGTGGTCATACAGGCCCCCTCCGCGGTCACTCTACCTCGAGAGGTCCGAGGTGGGGCGCAGCCTAGACGGAGAGGCGGCGCAGGCTGCCCGCGCGGAAGTAGAAGACTACGGCGAGGGCGGCGACGAGGCCGCCCATGATCATCAGCGCGATCGATGCGCTGTACACGTCGGCCAGCGTCCCCGCGAACATCGATCCCAGCGGGAGCATGCCCTGGTTGAGCATGTAGATACCCATCACCCGGCCGCGGTACTCGTCCGGGATCGCGAGCTGCACCACCGTCTGGCTCGCCGTCATGTACGCCATCTGCGTTCCCCCGACGGCAACGAGCGTCACCAGCACCACCAGCAGCGTCGAGGCGAACGCGAGCGCGATCAGCGAAACGCCGAGCGCGAGCAGCGAGCCGAGCAAGAGCAGTCCATAGCGGACGTTGTTCTTCATCCTCGCGACGAACAGTGTCGCGACGACCGCGCCGAGGCCGGGCGCGGCCATCAGCATGCCGAACGTGCCCGGCGTGCCGTCCAGCACCTCGGCGTTGAATTGCGGCAGGATCGCGATGTACGGCAATGCGATCACGACCGGCACGAGCGCGAGCATCATCTGCACGCGCAGCGTCGCGCTCCGCCACACAAAGACGGCGCCCTCCTTGAGGTTCTCGATCGCACTCCCGGCCGGCTTTGTGTCGTAGAACGATGGCTGGAAGGCGAGCTGAAGCACCAGGAATGCCACGATCAGGTACGCGGCGGACTGGATCAGGAAGTTCTCCCCGGCGCCCACCTTCGCGATCATGATCCCCGCCAGCGCCGGCCCGATGATCCGCGTGATGTTGAAGCCGGCGGAGTTGAGCGCCATCGCGTTCATCAGGTCCTCGCGCGGCACGCTCGCGGGGATGACTGACTGGCGGACGGGCATGTTCAGCGCCCAGGCGACGCCGCTGAAGAGGCAGAACACGAAGATGTGCCAGACCTGCAGATTGCCGCTCACGATGACGATGGCGAACGCCAGGGTGAGCACCATCTGGGCGACCTGCGTCCAGAGCATCAGCCGCTTCTTGTCGTAGCGGTCGGCCATGACGCCGCCGAAGGGGGCCGCGAACAGGGGCACGGAGCGCGCACCGCTCGCGAGCCCGACGACGAACGAGGAGTTCGTCAGGGCGAAGGCGAGGTAGTTGATGGTGACCTGCTGGAGCCAGAGGCCGCTCGCGGAGAAGAGCGTGCCGATGAACAGCAGGCGGAAGTTGCGGTGCCGCATCGAGCGGAACATGCCGCCCTCGGCCTCAGCGACGCCGTGCAGCGTCTCGGGCCTCGAGTTGGTGTGGAGGGCAGGGGCGGCGGGCGCGTGGAGTGCCGGTTCCTGCTCGATCGCCTGGGCCATGCGTGCCCCTTCCTTCACGCGACCCTACGGGATAGCAGACGTTGTCGTCAACGTGAAGGTTGCGCGGCAGGCGCGGCCAGCGCCCTCAGGCGACGCGCGGCTTCGAGGCGAGCGCGGTCACCACACGTACGGCCATCACCACCGTCAGTGCTGCCGTCGTGCCGAGGTAGAGCCAGGTGACGAGGGGGGTGCCGGAGTCGGTGCCGACCGTGATCCCGTGAGCGAGCGCGAGCAGCATGACGCCGAACGAGAGGGCGTGGATCGCGCGCCAGGCCGTGTACGGCACAAGCGTTCGCAGCCACGAGCTGATCGCGATCACGGCCAGCCCGAGACCCGCGATCGTGCCGATCCCGATCTCCCACGTCAGCCTCGCCGAAGCGAACGGGATGACCGCGGCCCACGGCGTCACGTGCGACTCGGCGTGCGTGACCAGCACGAGGACGTGGAGCACCGTCGAGATGACAGCGGCCAGGGTCCACTCCTGATGGAAGTCCATCACCCACTTCTTGGACAGCGTGCCTCCGGCGCCGCCGGAGGAGACGAGTGACCCGAAGATCATCGACAGCCACAGCGCGATGTAGGCGAGGAAGCCGAGCGCACGTCCCGCCCACCAGAGCAGCGGCTGCTCCGCGCTCGCCATTCCGCTCCACAGTTCGAGGCTCGCGTAAGTGGCCAGCACGCCCAGGCTGGCGAACACCAGCACGTAGACGGGCGTCGGCAGGCGCCACGGTCCGCGTTCGTACTCCGGTGCGCCCATCTCGGCGGACGGGGTCAAGCGAGCCATAAACGCATCCCCTCGGTCATCTCCCACTGCCCGTCGCGCAGCACTAGTGCGTCGGCCCCGTGCGCCGCGAGGCTCGCGAGGCCGCGTTCGGGGCTGGCGATGAGCGTGGTGGCGAGGACATCGGCGAGCGTCGCTTCGCGCGCGATCACGACCGCCTCGGCGATCGTGTGGCGGGAGGGTGCCCCGGTTGCCGGGTCGATGATGTGGTGCGCGTCGCCGCCCGCTGCCTGCCATCGACGGCGGCGCGTCGAGGAGGTGCACACGGCCGCATGCTCGAGCCGCACGGCGAGGCCTTCGCCCACGCCGACGCGCCACGCCTCGCCGCGCTCGTCGCGGCCTGCAGCGCGGATGTCCCCACCGCCGTCGATCAGGTAGTCGTGTCCTCCGGCCTGTTCGAGAGCCTCGGCGACGCGGTCGACCGTCCAGCCCTTCGCGATCCCGCCGAGGTCGATGGTGCCGGGGCCACCCAGTCGCACCTCGTCGCCGCACACGTCGATCTGGAGCGCCGTGAGCGGAGGCGTGAACGTCAGCAGGGATGTGCCTCCGCGGGCGTCGAGGCCGGCGATGCGTTCGAACGTCCGGTCGTACCCCGCGGCGTTCAGGGCCGCGCCCACGCGCACGTCGAACGCCCCGCCGGTCGCCTCGTGCATCCCGAGCGCGTGCCGCACGAGCTGGGCGAGCACGGGGTCGCGCAGAGTGCGCTCGCGGTTCAGCCGTGACAGCGCGGATCCGGGAAGGAAGCGGGAATAGCGCTGCTCCGCCTGGTGGACGAGCGCTTCGAACGGTGCGAGGTCGAGGGCGATGGGCGTGCCGATCCACCAGTCGGTGTTCATCGCCCGGAAGGTGCGGGTGTGCATCAGCGTTAGGAAGCGCGCGAGCGGCGCGTGGTCGTGGCGCGGGGGGGCGCCGCGGTGGTCGGCACTGCGGGCGCGACCGTCGGCGTCGCGGTCGGGGCCGGCACGAGGGTCGGCGTCGCGGCCGGTGTCACCACCGTGGCCGCCTTTGTCGCGGTCGCGGTCGCGGTCCCGGCGGGCGGGGTCGTGGCGCCCGGGGTCGTGGTGGCGGGGATGCTCGTCCTCGTGGGGGTCGCCGTGTCAGTTGCGGGCGGCGTGGCGCTCTGAGTCGGAGCGGCGACGGGGGCCACGGTAGGGGCGGGCGTCAGCTGCTGGGATGCGAGCGTCTGGGTGCTGCCGAGATTCTCGGCCGTCTCCGGCGGCGGGTTGCCCTCAACCTGGAGGACGCCGAGCCACGCAGCGGCCAGCGTCGCGGCCGATCCGGCGGCGACGGAGAGACGCGCGATCGTGCGACGGTCACGCGGAGCAGCCATTAGTCGTCTCCGTCTGCGTCGCGGCTACCGCGATCACGGTAACCCTCGTGGTGGTCGTCGTGTTCGGTTTCTCGTATTCGACTCGAGGTGCTCGGAACCGTGACAGCCCGCACCGACTCTGGGCGGACCACCCGCTCGAGCGGCGCCGGCGCCGTCATGGCGCCTCGGGTGTCCGGCGTGCTCACGGGCGTTAGCACCGGCAGCGTCACCGGCTGCGTCGTGGGCGGCGCCTCCATCATCGACACCGCGGAGGTGCTCACGGGCGGACGGGAGGGGAGACTCCCCGTGGCCGCGACCATCCCCACGATCGAGGTGACGACGACTGCCCCCGAAAGGGCATATGCAAATCCCACGGCTCGGTTCATTTCGGCCTCCGCTACTAGAACGATGATCTCGGTCAGACGTTAGGGAAGCGTGAGATCAGGATGAAGCTCTGATAACCCGCCGGGAGGTTCTTGAACGCCGCGGATCGCCGTCCCGCGGGGCTTCGAGGTACGATCGATGCTCAAACAGACATGAGATCGCCGGGCGCCGGCGAAACACGAGAGATGAGCTGCCGATGTCGATGGCTGACTACAACAAGACAATCATTGAGGAGTTCCGCGCCAACCAGGGGAAGGTGGGTGGCAACTTCGAGGGCCGCCCCGTCCTCCTCCTGACGACCAAGGGTGCGAAGTCGGGCAACCAGCACACCACACCCGTGATGTACCTGGACGAGGGTGGCAGCCGCTACGTGTTCGCCTCCATGGCCGGCGCCCCGACGAGCCCCGCCTGGTACCACAACCTCGTCGCTGACTCGAAGGTGACACTCGAGGTGGGCACCGAGAAGTACGAGGCGAAGGCGACCGCCGTCGACCGCGCCGAGCGTGACCGCGTGTACGCGATCATGGCCACGAAGTACCCGAACTTCGCCGAGTACGAGACGAAGACGACGCGCGTGATCCCGGTCGTGAAGCTCGCGAAGGCGTAGCCCTCGGCCTGCACGACGTAGAACGAGCAGAGGCGCCCGCGAGGGCGCCTCTGTTGTATTCGGGCTCAGAACCCGCTCCCGTTCGCGAAGGGCCGGGTGGGGGTCCCCCGATCCCCTACCGCTCCGGGCCGATCAGCGTCACGCCGCCATCGACCACGATCGCCTGGCCGGTGACGAAGCGCGCCTGGTCGGAGAGGAGGAAGCGGACCATCTGGCCGGTGTCCCAGCCCGTGCCCTCGATCTTCAGCAGGCTCGCGCTGGCGCGCTGCTTGCGCCGCTCTTCCGTCATGCCGCGCTCGTACACCGTCGGCGTGTAGACCGGCCCGATGATCACGCAGTTCACGCGGACGTTGTCCTTCGCGTGATCCACCGCCATCGCGTGGGTGAGCGAGATGTTCGCGCCCTTCGTGATCGAGTAGATCAGCGCGTTGCCCTTCGGACGGAGCGCCGACACCGACGAGATGTTCACGATCGCGCCGCCGCCGGCTGTCTCCACCATTGCGGGGATGGCGTAGCGGCTCATCAGGATCTGGCTCTCGACGTTCATGGCCATGTACTCGCGGTACTTGTCCATGTCCATCGTCACAACGGTGCCGGGCGAGCTCTCGCCGACGTTGTTGTCGAGGCCATCGACGCGCCCGTACTTGGCGACGGTCTGCTCGATGATCGACTTGCAGTCGGCTTCCCTCGCCACGTCCCCGGTGATGACGCAGGCCTCACCGCCCTCGGCCTTGATCATGTCCACGGTCTTCTGCGCCGGGCCGACGCTGCGGCCGACCACGACCACTTTGGCCCCGGCGCGGGCGCAGAGGATCGAGGCCCCTCGACCGTTGCTGATGCCGTCGTCGAACGCACCGCCACCGGTCACGATGACGACCTTCCCGGCCAGCCCGGTGTCGTTCACCATCATCTGCGGTTCAGTCGTCGTCATATCCCCCTCAACCTTCCGGC